>NC_015732.1:2700000-3000000 GCF_000219725.1 Gracilinema caldarium DSM 7334 | reverse complement strand
AAACAATGCGGCGACCTGAAGCGGAACCTGACGATTTCCGATGTTTATGTGGGTATTCTCGACCTGCATGGCTATACCCGGTTCTGCGAAAAAAACAAGAATAACCTTTCCATGCTCCAGATGCTGGATGATATTATCCAGGTAGACCTCATGAACATCGCTAAATCCTACAATGTGGTGTTCCAGCGGCGGCAGGGTGATGAAATGGTGCTCGTCGGCGCTTCTGCCTGTGATGTCCTTGCGGTGACCCTTCTCATCATCGATACCTTTGCAAAACGCCGGACTTTTAATGTAAAGGAATCGGCCACCCATCGAACGGGATATAAGATTATCCTTGAAGAAATGCATGTTTCTGCCGGTATTGCGGGGGGTAAAAAATTTACCCCCTTTATCATCACCAAGGATGGGGACCTTTCTGGCGGGGTCATTAATACCGCAGCACGACTTCAGGGCAGGGCCAATGAGTTGTCCGGATCTCAGTCTATTATACTTGTGAGTCGGACCGTGTATACCAACTTTACAGCGGAAATGAAAGCTGCTGCCCATCCTTTTTTTGCGAAGACCCATATCAAGTTTTTTGATTCCGGCTGGATCAGCTTTAAGGGCATATCAGTCGCTGTTCACGAGGTGCTCTATACCGAACGGGATATGAAAAAGCTGCTTTATGAGGCTCAGATGACCGACTTGTACCGTGCCATAGAAGGAGGCCTCTGGAAGGATGGTATTTTTATTTCCCTTTTGACTCTGATTTCTAAGGTGTTGCGAACCATGCCTAAAATAAAAATTGATGTTACAGAACAGGGCATCATTCAATCCTTGACCAATGAAGATCTTATCAAATTCGCCCAGGATACCCTCTCCACCTTCCGTCTCGCCCAGGATTACCGAAAGTCCCTGCAGAACCTGGAAAAACTGGTAGGTTATTTGGATATGATTCCTCATTTTGATCCCCTTTGTCTTGAATATTCCCGTTCAATTCTGGGGGAGTATAAAAAAATCCAGGCCCGGTATAACGAACGGATTGAACCAAAAATTGATGAAAAAGTACCTACCGTACTACCGGCTAAGTATCGTACCCTGTACGAAGAAGGCCGCCGGGGATCGGAGGTTTACCAGAAACTCAGGGAACGGCTGTACCAGACCCTGACTCCCCTGGAAATTTCTCTCTTGTGGTCCAATGTCATCGACAACCTTCAGAAGAGTCTCGATGTTTCCATACATTCAGGGAAAAAATAAGGACCCCTTTAAAGACCTCAGAATTCTCTCCAAATCCTATAGGGATTTCTTTAGGCGCCTCTAAAAATCTAACCGAGTTTTTAGAGGTGGCCTTGACATAGTTGTATTTGTGTAGTAGTGTACTATGTACATAGTACACTATGTAGGAGGTTATATGCTTGATGTCAGCAATATAGAATTTGGATACAACAAGCAACGTCTATTTACGAACCTGAGCTTATCTGTAGAACCAGGTCAGATTGTTGGGCTCCTGGGCCTCAATGGTGCCGGTAAGACCAGTCTGTTAAAGCTCATCGCTGGAGCACTGTATCCGCAAAGCGGTGACATTACCCTGTATGGGAAATCCACCCTGCAGCGGAATCCAGAGGTCCTCGCGGATATCTATTTTGTACCGGAAGACCCCTGGGGTCCTGCCCTTACACCAGAGTCATGGCTCAATCGATATGGAGTTTTTAGACCTAACTTGAACCGGGATTTGTTTTTTACGCTTCTCGAAGAGTTTAAGGTAGATAGAACTAAATTGATTTCCCGGATGTCCTATGGTCAACGGAAGAAATGTGCCCTGGCACAGGCTATGGCCAGTGGCAGCCGGCTTATTTTGCTCGATGAGCCCACCAATGGATTAGATATACCTTCAAAGGCTCAGTTTCGCCGATCCCTGTCGCTGGTGGATCTTCAAGATAAAATGTTTATCATATCAACCCATCAAGCCCGGGATCTGGAAACGGTGTTGGATCCCATCCTGATTATTCATGAGGGAGAACTGCTCTGTAATTTCTCAGCCTCGGTCATAACCGAACAATTTTCTCTGCGACGAACTGATTCACTCAATGGGCTGTCTGTAATATATGCAGAAAAGGATGCTCTGGGTTATCAGGCCTTGCTTGCAGAGCCCGGAGCCGGTGCGGATCTGGAAATGCTGTTTACTGCTGCCATTCAAAATCCCGAAGTTTTTAAACAAGCTCTCTATTCCTCACAGCCCAGTCAGACAAAGGAGACCCACTGATATGAACACAACATCGATCCGTACAACCTTTTCTTTTCGTCGATTATACTATCTCGTCCGCAACAGGATACTCGATGATAGTGCATCGGTATTGATTGTGGCAGGGGCTTTCCTTGCACTCAATTTGCTTTTGCTATTCTTTACGGATAATTATAATCCCGGGTCAACAGAAAGTTGGGGCATGCTCATTGCTGGTGGTGGAATGTTGCTTGCGGGGATCGCATTTTCCAAAATGCATGATGGAAAGGCTGGTACCGAGTGGATCCTCCTTCCTGCAAGCAGCGCTGAGAAATATATCGCCGCCCTCGTTACCTATCTTGTGGTATATCCAGTGATTGCTTCCCTCCTTGTGGTTCTGGAGACTCTGTTAATCAGTGGTGTTGCAACCCTTATGAGAACTGGTCGATTCTGGGTTTATAATCCTGTTGCACCGGTTATTATCAGGTACTACTTCGATTATGCCTTTTTGGTACTTCTCTCATTGGCCGGCTCAGCCCGGTTCAGAAAATTTGCCATTGGGAAGACCGCAGCGATCACGTTCGGCTTTATACTGCTCGCTTCTTTTCTGCTACTACTGGGTATATTATTGAAAGATCCGTGGGTCCAAACAGCATTATTTCAGCCCAATGCCGCTCAATCTGTGATTGTTCATAAAGAACTTGATTTATCGGAATATGAAAGCAGAAATCAGTCTTTTTGGTACCTAGTTCGGGTGTTTCAGATTGGTACCGCGTTATTTACCATGGGATACGGTTATGCTCTGGTCCGTGAAAAGGAGGCCCGGGATGAAGTTCAATGATGACCGGCCCATCTTTGAGCAGATTGCCCAATTGCTGGAAGATCGAATCCTCTCCGGTGCATTTACCGAATCGGGACGGCTTCCTTCAGCCCGGGAGCTCGCATCCTCCCTGGAGGTGAATCCGAATACCGCTGCCCGGGCGCTTCAATATCTGGCGGATATGAAGCTTGCCTATGCAGAACGGGGCTCCGGTTATTTTGTTGCTCCCGGTGCGGCTGAACATATACGAAATTTGAGACGGGAACGATTTTTTTCTGAAGAACTCCCGCGGGTGTTTGGGATGATGCGGAGTCTCGAAATTCAGTTTGATGAACTCTTACCCCGTTGGGAATCTTTTATCCATATGAGGAGTGAACCATGAAGGTTAAAAAATTAAGCAATCGCCTGCTGTTATTGTATGGCGCCTTTTGTCTTGTTTTGTACATTGTTGCGCTGGTGATTATAAACGGGTAATCCTGGTTTCAGGTCCCAGGGCGAGGCCGGTTTCCCGCTGTTCCGGTTGGTGCAAGAAAATGGCATCGGAACGGCGGAGCTGTTTGAAAACCTTTTCTGCGGGGAACCCCTCGCCGAGCCGGGTAGACAGGGGGATCCGGCCCTCCTTGCCGCAGAGAATAAGCCGGGTTCTCCCCGCCTTATTGAGCATCGGCTCCGAAACAACCCGGTACAGCCTATCAATCGTTTCCACTGCAACGGGCCGGCTCATTGAGCGGCTCAGTACGAGGGCTGTGGTTTTAATCAGGTCCTTGTCGAGACCGGTCCTTCGTTCCAGTTCCCGGACTATCCGGGGCGGTTTCCATGCAAAATCGCTATGGCAGGTCTGGTTAGGCTGGGCCGCCGCGGGGCAGGGGCCCTGGGTAAAACAGGGAGCCAGGATGTGCCAGCCGGATCTCACAAGCCGGTCCCGCAAGACCAGCAGGTCCCGTCCGGTACCCAGCAGTGCGGGCTCAAGAATGACAAGGATACCCCCTGCTTCCAGCCGGTTCCCCAATGCTTCTAGAAAGGCGGTTCGTTGTTCAAGCCTGTCCGGCTCATCCTTCCAGAGTTCATTGAGAAGGTGTCCCATCACAATACAGTTATAGGTATCCGCTGGAATGGTGTCCGGGCCGGCCCGCCAGGGGGCCACCCTGCGAAGGGTGACCCCCGCCGATTGGGCGAGCTCCCCCGCAAGGCGGAGGGCCAGGGTGCTCTGGTCGCAGGCGGTGAGTTCAATTTCGCTGACATGAAAAGCCGCTCTCAACCAATCGGCGGCGGCTAAGCCGCAGGGGGCCGGCCCGGAGCCGAGGTCGAGGATACGGAACGGGGCAGCCCCAGAACCATTATGTAGAGCTCTCCTTGCGCTCAAGGCCATGTCGAGCATGCCCCAGGTCTGTGCATAGGAGGTAAACCAGTAAAAAAGCAGGTATGCCCCAAGCCTGCGGGATTCATCCATATAAACGGAACCGATAAGGTGCCGTTCTCCCGTAAGCCCCCGCTGGAGTGTCAGAAGGTCCGCCGCAGCCCGATCTAATTCAGCCGGGGTAAGCCTGTCCGGGGGCAGTGCGGAACTGTCCGGGAAGTGCTGCCCCCTGGATCTCGGTGCGCCGGATGGGGTATGCCGGAGCGAGGCCCCTGCGGAACCTGCCGGGCCGCTTCGGTTCGGGACGCGCCGGTCCGGAGATAAGGCACGCCACTGGTGTATCAGCCGTTGTTCCCAGACCGTCAGGTCGGGAGCCTGGTGCTTCATTTTCAGGTTTTCTCGTGAGCCCAGAGCTGAACCAGTTCCAGTACGGTTCTTGCCGCGGCCACCATATCTGAAAGGGATGCCCATTCGGTTCTGCTGTGGTAGTTGTGTCCGCCGGTATACACATTGGGGGTTGGAATGCCCATCTGGGTAAGCCGGGAACCGTCGGTGCCGCCCCGGATTGGTTTCAGGTAGGCCTGTACCCCTGCCCGTTCCGCAGCCTTTTCTAACAGCTCAAGAACTTTGGGGTGTTCATCAATCTTTTCTTTCATATTGATGTACTGAAGCTGGGGTTTTACTTCGACCCTTCCGCCAGGAAAGAGGGCCTCAACGGTTTTACCAAAAAGCTCTAATGCCGCAAGCCGCCGCTCTATTTCCTTTTGGTCAAAGTCGCGGATGTAGATTTCCAGTGAAGCCTCTTCGAGATCCCCTTTAATTTCAATGGGGCAGTAATAGCCATAGTAGCCGTCGGTAGCCTCAGGGCTTTCTGAACGGGGGAGCATGGTCGCATAGATAGCGGCCATCATGGTGGCGTTGGCGAGCTTTCCCCGGGCCTGCCCGATATGAATAGCCTTACCATGACAGAGCACATCGATCTTATAGGCGGTAAAGCACTCTGCTTCCAGTTCTCCTGCTGGCCCGCCATCGAGGGTGTAAAAGGCCTTTGCTTTAAATTGTGAGAGGGGGAACTCAGGCAGGCCCTTGCCGGTTTCTTCATCGGGGGAAAAGACGATTTCCAGGGGACCATGGACAATGTCTGTATGGCTCTGGAGGTAGTCGATCACCGCCATGATTTCTGCTATACCAGCCTTGTCATCGGCCCCAAGGAGGGTGGTTCCATCGGTGTGGATAATCGTGTCCCCAATTCGTTTGGCCAGGGCTTCGTCCTGCGCGGGATCCAGTTGTATACCATCCTTGAGGGGAATGACCGAACCATCATAGCTTTTGGTAATGATGGGATGAACGTCCTTGCCGCTTACATCGCTGGCGGTATCTATATGGGCCATAAAACCGATGGTGGGTGCCAGTTCATAGCCCGGTGTAGCGGGGAGCCGAGCAATCACATAGCAATGATCGGTGAGTTCAACCTGTTCTATACCAAGCCCCTTAAGCTCATCCACAAGCATTTTCGCCAGATCCCACTGGCCCGGGGTGGAAGGGGTTTCCGCAATATGTCGGTCACTGGTGGTCCATACCTGGACATACCGGGTGAACCGGGGGAGCAGGCGGTCTACCATGTCGGTATCCGCTAATCGTTGTGCAAACGTACTCATATCTATACTATGCGTAATATGGGCTGTAAGGTAAAGACCCGGCAGATGCAGAATCCGCTTGCCCTTTCAGTTTATCAATCTGTATATTATTATCTATAATGAGAATACCAAAATATCCCGAATTCATTCCCATAGGACTTGAACTGAAAGAAGATTTATATCCCCGGCTGAATATGACCGCCGACGGAGTTTCGGAATTTACCTTTTCCAATTTATACCTCTTTCGGCACCGGTATCAGTATCAACTCTCTCATGATGATAATACGATCATTATTTCCGGCGAACGGGATGGAAAAAAGTTCTTTATGACTCCCTGTTCCATTCCATCCAGGGATGTTATAGAGGACCTCTTTGCCCATCATGATTACTGGAAAAATCTTTCCGACTCGGTGGTCTGTTCCAACTGTATAAACCTGAAAGATTGGGGCATAGAAACCCGGGAAGATCGGGATAATTTTGACTACCTGTATCTGAGAACTGACCTGGCGGAGCTGTCGGGCAAGAAATATCACAAGAAACGAAACCTCGTGAATGCCTTTATCAATTCCTATACCTATGAAGAACGTCCCCTCACCGCTGAACTGGTACCTCAGGCCCTCTATGTACTGGATGAATGGTGTAAGGAAAAAAATATCGAAGGTGACTATGTGGCCGCAAAAGAAGCTCTGGAAAGGTTTGAATATCTGGGGCTTAAGGGTGCCATGTACTATGTGGACAACAAACCAGCAGGCTGGTGCCTTGGAGAAAGTGTGGCCAAGGGGCGCATGTTTGCGGTTCATTTTGAAAAGGGGCTTGAGATCTACAAGGGAATTTACCAGTTTATCAATCAGGCCTTCGCATCATCCCTTCCAAAACATTTCCTCTATATAAACCGGGAACAGGATCTGGGTGATGAGGGGCTCCGGCAGGCCAAGATGACCTACCGACCCTGTGGTTTTGTCCGTAAGTATGTGGGGACCCTGAGCGATAGAATGAGCAATAAATCGTAAGACTTTTAGAGGTTCTCCTGAGCGGGTTGCAGTTGGCCTTCATTGAACCTATATTCCCGGTCCCGCTCCATAAGAAAATAGATGGATCCGGGAGCATTCTTTTCGAGGGATGTTCTAAAGGGCTCGGGGTTCAGTGAATTATGGGGAAAAAGGTCCCAGTGGGCGGGGAGCACATAGCGAGCATGGGCCGCTCCGGCGAGTCTGCTCGCATCCCAATGGGAGAGGTTCCCGTACCCCGCATTGATGCAGACCGCCATAACGTCAGGGCCGGCTGGGCTCTCAGGGGAGCTCGGGATCTCCGATGTGCCAGGTTCACCCGGGCTTTCCTCTGTGTTTTCAGCTCTCCAAGCCTGTATTGTTTTTACCACTTCTCCTGCCGCCAGTACTGGGAGAATATCGCACCAGGCGGTGTCCCCCGTATTCCAGAAGGTACTGCCATCGCTGAATTGCAGAAGGTATCCCACATGGTTCAGATCTGAACCATCGGTAGGCAATGCAAAGGTTGCTTTAACCCGTAAACCCCGTTCGCCGCTGCCGCTGCGGATCTGCTCTGCCGCGGCAAGTACGCCCGGTTTACTATGAAAAGTTATTTCTTCCCCCGGGTGGATGAGCCTGATCCGTTCCGCTGATATTCCTGCCTTTTCGGCAATCTTGAGCGCATCCCGGGGCCCTGCAATACGGATATGCCGTTTAGGGGCGAGGGCCTTCAGGGTTTCTAGATCCGCATGGTCACAGTGGGAATGGGTTAACAGGACCAGGTCCACATCCAGTTCTTCCGGTCTTATGGCAGGCGGAAAGAGCCTGCTTTTGGCAGTTGGTTGGGTGCTGGTACCACGGGTGGCACACCAGTCGCTCAGGTAGGGGTCTATGGCGACGGAAAATCCCCTGGCATCGGTAAGGATAAACGAATTTTGGCCAAGGAATCGGAGAGAAAATCCTGTCTGGTTCATTATTGTCGCTAAAGCTCCTTTAGTATGAGTATACTGCTTCTCTTTATAATATCAAGATTTATCTGTGCAAAATCAACATTTTTCTTGCTAAATCTCCATTTTGGTATATACTGTCAATGCTATGGCATATACCATCCTTGTCATCAATCCCGGATCAACCTCTACCAAGATAGGGGTCTACCGGGATGAAGAAACGGTCTTTACCTCCAGTGTTTCCCATTCGGTCGAAGACCTTGCTCAATTTGATACGGTAGCAGATCAGATAGAATTTCGTGAAAAGGCTATTCTCGATCTGCTTGATTCCCATGTTATCGATATTAAAGCTATTGACTGTATTGTTGCCCGGGGAGGACTCGTACGGCCTCTGCCTCACGGAACCTATCGGGTGAATGAAAAGATGAAGCAAGACCTGCGTACCGCCTGTTATGGGGGGCATGCGTCTAATCTGGGGGCCCTCATAGCCGATGACCTGGCAACCAAACTGGGGGTTCCTGCCTATATCAGTGATCCGGTGGTGGTGGATGAACTGGATGATGTGGCCCGCCTCACCGGAATTAAGGGAATAAAGCGCCGGTCTATTTTTCATGCATTGAACCAGCGGGCGGTAGCTCTGCGGTATGCAAAGACCCATGGTTTGCGCTATGATGACATAAATCTCATTGTTGTCCATATGGGCGGCGGTGTGACGGTAGGACTGCATCGCCGGGGCCGGGTTACGGATGTAAATAATGGACTCGATGGCGAGGGGCCCTTTACGCCGGAACGGGCTGGGACCATACCGGCGGGATCCCTGGTGGGTCTCTGTTTTTCTGGAGAATACAGTGAACATGAGATCCGGAAAATGCTCACCGGTCATGGAGGTTTTGTAAGCCTCCTCGGAACCAATGATATGCGGGAAGTGGAACAGCGGGTTGGTGAAGGGGATCAGGAAGCGGCGCTTGTCTTGAATGGATTTATCTATCGGGTTGCAAAGGAAGTCGGAGCCCTGGCGGCGGCGGCGGATGGCAAGATTGATGCGATTCTACTCACCGGTGGTATTGCCCATGATACCAATGTGGTTCAGGGAATTACCAAAAAGGTGGCTTGGATTGCCCCTGTAGAGGTCTATCCTGGAGAAGGTGAATTGGAAGCCCTGCGGGATGCGGGCCTCCGGGTATTGCGGGGCGAGGAAATACCTGTAGAATATTAGGAGCCTTCGAGAATCTGTGGTTTGAGAAATTTCAATGGAACAATAAACTGAGGTATGACCATGAAAACTATTGCTGAACTCATTCATAGGGCTAAGTCCCTTTCTCGGGAACAGGGGCGGGTCCGGATTGTGGTTGCTGCCGCCCATGATGAAGATGTTCTTGAGGCTGTGGAAGCCGCCCGGAGAGATGGTTTTGCAGAAGCAACACTAATTGGGGATTGTTCCCTTATTGAGACAATCGCCAAGGATATTCATATTGAGCTCTCAAATTATGTTGTAGTCGATGAGCCTGATATTGCCCGGGCAGCAGCTCTGGCAGTGGATTATGTCAGGCGGGGAGAAGCCGCCTTTGTGATGAAGGGCATCCTGGATACCTCGGTTCTGCTCAAGGCCGTATTAAACAAAGAAACAGGATTGAATGCGGGGCGCCTCGTGAGTCATGTGGGGGTGGCTGAATCACTGAATTATCACAAATTATTTTTGATGACCGATGCGGCCATCAATATTGCACCATCCCTGCAGGAAAAAATTGATATTATAAAAAACGCTGTCGATTGTGCCCATGCGCTGGGTATTGCTGTTCCCAAGGTGGCCCTGCTTGCGGCGGTGGAAAAGGTAAACCCGGACAAAATGCCCTGTACCATGGATGGGGCTGTTCTTACCCAAATGAATCGCCGCGGGCAAATTAAGGACTGTATCATCGATGGTCCCCTGGCCCTTGATAATGCGATCAGCGCCGAATCGGCCCGGATAAAGAAAATCGACAGCCCCGTGGCAGGGGATGCGGATATCCTGGTGGCGCCGGATATAGAGGCGGGAAATATCCTGTATAAGGCAGTCATTGACCTGGGAGGGGCAAAGGGAGCAGGGCTTGTGATGGGGGCCGGTGCACCAGTGGTCCTGACAAGCCGGGCCGATTCGGCCGAAACCAAACATGCTTCTATTGCTCTGGCGGTATTGGTTGCCTTTAGCCAGAAACGAAACTAGCAAGGTTCGGGGTAGGGACACCCTTTGCTTATAAAAAGGGTTTAATCCTGCCCAATACTATAAATTAGGAGGCCCTATGGCTAAGAGAGGAAAGGTGGTCATTGACCGGGAAATGTGCAAGGGGTGCTATCTCTGTGTCCGTGCATGTCCTGTTAAGGTCCTTGAACCGGATACTAACCCAAATTCAACAGGAACCTATCCATCCTTTGCAAAATATGCGGAGAAATGTATAGCCTGCGGCAGTTGTTATCAGGTATGCCCCGATGTCTGCATCGAGGTATATGAATTGGAAGGAGATGAAGCATGAGCGAAGAAAAGCGCCTGATGAAGGGGAATGAGGCTATCGCAGAGGCGGCTATCAGGGCAGGCTGCACCGCTTATTATGGATACCCTATTACTCCCCAGAATGAGCTTACTGCCTATATGGCTCGGCACATGCTTGCCCGGGGACGGATCTTTATCCAGGCTGAAAGCGAAGTGGCAGCCATCAATATGGTCTATGGTTCCAGTGCTGCTGGAGCCCGGGCCATGACGAGTTCGAGCAGTCCCGGCGTAAGCCTTAAGCAGGAAGGCATTTCCTATGCGGCAGGTGCAGATATACCCCTGGTATTAGCTAATGTGGTCCGAGGCGGTCCGGGGCTTGGGTCTATTGCTCCCAGTCAGGCAGACTATTTCCAGTCTACCCGGGGGGGCGGCCATGGTGATTACTACACCATTGTTTTGGCTCCAAAAAGTGTCCAGGAAGCGGCGGATCTGACCTATCTCGCCTTTGACCTCGCCGATACCTGGCGTATTCCGGTTATTTTGCAGGCCGATGGTATGATCGGACAGATGATGGAAGGAGTGGTGCTGCCCCCTGAACGGGACCTCAAGAGTCTTCCAAAGCGGGATTGGACCGTTGGGCACCAGGCGGGTACCAGCCGGCCGGCCCGTCATATTTCTTCCCTCGATCTGGTCCCTGAAAATCTCGAAGCAAAAGTGAAAGCCCGGTTCCAGCGCTATGAAGCGATAAAGGCAAAAGAGGTACGGTACGAACTTATTGGCGAAGATGCGGATTTGTATATGGTAGCCTACGGTACTTCTGCCCGGGTATGTCTGGGTGCTAAAAAACTTGCGGATAAGGCAGGTATTAAGCTCGGATTGTTCCGGCCCATTACCCTTTGGCCCTTCCCGGAACAGGTTTTGTCCCGGCTGGCTGAACGAAAAAAGCCCTTCCTCACCGTGGAGATGAGCATGGGTCAGATGGTAGAAGATGTCCGGTTGTCGGTGCTGGGCCGCACACCGGTGCATTTTTTAGGACATTGCGGCGGGGTTATTCCCACAGAAGAAGAGGTCTTCGCAGAGGCGAAACGGATCCTCGGGAGGTAAATGATGAAAAAACTCTACGGACACCCCGGGAGCTTAAAAACAGTATCCACAAAATACTGCGCAGGTTGCGGGCACGGGGTCATACACCGGCTTATTACTGAAGTTATTGATGAAATGAATATGCGGGAACGGGCAATTATCACCAATCCGGTGGGTTGTTCTATCTGGGCGGACCTCTATTTTGATTTTGATTCAGTCCAGCCGCCCCATGGCCGTACTCCTGCAGCGGCTACGGGTATTAAGCGGGTTCTACCGGATCATCTTGTTATCTGCTATCAGGGCGACGGTGACCTGGCTGCTATAGGAACAGCAGAAATCATCCATGCCGCTAACCGGGGCGAAAAATTTACCGTTATTTTTGTGAATAACGCCATTTATGGGATGACAGGTGGTCAGATGGCTCCCACCACGCTGGTAGGGCAAAAGGCGACCACCGCACCCCTGGGCCGGGATCCTGTAGGAGCCGGCATGGGCTACCCGATTCAGGTCTGCGAACTCCTTGCAACCCTCGGTGGTACGCGGTATCTCGCCCGTGGTGCTGTAAATACCCCCGCCAATGTCCGGAAAACCAAGCAATATATAAAAAAAGCCTTCCAGACTCAGATGAATGGAGAAGGTTTTACCATGGTAGAAATCCTTTCCCAGTGTCCTACCAACTGGGGGATGGAGCCTCAGGATGCGGTGGAATGGCTCGAAAATAACATGATTCCCTACTATCACCTGGGCGAGATTAAAAATGAGCTTGCTGGAGCTTCTGAGGGGGCTGCCGCGGCCAGCACAGGCCTGGGTGGCGCTGCTGCAAAGGGGGCTGCACGATGACAGAAAAATCTTTTTTTGCCGGTTTTGGCGGCCAGGGTATTATATCTCTGGGACAGATCTGGGTGTACCTGGCTATGGAAGAGGGAAAGAATGTAACCTTTTTCCCCTTCTATGGTGCGGAGAAGCGAGGGGGTATTGCCCGGGCGGGGGTCATCGTTTCGGATGAAGAAATAGCGAGTCCCCTGGTGACGACCCCCGATTCAGTGTTAGTGATGAACCAGGATTCATTGGCCCTCTGCGAAAAAATAGTAAAACCTGATGGGCTTATGCTGGTCAATTCGACCCTGGTGAAAACAGCCCCTGAACGGAAGGATATCCGCCTTGTTAAGGTGGATGCTCAGGGAATAGCTGAAAAAATTGGGGATGCAAAGATTGCCAATATGGTCGCTCTGGGAGCCCTGGCAAAATTGACCGGTGCCTTAAAACTTACCGATACGGAGCGGATCCTTAAAAAGTTTTTCCCAGAAACCAAGCATAAATTCATACCTATGAACCTGGAGGCCATACAGACAGGTTATAAGGCCGTGTAAAGCCAGAAGCTTTCATCGGGGCTTTTCCTGCCCCGGGCTGGGATCCCAGGTATTTACGATGGGGGCTATCCTTTGCAGGCTCAGTAAACATAGAATAGCCCTTTTATTTTGAACTTACTACTTTCCAGACCCGTTCGACCCGTTTCAGGTTACTGCTGGTTTTGAGGATAAGCTTGTACTGTCCTGTTTCGGTTAAAATAATGGGATCCAGTTCGAGAGAGGCCCCTGTTTTTATCTGTATTCTATCCTGGCGGATGGTTTTTGCCTTAGCAGGGTCCATATCCATCTTATAAAAGAGAATCTCAAAGGTTCCGTCCTTGCCGGTCCCGTTGCTGACGATAAACTGTACCCCGCTTCCGACCTGGGCGGGAATTTTATCAGTATATATAACCGGCTCATTAGTGATGGTAAACGAAATAGTGTCTATAGGGATCTCGTTTTTAACCTGTGCTTTGTCAGAGGCTATTGGTGTAGTACTGGTTGTAACTTTTTCTGTCTTACTTCCTGCATCAGCTACAGTACCTGTGGCTACGCCCTCAGAGAGAAAACGACGAACACCGATAAGCCGAGGCCCGAAATATGAATCATTTAAAGAAGAAATCATGACGCCTGTCTTCGGGCCTTGGGACACCGCATGGATCATCTGGTTTTTATCGATGAGTAGTGCCACATGGCTGGGAAATCCACCTGAGGTGTCAAATACAAGGATGTCCCCCGGTTGTGCCTTTGCAAGCGGTATCGGAAAACCAATAACCCAAATTTGACGGGATGAACGGGGCAGTTTAATGTTTGCAGCTTCCCGGTATACATAGCCAACAAAACCTGAGCAATCGAATGCTGAAGGGGACGCGGCCCCGTACATATAGGGAACCCCCACATATTTTTGAGCAGTTGTTACAATGGCTGTACGAAGATCAGCGGTGTCTTTTGGGAAAACAATAACGGTGTTGTAGATTGATATGAAGATAAAAAACCATAGGGCTTTCTTTAAAGGAAAAAGGTCGATCTGTATGGGCCTTTGCATGTATAACCTCAATTATAAAGTATACAGCGGTTTCTACCAGATTCCTTGGCTCTATACAAGGCTTCATCCGCGCAGGCGATTGCATCTCGTATATCTTCTTGATAGGTAGTTGTATAAATACCGACACTTACCGTTACTGAAACTTTTGGATACTCAGTAAATGAAAGTTGCTGAACATGTTCACGGATACGTTCAGCAACAATTGTTGCTGCTTTTTGATCAGCTCCATGTAGTAAAATAAGAATTTCTTCTCCGCCATATCGACAACTAATATCATTGGCACGGAAGGTCTCCTTACAGGCTGAAGCAATAGCTATCAATACGGTGTCTCCAAATAAATGACCATAGTTGTCGTTTATATATTTAAAGTTATCAATATCAATCATCAGAATAGAGTAAATTTCATCAGGTCTTGATTCCAAGAGCATTCTATTCAATCGGGCATGAAAGGACCTTCTTGTGGGAAGCCCCGTTAACCAGTCTGTAGCTGCTTCTTGTTCTCTAACCTTGTAACGTAATGCATTGGTAAAAGCGATCCCCGCTTGTTCAGAAAATAGCATCGCATTACCTATATCTTCATTGCTAAAATGATTAGCATTCTTTGCAAATAACTCAAGGCAACCGATAAGATTATTCTTTTTATAGATTGGCACAACTAAAACCGAACGATACGGGCCTGTAGCAGGAGTATATAATTGTGGATTTGGCGTTGTAAATTGTAGAGATGTTAAAGTCAGAGTTGGTACTTGTAGTGGGCAAGATTTTGAAGTAAACCCTGATGCAGCGAGGACGATGGACTCATTTTCTTCGAGCACACGAACTACAGCGGCATCAAAGGTAATTAACTTTTTGACTTGATACATCATTTGTTCCGCTGCTTCGTAGGGGTCTAAGGTCGTACTCAGGATAGATACTGCATGCCGTATTTCTTCAGAACGTAGCAACAAATGTTGATAGATGGAAATTTGTTTATTTGCCTCTTCAAGTTTTTTTACCATATCGGTTATATCAACATCCCAACCGATATATATTCGAGGAACTTTTTCTGCTGAACGTTCTAAAATAAGAGCCCGATGCCGTATCGCGTAATATTCGCCTGAACGAGCTTGTATCCGATATTGTCCTTCCCAGAGGTCGCTTTCTCCATGAAGCAGTCGCCGGTGAAAATCCTGAGCTTTATGAAGATCTTCTTTATGAATAAACTTAAGCCAATTATCCTGTTTCATATCTTTCTCGGAATAACCTAAGTTTTTCCAGAGTGTGTTGGGAATAACTTCGCCGGTTTCATAATCTTTCATGAAGACACCGGTTCCCTTAAGCAAGGTAAAAAGGTATGGAGATTTTTGGATTTTTTGTTGTAATGATAATTTTTTTAATGGTAAATAGTTACGCAACATCTTTTTAGTATAAACCAAATTTACAGGATGTAAAGATAGGAATTTGAATTTATAATTAGCTTATGGCATTAATTAAACTCTCAATTCGTTTAAAATTAGTTATGTTTTATATTATTGCAATCAGTGCAGTAGCTATTCTTGATTTATATGTGCAATTGGTTACCTATCAAGGTGTTCAAGAATTTGACATTCGTCTTAACCGTTATCACCGAATACATCAGTTACGACTCGATCTAGGACAGCAGTTTCAACGGGTAGAACGGCAGCTGCGGGAAGGTACCACTCCAGATGAGTCTCAGCTGGCTTTCGAACAACAATCCCTCTACTTTTCCCTTTCACAATTGGAAGCAGATGATCATGAATCAAAGAATGTTTATTTTAACCTTCGGGCTACCCGGAGAGGTTTAGATGCCTATTTCTTGTTATTAGCAAAGGGCATTGCAAAACGGGAAATGCGGGAACTTGGCTGGTATCAGGATATCGCACTAGCCAACCGAATTGTGAATTATATTGATGGATACCTAGCAGCAACCCTTTCTGATGCTATGCAAGCTGGTGCTCACATCTATCAAATTCTAATTAAACGGATCCATAGAATTAGAATTTTCACATTAGAGTTGTTAGGAATATGTATTGGTATTTTTATAATAACCGGTGTTGCTTTTTCTTCCTCTATTGCAAAGCCGATACATCGGCTGGCAGAAGTGTCTCAGCATATAGCCCAGGGGGAACTGAATGTGCCAGAAATTTATACAAACACAGGAGATGAAATCGATATACTTTCCCAATCTTTTAATACGATGAGTCGAAATATTAAAAAAATGGTTCAAGATCTTCAGGAAAAAGCGAAATTGGAACGTCAATTACGTGAGGAGGAATTAGCCCTTCGTGAAGCCCAATTTATCAATTTACAGGATCAAATACGTCCCCATTTTCTTTTTAATGCGATTAACACCATAGCACGGACTGCACTTTTTGAAGAAGCCCATGAAACTGAAAAGCTTGCCCTTGCATTGGGTACCCTTTTTCGGTATGCATTGGCTTCTCCTGAGGCTTTTGTCACTATTCAGGAAGAAGCAGATGTGGTTGAGGAGTACCTCAAATTTCAGGCACTCCGATTTGGCAAGCGGCTCAGGTGGGTTATGAGAATACAGAAATGCGTCCGTTCTGTACTTATTCCTCGCTTTACCTTACAACCTCTTGTAGAGAATGCGGTTCGTCATGGTATCGAACCTCTGGAACAGGGCGGCATGGTTAGTGTCGATATAACTCGGAAATCTTCCACGGTATTTGTTAAGATTAAAGATACCGGCAAAGGTATGGTAGTAGAAAAAGGATGTGCTGTACATGAAGGATTGGGAATCAGTAATGTCCGCAAACGATTACTGCTCTGTTATGGGGACGGTGCAATATTAAGACTTACCAGCAAAGAGGGGCAAGGGACTAAGGTTCTTCTTAAAATACCTGTTAGGCCAAAGATGGAGACCATGATACATGAATACCATACGCATATTGATAGCTGATGATGAAGCCTTGGAACGTCGGGCTTTACATAAGATTATCCAGGAAATGAGCATCCCTTCTATCCAGATATATGAAGCAGAGAATGGCCGGGAGGTTCTAGAACGAGTACAGCAGGTTAAAATTGATATAGTGCTTTTAGATATTAAGATGCCGGGATTGGATGGTATTTCAGTTGCAAAGGAAATACAAATCATCTCTCAAACTACCGCTATTATTTTTATTACCGCCTTTAGTGAATTTGATTATGCTCGAGAAGCGATTCGGATTGGTGTTAAGGAATATTTGGTAAAACCTGTTTCCCAAGAAAAGGTTCAAGAAACTCTTGAAACAGTACTACATTCGATTCAATCAAAACAAAAAGAACAGGATACATCAACCTTGGTTGAGCAGCTTTTATATAAAGAACTAGAAACTGCCATCGGAAGAGAATCAATAATCAATGAACAGGTCGAAACTTTTATTGCATTACGGGGAATTCGTTTTGTTCAAAGCTGCTGTATTGCTATTAAACTTGAGATGAATCATTCTACTAACCATAGAACTATAAAAGATAATGAATTGCAAAAGGCTAGAATCATTATAAAAAATGCTTTGGAAGTACATTTGGGTACCACTATTACAGGGCAACTATGTAATGATAATATTTTTTATTCCATCCTGTTTTTATCCAGCCAATGGACTTATGTGCAGTTGCTGCATGCATTTACTCAAATAATACATCATATTCAGATAGAACTGGGTATACAAATGTTGGTGACCGCCACAGAGTGGAACTATAGAGACCTAACGACGGTTTTTAAAACGATGAAACACTATATATCTCTGGTGAACCATCAGCATCCAGTATTGATCATCAATGCAGATACAGATATGGCTCTTGATAACGCTAAAGGAAAGATCGCAAAAATTATTGAATATCTCCAGGAACATCTGGCACAGAACATTACATTAGCAGAAGCTGCTCAGATAGTTGGGCTATCACCCTATCATATCAGCCATTTATTTAAAATACATCAGGGAGAATCTTATATTCAGGTTTATACAAAATTGAAGATAGAGGCAGCAAAACAATTATTATGCGAAAACCGTTACACAATTAAGGAAATATGTCGATTACTCGGCTTTAAAGATCAGGGATATTTTTCCCGAGTTTTTAAAAAAGTAACCGGGGTGAATCCTCAAGATTTTTTAAAACAATATGATAACCAATAATACTATTTTAAAAACCGATAAGCTTTTATCCTATGAATCGCAAAAAAGTACAAAAATTAGCAAAAAATTAGTAAACCATCTCAGAAAAGACATTATATGATTATTGTAGATCCACATAGAAAACTTTGTGGAAGCAATAAAGGTTTTAGGAGGTTGGTATGAAGAAATGGTTTTTAATCCTTGCTGGCTTTGCTCTGGTTACATCTATGACCTTTGCAAGCGGTTCTCAGGACCAGAAAACAGTTGTACAAGAGGTTAAGCCCTTGGTGCTTCGCCTTGCCGAGACTCATCCAGCAGATTATCCCACAACAAAGGGAGATATGAAATTTGCAGAATTAGTAAAGGAACGTACCAATGGCAGAATCATTATCGAAGTGTATCCCAGTTCCCAACTGGGTCAGGAAAAAGCTGTCATTGAGCAGGTTCAATTTGGTGCTATTGATTTTACCCGAGTAAGTGTATCACCCCTTGCTTCCTTTGTGCCCGTATTTAACGCACTTCAAATGCCGTATTTGTACCGTTCTGAGGAGCATATGTGGAATGTACTGCTTGGACCGATTGGAAAGGAACTGCTTGCTTCTCTTGAACCGTCTGGTTTTATCGGTATTGGTTGGTTTGAACCAGGGGCCCGCAACTTTTATAATTCTAAACGGCCTGTTTATAAACCAGAAGATCTGGCAGGGTTAAAAATCCGTGTTCAAGAGAGCGAACTCATGGTCGGTCTTGTTCAGGCTCTTGGTGCTGTTGCAACCCCTATGCCCTATGGTGAAGTATATTCCGGTTTGCAGACGGGCGTTATAGACGGTGCTGAAAATAACTGGCCCAGTTATGAATCGACCAGCCACTATGAAGTAGCCAAATACTATACGCTTGATGAACACACCCGGGTTCCAGAAATCATTATTGCTTCTAAGATTTCCATGCAAAAACTATCCAAAGCAGATCAGGAAATAATCAAACAGGCCGCCCTCGATGCTATACCCTATCAGCGTCAGCTTTGGAAAGAACGGGAGAAAACCTCTGAAGCAAAGGTTCGGGCTGCTGGAAGTGTAATAATAGAAATAACCGACAAAACGCCGTGGCAACAACGGATGAAAGTCCTCTACGCAAAACAGCCTGAAAATGTTCAGGCCTTAATTAAACGAATACAAGAGGTGAAATAAACGCTATCTGTCAGTAGCACCATTTTTTGATACTGCCACTCAGGATATACAGCAAACTAATACTGTAAGTACTGTAAGCTGGGTGGCAGTACGTATTAAGCTTGTGGGGTGTTTCAATGTTAAAAAAGCTCATTAGGTTTTTTAACTTAATTCATGTAGCCTTAGTATATATTGCTCAAGTTCTCATGATTGCCATGGTTCTTATAATCTTTACCAATGTGATTCTCCGATATGTCTTTAATAGCGGACTTATGTGGTCAGAAGAACTTGCGCTGCTGTTTGCGGTATGGTTTATTTTTATCGCAATGAGTATTGGTGTAAAACAAGATTTACATATCAATATCTCAGTGTTACCGAAAAAGCTGGTTACTCCACTACTTCAGGTCATACTGCAAAAAATAAAGAATATCATCATTTTTGTTATTGCCCTTACTATGTTGATTGATGGGTGGAAGCTGGTTCAATTTACTCTTACCTCAATCATGCCAGCCACTAAACTTCCTGCGGGCTTACTCTATGCAATACTCCCCATTAGTTCCATCATTATGATTTATGAATCACTGATGGATTTGTTCAATGTAGATACCAATGATGCAAGGGTAGATACGATGTTGTCTGGGAAAGAGCCCTTTATAAACATACTTAAGGGAGGATCTAATGGCTGACATAAACATTGCAACACTACTTCTATTAGGGCTTTTTATCTTTCTCATGATTATACGACTCCCCATTACTTTTTCCCTCATCTTTTCATCTATCGTAACTGCTTTGTATCTGAAAATCCCATTGATGGCAGTGGTCCAACAGATGGTGCAGGGTGTACGGTCCTTCAGTTTGCTGGCAATTCCCTTTTTCATTATTGCCGGTGAAATGATGGGCCAAGGGGGTATCTCCCGGCGGCTTATTCTCTTTTCCAACCTGCTTGTCGGCCGCATTCGGGGAGGACTTGCTCAGGTGAACTGTCTTGCTAGTATGTTCTTCGGTGGTATTTCTGGCTCTGCAGTAGCCGATGTCTCTTCTATCGGTACCATTCTCATCCCCATGATGAAAGAAAAGGGCTATGATGATGATTTTTCTGTGGGTATTACGGTTACCAGTGCATGTCAAGGAGTCATTATTCCGCCAAGCCATAATATGATCATTTATTCCCTTGCCGCAGGCGGTGTTTCAGTTGGCCGACTTTTCTTAGGTGGTTTTATACCAGGAGTACTACTGGGGATCGGTCTTATGGTGGTAAGCTATGTTTTTGCTATTAAGCGAAACTACCCAAAAGAGAAGAAATACACCCTTAAAGAATCCCTGCAGATTACCAAAGACGCTGTGCTTGGCTTAATGACGGCAGTTATCATTATCGGTGGGGTCATCTCAGGTGTTTTTACTGCGACTGAATCTGCAGCGGTAGCCGTTGTATATGCCTTTATTATAACCTTTTTTGTATACCGAGAAATACCTCTTAAAGCGTTTCCACAAATACTGTACAACTCTCTTAAAACGCTTGCTATGGTTATGTCTCTTATTGCAGCTGCCAGTGCATTCGGATGGCTGATGGCATATCTCAGAATTCCCGCAAAAGCAACAGAAGCGCTCCTTTCGATAACCCATAATAAGATATTGTTATTACTGCTGATCAATATACTGCTGCTCTTGCTGGGTATGATTATGGACATGGCCCCGCTCATTCTTATAACAACCCCAATATTGTATCCTGTAGTTGTCAATTCACTGGGGATGTCTCCGGTACATTTTGGAATAATGCTTATTCTAAACCTTGCAATCGGTCTTACTACGCCGCCGGTGGGCTCTGCCCTTTTTGTAGGATGTGCGGTGGGGAAAATCCGTATCGAACAGGTGGTAAAAACCATGTTACCCATGTGGCTGGTGATGTTTACCGTGCTTATGTTGATCACCTTTATTCCGGAACTAACTCTGTGGATTCCAGATCTGCTCATGCCCCAAAAATAGGTATAGCATAAGGCTGGTACAATAATCTAATATATTTTCTTTGTCTGCCTGGCTCGTTGTTACTTCACAATCAGCCAGGTAAAAGTTCGTAATGACGGTAGCACTGTACGAGGTGGTCGTTCACAAGGCCTGCAGATTGCATGTAGGCATAGATGATAGTAGGTCCCACAAAAGTGAAGCCCAGACGTTTCAGCTCTCTGGAAATAGTATCTGAAAGAGGTGTTACGGCGGGTACCTCGGAAAGACTGCTCCAGTGGTTTTGTATCGGCCGGTCCTCAACCCATGCCCAGAGCCAGTTAGAAAAGGATATCCCCCGCTCTTTCATGGCAAGAAAGGCTCGGGCATTACTGACTGCGGATTCAAGTTTTCTACGGTTTTGGATAATACGACTATCGAGCATGAGCCGTGTAATATCGCTATCGTTGTACCGAGCCAGTTTATCTGGATCCAGGTTGTCCATAGCATCCAGGTACCCCTTACGGCGTTTCAAGATAGTGATCCATGAAAGCCCAGCCTGAGCCCCTTCGAGTATAAGCAATGAAAAAAGCTTCTGCTCATCATGCAAGGGAACACCCCACTCATAATCATGATACTGCTGATACTCACTATCAGAGAGGCACCAAGGACAACGTTGTAATGAATCGTTCATCATACACTCACTGTAGCAATGGAATGGGAAGTTAACAAGGGGCGAGTAATTACAGTTCTGGGGTCGTAATTATAATCAGGACCTCGTGCGGAACATAAACTACATTGATTTCTTGACAGAATTGTGTGTTTGTTATATAATTGCCAACGATGGCAAGTGTGGGACATAATTATGCCAACAATTGAAGATGTAGCTCGGCACGCCGGTGTTTCTACTCGTACGGTCTCGCGGGTACTCAATGATAGGCCAAATGTAAGGTCTGAAGTTCGGGAGCGGGTTCTTGCGGCGGTGGAACAACTTGGTTATCGGCCAGATCCCAATGCTCGGGCGCTCAAATCGGGACGGAAGCAGATCATTGGAATAGTAGCTAACGCAGTTTCTAGCGATACAACCCTTCGCCGGATCGAAATAATCTCAAAATTGTTTGCCCATTCCGGATATGCAGTGCTCATGCAATTTGCCGAGTCTTCTGAAATGGAAGAGGCTGCCATTAATGCTATTACCCCCCGCTGTGATGGGTTAGTTATATTTTCAAATCTTCATAGTTCCCATTCGCCAGCTCTGCTTATGCTTCACAATCATCGAATTCCTTTTATTGTTGTAGATCCACCGGTAGATATAGCGTTCCCTTCAATTTATATAGACCGCCGCAGCGGGTATCGTGAAGCCGTCCGTTATCTCGTTCAAAGGGGGCGTCAGGAATTGCTCCTGGTAGTGGAAAGCTTTCGGTCTTCTGAACGGATTGCAGGTTTTTTGGAAGGCCTTGAGCGGGAAAATCGCCCTTTCCGGTCTAATCGGATCCTGCATACCGGAAAGGGTTTTCAGGGCGGTGTAGATGTGGCTCCTCTGGTTTTAAGGGTATTACAGGAGGAGCAGATTGATGGAATTCTCTGTCACAATGACAAAATTGCCCTTGGTTTACTTGGGGCACTGCAAAAAGAACACATCCAAATACCCGAAGCGCTTGCCCTCATCGGATTTGATGATGATAATTTCAGCGCCTATATCAACCCGCCCTTAACAACAATCGCTCAGACGGGAGGAGATGTAGGTGCTTATATTTATGAACAACTTAAAAATGCAATTGAATATGGAACAGCTATAGAAAGCAGAACCTTTGGTACGGGACTGGTATTACGGGCATCGGCCTAGTCGGTGCATGGACATAAAAACATCCAAGCGAAATGTTATGGGAGGCAGGTATGGAACAAGGAAAAGCCAGGGCTGATATTGGCTTAATAGGACTCGCCGTAATGGGTGAAAATCTTGTGCTAAATATGGAGAGTAAAGGGTTTACCGTGGCTGTTTTTAATCGGACGGTCTCTAAGGTTGATGAATTTACAAGCGGCCGCGGCGCCGGCAAAAACATTATCGGCACCCATAGTGTAGAAGAATTGGTAGCCACATTGAAACGTCCCCGGAAGGTCATGATGATGGTTAAGGCGGGCCAGGCGGTGGATGAAACCATAGAACACCTGGTACCTCTTCTTGAACCGGGCGACATTATTATTGATGGGGGTAACTCTAATTATCAGGATACCATGCGACGGACCGCTTATGTCGAATCCAAGGGCTTGCGTTATGTCGGTTCCGGCGTCTCTGGCGGCGAAGAGGGGGCCCTCACAGGCCCTTCTCTTATGCCTGGTGGTTCATCCACCGCCTGGCCTGAGATACGGCCCATTTTCCAGGCCATTGCCGCTAAGGTAGAAGGGAAAGTCCCCTGCTGTGATTGGGTTGGTGAAAATGGTGCGGGCCACTTTGTAAAAATGGTCCACAACGGGATTGAATACGGTGATATGCAGCTCATCAGCGAAACCTATTGGCTCATGAAACACTATGTTGGATTAAGCTATGAAGAAATGGCCCAGGTTTTTGATGAATGGAACCGGAGCGAACTGGATAGCTATCTCATCGAAATTACCCGGGATATCCTCCGCTATAAGGATAGCGATGGCAGTCCCTTGGTGGAAAAAATCCTTGATGCGGCAGGCCAGAAAGGAACCGGTAAATGGACCGGAATTGCAGCCCTTGAATTTGGCGTTCCCCTGACCCTCATTGCAGAGGCGGTTTTTGCCCGGTGTCTTTCTTCGGAAAAAGATGAGCGGGTCCGCTCTTCCCAGCTCTTTGCTCGGCCAGAGCTACCAAAAACACCTCTTACCGGAAATGAACGAATTACATTTATTGAGGATCTGAAGCAAGCTCTCTATGCTTCTAAAATTGTTTCTTATGCCCAAGGATATCTTCTCATGAGAGAAGCTGCGAAAGCCTATGGATGGAACCTCAATTATGGTGGTATAGCCCTTATGTGGCGAGGCGGGTGTATTATTCGATCTGTCTTCCTTGGGAAAATTAAAGAAGCCTTTGATAGAAACCCTGATCTCGAAAACCTGCTTCAGGATCCCTTCTTCCGATCCGTTGTTGATAAGGCTCAAGGATCTTGGCGCAGGGTTGCAATGACAGCCCTTCAATACGGCCTTCCGATACCAGCCTTAACCAGCGCCCTTACGTATTTTGATGGATACCGCAGTGAAACACTACCAGCCAATCTCCTGCAGGCTCAGCGGGACTATTTTGGGGCTCATACCTATGAACGGACTGATCGGCCCCGAGGAGAGTTCTTCCATACCAATTGGACAGGTCGAGGCGGCTCTACCAGTGCCAGTACCTATAATGTATAAGAACAAAGAAAAGGAGATAAATGAAATGGCCCAATTACAGATTCGACCAACCGAAGGAACAACCCATGATGTATTAGCCCTGGGAGCCCTTGTAACAAGACTGGACCCCGGGATTATTCCCTTCGCAGAAGCCAATCATTATGATTTGTATGTATCCGGTGGTGAATATAATGTTGCGGCAAACCTTTCCATGTGTTTTAGAATGCGCACCGCAATTGCTACTGCAATGGTAGACTACCCTATTGGACAACGGGTAGAAAATGCAGTTCGCCGTGCTGGAGTTTTCCCCTATTATGTACGATTCCCCCACGATGGTGTTCGGGGCCCCAATATGGCTACCGTATGGAGCGATAGAGGCCAGGGGGTACGAGCGCCGGTTGTATTTTATAACCGTTCTAACGAAGCAGCTGGTTATTTAAAACCCGGGAGCTTTAATTGGTCAGAAATTTTTAGTAAGGGTGTCCGTTGGTTCCATTCAGGGGGTATATTTTCCGCCCTTTCTGAGACAACTCCTTCCCTTGTTATTGAGGCAATGGAAGCCGCAAAAAAATCAGGGGCGATTGTATCCTTTGATCTTAATTACCGGGCTAAACTCTGGGCTGTTGCTGCCGCGGAACGGGGATTTTCACCTGTCCAGGCGGCAGAACAGGCCTCGAAAACACTTCGAGAAATCGTACGTCATGTGGATGTACTGGTGGGAAATGAAGAAGATCTCCAAAAAGGTTTGGGTTTGCCTGGTCTTGAGGTGGAAAGTAAAAACAAACTCGACCCTTCAGCCTTTTTGGGTATGATGGAGAGTGTAGTTCGTGATTTTCCGAACATTAAGGCGGTAGCAACCACACTGCGGGAAGTCCATTCTACTAACCGTCATTCCTGGGGTGCGGTCCTCTGGCTTGATGGTAAAAGCTATGTCTCCCCTACCTGCGAACTGGATGTTTTCGACCGGGTCGGAGGTGGCGACGGTTTTGCCGCAGGCTTATTCTATGGGCTTCTTTCCGGAAAAAACCCCGAAGAAGCCCTTAAGCTTGGCTGGGCTCACGGAGCTTTGCTCACCACAACCCCGGGAGACACCACCATGGTAAGCCTCGAACAGGTTGAAGCCTTTGCAAAGGGCGGGTCTGCGCGTATTCAGCGTTAGTGGATTAACTCGCTGACTGTGATAGCGTGATTGGTAGCCCTGGCAGTTTGGTAGTTTAGCAACCAGAACACTCCTCGCTGAATCTGCCAGGGCTTTTTGCATTTTGTGAGGTTTTATCATATGTTTATAGAGGAACAATTGGTGTTTACTATTGTTCCAAAGGAGGGATTGTATGTCCATAGACAGTTCAGGTTCGGTTGTTGGGCCTGTTGGGCTTACGGTTCCACTACCTCAGGAAAAAGCTGCTGTTTCTGAATCTGTTCCGGAACCGATTCCAGAGCCGGAACCACCCCCTGCGCCCCTGCCAGCCTATCAGGGCAATGTTATTGATGAATCGGTCTAAGGCTTCAGCCATATCTTGACATTGTTGCATTATATTGCAACTATACTGTATGAGGTTGCTATGACTGAAGAAGAACGGAAACGCTGCGAACTACGGGCCCATATGTTCAAAGCCTTGGCCCATCCATTACGCATTTATATGCTTGAGAAGCTCAAAGAACGCCCCAGGTGTGTCTGTGAAATGGCTAAAGAATTAGGGGTCGATAAATCTATTGTATCAAAATATTTAACACAGCTTAAAAATGCTGGTATCATAGAAGATAAAAAAAGGGGCACCCTCGTAGAATACCACCTGGCTGCTTCCTGTGTGCTTGAACTGGCTTCCTGTGCTGAATCTTCTGTCCTCGAAGTACGCAAGAAACGGCTTATGATCTAACCGATTATTGCCCCCCTTCAGTTATTTCAACCGTCGTTTCATACAGAGGAATGGCTCCTATGACCTATTCCAGAGCTTCCGGCAAGGTTTGAACAAAATCCCGGATTTCATCCCGAACTTTCCGGTAAATGTTCAGTACCTCTTCTTCCGACTTAGCCTGTTTAGCCAGGGTTGGCGGATCCTGGAATGAATGGTGGATTACCTTTGCCTTACCGGGGAATCGGGGACAGACCTCTGCAGCATGATCACAAACCGTCACCACATAGTCGATCCCCTTATCCAAAAGTTCCGTTACCAGTTTCGACCGGTGTCCTGATATATCTACACCTGCTTCTGCCATGACTTTTACGGCGATTGGATTTAATCCATGGGCTTCCACCCCGGCGGAATAGACTTCATAGAGGTCGCCCTTCAGATGCCGGGCCCAGCCTTCTGCCATCTGGGACCGGCAGGAATTACCGGTGCAGAGGAAGAGCAGTTTCTTTTTTTCAGTGTTCATAAAATATGCTCCAAAAATCGTTTGGTCCGTTCTTCCTTCGGATTGGTAAAGAACTCCTCAGGCGGGGCCGATTCAATAATTTGTCCCTGATCCATAAAAATTACCCGGTTTGCTGCAGCCCTGGCAAAGCCCATTTCATGGGAAACTACGAGCATGGTCATCCCTTCCTTGGCAAGGGCGGTCATAACATCCAGTACTTCCTTAATCATTTCAGGATCCAGAGCACTGGTGGGCTCATCAAAAAGCATGACCTTAGGATTCATAGCCAGAGCCCGGGCAATAGCGACCCGCTGCTGTTGGCCTCCTGAAAGCTGGTCCGGATAGGCATGAGCCTTGTCGGATAGTCCAACCTTCTTTAAGAGCCGGAGCGCGGTTTCTTCAGCCTCGATAGGTGTAACCTTTTTTACCGTAATTGGTGCAAGGGTAATGTTTTCCATTACAGAAAGGTGGGGAAAAAGGTTAAAGCTCTGAAATACCATGCCTACCTCTTCCCGAATCTGTCGGATATCGGCCTTTTCGTCGGTCACGCAATCCCCATCAATATAGATGGTTCCACTGTCCAGTCGTTCCAGCCGGTTCACACTGCGAAGCAGGGTGCTTTTCCCCGAGCCTGAGGGTCCGATAATAAGGATCACCTCGCCCTTATGGACCTCTAAATCTACCCCCCGGAGGGCTTCTACTTTCCCGTAGGTCTTACGGGCTCCTCGAATACTAATGAATGGTTCCACGATGCCTCAACCTTTCTTCCATAATCGCGACAAGCCGCGAGAAGAATAATGTCATAACCAGATAGATGAGGGCTATGACGGTATAACTTTCAAAGTACCTGAAGGATGTAGACGCATATTCCCGTCCACGCCGCAACAGGTCCGCAACTGCCAGTATCGATACCAGGGACGAATCCTTAAGTAACGCAATGAATTCGTTTCCGATGGGAGGCAGTATAACCTTAATGGTTTGGGGTAATATAACCTTTCTCATGGCCTGTCCCTGGCTTAAACCCAACGCCAGGGCTGCTTCCATTTGTCCCTTGGGTATAGACTGGATACCGGCCCGGAAGATTTCTGCCATATAGGCCCCATAGCAAATGGACATGGCGAGGATGGCCGCAGCGGGACCGCTCAGTTTTACCCAATTTCCCAGGGCATAATAAATATAAAAGAGCTGGACTAGAAGGGGAATCCCGCGAATGATTTCTACATAAACGGTAGCAATGCGGTTCACAATGGTTATCTGAGAAATACGGCCCAAACCTGCAAAAAGTCCAATGATGAGCGCAAAGAAGATGGCTGAAATGGTAACACCAAAGGTCACCATAAGACCATCGGGAACAAAGGCAAGGATTTTTCTGTAAGGGTCAGGAAATGCGACGGTTAAAACAATTAATACCGCCAAAGCCCCAAAGAATGAGATGTTCCAGGCTGAAAGGGCACCCTTCTCCCCCTTTTGAGGAATGAGGGTACCATCGGTAACATTAATATGAGTTGGAAGAGGAATGAGATCCTCTTCCGGCTTCTGATCAGTTTTTTTTTGTTCCATGATTAATGAAGCCACTTCTTTGCAATTGCTTCCAGTTTACCGTTCGCTTTAATCTTGGCCAGGCCCTCATTAATCAGTGCAAGGGTTTTCGTGTCACCCTTACGCACAGCGATACCAAGCCATTCATCGGTGAAGGGTTCGCCCACAATCTTGAGTTTGTCCTTGAATTTGGGGTTCTGCAGGGCAAAATCGGCGGCAATCGGATTGTCCGCTACCACACCGGCGATTCTTCCATTGGCAAGATCTTCAAAAGCCAATCCCACCTCATCGTAGGTTGCCAGTTCAACGCCACTCACTTTCTGAATTTCTATGGCTCCGGTAGTACCGATTTGGGCTCCGACCTTTTTACCAATCATATCCTTCAACGTGCTGACCCCATTCAGGGTTTTTGCAACCACCAAGACCTGGCCTGCATTCACATAGGGTTCAGAAAAATCCATGGTCTGTTTTCGTTCTTCGGTGATAGTAACCGATGAACAGATTGCATCATAGTTGCCTGCCGCGAGGCCAGCAAAAATACCATCCCATGCGGTGTTACGGATTTCCACATCAAAACCTGCGGCTTCAGCGATGGCCTTCATCATCTCTGGAGCAAAACCGACGATATTTTTATTTTCATCGACAAATTCCATGGGCGGCCAGGTTGCATCTGAGGCGATAACTAACTTAACCCGTTCAGATGCGGTTTTATTCTGTGCCGAAGCAGAATCCTTTTTCTGACATGCAAGGAAAGAGCCTGCTATAACAAGAGTAAAAAGTGTAAAAAGAGTCTGCTTGAACCAATATCGCAATGACATGGAAAGCCTCCTGTAAAAATGGTACTGTTTATAATAGTAGGAACTGTATATATTGTCAATTTAACGGTATTTTTATACAGCCTTATTGTATTTAAAACTTGATTAGTTTTAAGTTGAGAGGGAGTGCGTCATCTTTGTCGTGATCATTTGTTCTTCTCTTGAAGTATACGTAAAGACTGGATACACTTATAGAATAGGAGTAAGGAGCAGGAATGGAATTTTCTTCTACCCGTTCAAAGGAATTGAGGGTCAGCTTTAGGGATGCGGTTTTGCACTGTCTTCCATCCGATGGGGGGCTTTATGTGCCTGCATCTATGGTAGATCTGCGGCCTTTTTTCCTTTATATGGATAGCGAAACTACCTACCCCGAATTGGTTGCTACTATAGCTCCGGTTTTATTGCAGGGCGAGCTCAATCCCATTTCCGCTGCTCGGGTCGCAGAAAGTGCTTTTAGTTTCGAGCCTGAGTTAAAGCGGCTCGATGCCAATTTATCGGTCCTAGAACTTCATAATGGACCCACCGGAGTGTTTAAAGATTTTGGTATTGCCTTTCTTGCGGCTGTTATGGAAGAACTGTTAAAGCCTTCAGGTCATGCGATGACCTTAACAGCTACCACTGGCCGTACTGGTGTTAGTGTCGCCCAAGCATTCAAAGGCAGAACAGGAATTACAGCGGTAATATTATACCCCGAAGGCCATGTGCGGGGTTTAGACCCATCAACCTTTGTGAACAACGGGGGTAACATACTTCCCATACAAATTGAAGGCACCTTCGATGATTGTCAGCGCCTTATCCGAGATGCTTTTGAAGATCGGCCCTTTGCGGAGCGCTATGGTCTTACCAGTGCGAATACCATTAATGTGGGGCGCCTGTTACCCCAAGCTTTTTATTTCCTCTATGCGTTCATCAAAATTAAAAAGGAACTGCATGGTGATCTATTATTCAGTGTGCCTTCAGGTAATTTTGGGAACCTCATCGCAGGGCTCTATGCTTGGAAATTCGGGCTTCCAGTGAACGGATTTATTGCTGCGATGAACGCCAACGATACCTTTGGTGATTTCTTCCGGGGACAATCCTTTGTTCCTCATATACCGGTACGTACGTTATCCAGGTCGATGGATGTGGGGAATCCCTCTAACTATGAGCGGCTTGCTGCCTTTTATAATGAGGCTCCGGCGGTAATGAAACATATGGTCTATTCCGAACGAGTTGATGATGAGGCCACCCTGGCGGCGATGGAACGGGCTTGGAAACGGTATGGTCTCCACCTAGACCCCCATGGGGCGGTGGGTTTTGCTGCGGCGGAACGGCTTCTTGCCGGTGATATTGAGGATGGCCATGTGGTAGTCCTTTCAACGGGGCACCCTGCAAAATATGCTGATCTTGTTGCCAGGGTAACCGGCAAAGCGCCGATAACCTCAGAAGTACTGGAAAACCTTCAAAAAGAAGTAGCCCCTGTTGCGGTTATTCCGGCCCGTCTCGATGCTCTTGAATCGGCAATTGCAGGAGCTTTGTAACCGCGGCCAGATCAGCGCCGCTTTTTATCTAACTTTTTTCCATCTGCACTTCGATAGGGGTTTTTTACATTTCGAAGGTAATTCTGATAAGCCGCAGCACTCTCATAATAATTGTCTAAACCTTTAAAGGATGAAGCCTCATCGCAACGGTATAACTCCAGAAGTATCGGGAAAAGAGGTGATTCAAGGGTTTCCTGGGTTCGCTGGAGGGGAAGCCGAGGCAGGGCGGCGGGCATCATATGGTTCCGCACGAGGTATTGTACCTTGGAAATCATTTCTGATGAGAAGCCAAGCCGCTGCATGAAATGGCGGGTCACTTCTGAGCCGAGCTCTGCGTGTTTATCGAAACGGCGGTTACCGGAACTGGATGCAAGGCTTTTACCTGAGTCATGGAGCAGGAGCCCTAGGGAAAGAAGGAGATCAGGTTTTTTTCGATGCCGAAAGGTTTCCATCGTATGGTTCCAGACATTTCCCTCGGGATGAAACTCCTTTGAATGGTCCACCGTATTCATCATAGCTAGTTCAGGCCAAAGTTGTGAAACGATGCCGCTTTGTAAGAGGAGTATAAATCCTAAGTCTGGTCGATGGGATGTTAACAGCAATTCCAGGTAGGTCCGTTGCAGTTCCGCAGGTACATCTATCGGTTCTGTAGGCTGAGTAATCACCTTGAGCAGTTCCTGTACAGGATCATTTTGATGATAGATTGTTTCTTCCGGTATATATCGGGCCAGAATGACCGCTGTTTCTAGAATGAGTTGTACGGTTTCATATACTTCCACCAGGTTTACCCAAGGAAGGATTCTGGCTATAGCAGTTTCGGTCCTGCGTACTTTTCGTGCCATTTCTGCATAAACCGGATAACAAGAAGTTTCATCAATATAAACCTTCCGATTTACATGAAATCTCAGTTTGAGGAGTGGATGGCAAAATACCGAAGAGCTTCGTTCGTCGGTGCAATAAAAATAAAAGCGTCCTTCTTCCCGATATATTGCTGCATCTGCTACTGTTACGCCAGGGAACTGAAGGTCATCGAATAACTTGCTGAGCTCTGGAAGATCTGCGTTTGTTTGAATAAAGGTAACATGCCCTGGATGTATGGATAAATACCGGTCCAGGGCACTGAACCCAATCAATTCAACAGTCCATCCCGCTTCCAGCAATTCGCGGAAGGGGCTTTTCATTACTATTCCTTTTTGGATTTTTGTGTCGTACTACTACGTGTATTGGTCCCAGACGTCGGTTTTACAACCATGGTTTTAGGGCGCAGGGCTTTAAGTAATTCCTCAACCTTGTATTCTGAGTTCTCCATAGCTTTACTCAATTCCTGCTTGATCTGGGCAATCATTTCGAGCCGTTTGGTCCACTGGCCTGTGTTGAGCTTCGAAGGATGGGGTACCAAAACGACCGATCCCCTTTGGGGGCGTGTTTGAACTGTCTGTTTTTGAGGGGGTAAAGCTGCTTCATCAGATTCTATGGCAGCGATAATCCCTGTAAAGAACAGAACCTGCTCCAGTCGTTCCTTGGTGAACCAGAGCACATCATTAAAGAGATTGACATTCAAGAAGGATTTAAAGTCTTCTCTAGTAAATAGATGTGAAGCAATAGAAAGACTTATAGAGGGACCCGCAAACAAATCTGGGTCTTCGCTCATGGTTCTGCTCAGAATCAGTTTCAGCAGTTCTACAACATGGTAACTTTCGTCTGCCGGAAACCCTGCTTCCTGATAACTTTCACGAAGTTTCCGGTCCAGACACCAGTGGTCGACAAGCCTGCGGGCATCTTCACCGGTGGCTTCCAAACCTATAATGCCCCGATGCAGGGCGAGTACTAGGTATCCAGCAATATATGCTGAAATGCGGGGATTTTCATGTAACTTTGTATACATAGTGTGGATGAGGGTTTTGCCATTAGCTTGTAGACTGGCTGGCGGTTTTTCGACATATTCTCCCAGCTTAATGAATCGTTGCATGGATTGAGCAAAGGTATCCCAGATCTGCTCTGCTTCTATAATATTGTATTCTTGCTTCCGTTCAAAGGATTCATAGCGTCCAGAAGCACCGTCTAAATATTCTCGAGCGATACGGATATAGCGGAGGATAGGATCTCTCAGTATTTCGATAAAGGGTGTAGCCTTAAGTCCCTTTTGTTCCTGTGTAAAGAATTGATAGAAGCCGTTAAAATATGAAGGTTTGACTAATTCTTTAAATGCGCTATAGAGGTCTCTGAGGAAGAGATCCTGAAAAGCTGCATGCAGGTCCGGAACACCCCGTCCTGCCAGTTCATCATGTAACCGTTGCCAATGTCCCAAGGCATTGTCATTGATTTCATGAATATCCAAAAACACCTGAGACTGGTAGCCATCGAGGGCTATGAAAAGCCCCTTTTCATTTAATTCCCTGCTAGAGCGAATGAACCAACGGTCTGAACGTTGTTCTCTAAGGAGGGTAAAGTTATTGGGATTGTTGCTTAGCCCGAGTGCTTGGGCTAGGTTTTTTTGCTGGCTCATCTTAGCTCCCCCAGGTCCTTTCTGGCTGCTGGGAACCGAATTTCGAATCCACCCCGAGGCCCGATGAAAGTTGTTGTTGTAGAATACCAGGGCTCGTTCTTCTCCGAGACGGTTGGAATAGGCAAAAACATTTTCATTAACAGAGCCATCGGGAGTGTACAGGTCGTAGAGGGCAAAGTTTTCACTGTCAGCAAAGAGTCGACGTTTTTTAAGGAGAGGGAATATTTCCCGTTCATGCCGGGCAATGAGTTCCTGATCCGGGGCTTCGTTTCGGTAGGATCTACGGTATTCCATACCGTACTTTTCTTCGAAGCCTTCGATTTGTCCATGGCCGAACATAGGAAGTCCCGGCATGGTCGCCATGAGGGTGCAGACCCCGAAATATTTGTCTCCCCGCCCAAACTGAATGGCGGCGGTTTCCTCATCGGGGTTATTCATAAAGTTGACGAAGCGTTGCAAAATTTGGGGATCGAATTCCAGGGTGTTTTTAATGGTCGCCCGGTATTTTGCGTTCTCTTCCATTTTTAACATGTTCATAAAAGCAGAGTTGTATACCCGGTGCATGCCGAGGGTACGGACAAAATAGCCTTCCATCATCCAAAACGCCTCAGCCAGCAGCAGGGTGTCTGGTGCCTCAACCGCACAGCGGTCGACCACTTCCCGCCAGAACTCGTTGGGAATTCGCTTGTCGAATTCTTCTTTGGTAAGTCCATATTCAGCCCGGCTTGCAATATCTCCACCGGTGCCTGGTTCGGGATACCAGAGCCGTTGAATATGCTTTTTTGCTAATGTCATGGCAGCATCGAAACGTACTATGGGAAATTGCTTGCAGACACCAATAATGGTCTGGATAACCGCCTCCCGGGCCTCAGGATTGAGAAAATCGATCTGGGCCGTATCGTTCCAAGGCATGGAAGTTCCATCATTGCCATGGTAGATGTAGCGGGTGTCACCGGTACGGAAATCGACCCGTTTAAATACAACCGCTGCATCGGAACGGCTGTAATAGTGGTCCTCTAAATAAATACCAATACCTTCACGATTGGAAAGATTTTCTCCATTAAAGGTATAGCTGGGGAAGGGCGAATGCTGCAGCTGGAGGAATCGGTCCGGGTGTTCCATTATCCAGCGGGAATCGATACCGGTGTGGTTGGGAACCATGTCGGACCCGAGACGTATGCCCCGCCAGGAACAGCGGTGCCGAAGGTTCTCCAGAGCTTCCCAGCCGCCGAGCTCAGCGGCTATGTCATAATCGTAGAGGCTGTAAGCGCTGGCGGCTGCTTCAGGGTTGCCACAGCGGCGCTTAATTTCCCGGCTAGCCTGACTCCGTTCCCAGAGTCCAATGAGCCACAGCCCTGTAAAACCCCGGCGGGCCAGTTCATCCAGTTCTTCATCGGGAATCTGATCGAGCCGGTGGATGGGTCGGTTATATTTTTGGGAAAGCTGGTAGAGCCATACGAGGGTGCTTTTTGCCATGAGGACCGTCCGGGGCATCCATTCTCGGTCCTCGGAAAATCGTTCATATTCGTGTTCCAGTTCATTATAAATATATGCTCTGGTTGGGCCGGGACCGGAAAAACTTGGTTTTTCTTCCTCTTTAATAACATCGAGGCTGGTAAGAAGTCGTATAAGGTATTTACCAATTAAAAGTCCCCATTTTTTTCTGATGTATTCCAGTTGTCCATACAATGAATAGGGTTCCGCTACGGCAGGACTGCGCAGAAGGTCCCACAAATTTTGGTTATCGGGTCCGAAGTGTGGTAGGGTGGCCAGATGCCCCTTCAGAATCTCCACTGCCTTGCTGTATTCAGTAGTTGCGGCGAGTGTTTCATCTGAAAACATGAATGCAAAGGGTTCAAAGGCAGGGTTTTCGTTAGCTAACCGAAGTAGCATTAACTCTTCCAGTACGAGAAGCCGGTTCGGTGTTCCCTCATCGCTTTCCTTCAGATATTCCGCTACGGTCCGTTTCTTTTCGTATACCGATTGAGGTGGGAAGAGTTCGACAAAGCTTGTGAGCAGCTTATTGACTGCTTGTTCCCCAAGCTGTTGCTCGAGGGCATCCATGGTTGTTTGCAGAACTGTGGGACATGCCTGTTCCCGGTATAGGGCGGTAACATAATGGAGAATTTCATCAATAAGTCCCATGGCATTGAGTTTTCCCGCTTTTATATACCGTTCAGGGCTGATTTCTGGATTAATTTTACTGTTTATTTTCTGGGCAAATTCCCGTACACTGCGAAAATCTGCAAAGATCACATTACCTCGAATTGCAAACAGGGTCGAATCCAGTCCATAAGCATCCCGCACTTCCCTGGCAACATGGAATTCCCGTAATGCGTAAAAGGTATCAGCATAAAAAGCTTCTGATACTGTATCTGTTTCCTTGAGAGCGGGCAGGCGAGCGAATTTGTTAAATGCTTGTAATGTAATTGTAAGTTCGGTCATAATTGTGTTCCTTTTACCATCACCTTCGATTTGAAGTAAGCCTTTTACAGGCTGCAATAAACGTCTCATCTTTTTGAATGGTTTCTAATGTGCTGGGCAGGCGATAGGTCCAGTTAAAGTCATTTACACTACCCGGGACATTGATCCGTTCATCCTCAGGATCCTCGGCATACCATTGAAGTGAAAGGTGCAACAGGTCCTGAATCTGAAAAATGCAGAATCGAGATCTAGTTTGCATGATGTGGCTGAACAGAAGTTCAGCGGTTTCTGGGGTATAGCGGTCATTTATGTAGGGTACATTGATGAACTGACGGAACTGTTCACGGTCAGCTTCGGTTTCCCACCATTGCCGAACCGTTGAAGTATCATGTACTGCGGGTGTGCAGACAGATAATTCAGGATATTCGGTAAAAGGAATATAGGGCTCTCCCCATTCACCCCAACGGCGGGTCCATCGCACAATTTTTAAGCTCAATATGCCTAACTCCTGCAGTACCCTAGGAACGCACTCCGGAATTGTACCTAAATCTTCTGCACAAGGTATCATATCGGTAGCATGCAGAAAGGTGGAGAGGAGCTTCCTGCCCTGGTCTTCCCAAAGCTGTTCTGATTCAAGCCGTTTTTGCTGAATGAGGCTTTCAAGATTCCGTCGTTCCGATTCTGAAAGGGTTGGAAAGGCACGGGTATCCCAGTAAGTCCAGCTTGGATAGTAGGTTTTATCCTCTTGTGGAATGAGAACCCGATTTCTCCAGGCTCTTAAAAGATATTCTTTTAGTGAATGATGGATATCCAGAGCCTGTATATCGATTTCTCCTGATATAGCATTGTTAAAAAGCCAGAGTTCTTCATTGCCTATCCGGGTCAGTGCTTTGGCACAGGCTTTTCGTACCGCAGCCTCGGTAGTCGGGTCTCCCTGCATGGCTTCGAATAATTCATGAGTAGGAATGTGTGGTTGGACGAGCCATCTGATACGGCTGTCATCGAATCCAAGGTTAGAGAGTTCTTCAGTGGTAATTGGTACCGATGGGACAAAGTGTCCCAGAGCTGCGGACATATTTTTACGGGATGTAGCCCAGATTCGGAAAAATCCTAGTACATGGTCAATTCTGAAGGCACTGTAATAACGGGAGGCGAGGCGGAGTCTATGTATCCACCAAGCAAAGCCCGATTTCTCGAGGGCGTCCCAATTATAGATGGGAAATTGCCAGTTTTGTCCCAGAGGATTAAGGGGTTCTGGTGGTGCCCCTGCGGAAAGGTCCCGATAGAATAATTCACTATGGGCCCAGACATCGGCCGAGTCTTCATTCATCAATATGGGAATATCTCCTTTTAGAATAATACCCATGTCCCGGATCGTTTGAGCCGCCTTGGTAAATTGATGGTCCAGGGCTGCCTGTATCCAAACCCAAAAAAGGTGTTCTTCTTTATACTCAGAGTTGTCCCATAACTCCTGGATGAGTTTATCCTTCACTTCTTTATAGTAATTCCATGCATTCCAGTGCGCCCCATGGTGCACATCTTTAAGGCGCCGGTACACCGCGTAATCGATAATCCAGGGGTTTTGCTGTATCCAGGTATGTAGTTTTTTGCCTGGTTCGGCATTCGCGAAGATTTTTTTCTTGTTTTTCTGGAAGATTTCCCGCAGTAGTGCCAATTTAGCATCCTGGAGGGGGCCGTAAGCGAAACGGGGAAGGTTTTCGAAGCGAGCTTTGAGTTCTTGTAGTTTTTTTTCAAAGCCCGAGGCTTCTTCCATATCGCTGATACGGAGATATAGAGGATGCAGTGCAAAGGCTGTCAGTGCACTATAGGGAGAACTTTGAAAGCCTGAATCGTTTACTGGCAACAGTTGAATCAGTCCAATGCCACAGGATTTACAAAGATGAGCAAGTTCTACCAGGTCCGGAAACTCTCCAACCCCAATACTGTGCTGGGTTTTCAAAGCCCCTAACGGTACTGCAACACCGGTAAGCCGTTTAGTCTGATTCGAAAGATGCATAACCCCTCCACATTGTGAGTACCATGAACATTATATTCGACACTATACCATGAGTATATGACTGTTAAACCGGTTTTGTAAATAAAATTATAACGAATTTTGTTTTAATAATATAATATGCTAGGGCATGCCAGGTTATCCGGAAAGAGGTGGTGTGTCATTTGGTATAAACCCATGTTCCCAGTGCCAGATCGGGACCGAAAGCTCTGATGAAAAGGGGTTTGTTTTCATAAAATCAGGAAGCCAAGCATCATCTGGGACTAGCTCCTGATAAAACCCGTCTTCTATATCGAATTCCTCGAACCATCTTTGGATTATCTCGAATTCACGTTCTCCAACATACCGGTCAGGTAGTTCCTTGGCAAATCGATTTTTGGGGCTTTTCACCGGAGTATACTGGGTCATTACAGAAATTAGCGCTTTCCCTTGTGCGTGTTCGGCAAACCATTGCAGAACTGCTCGGGTATCTTCGAGTCGATCTGGTAGAACCAGGTGCCGAATCACCACACCGGATTCCAGAATAAGGGGCCAATCCGCTGCGACCGGTGCCCCTGTATGTGCAGCCTCAAGGGCTTTACGACAGGGGCCATACCGTAACTCTTTCATAGAAATCATGGCAAGAATAGCCTTTGTAGCTGCCTCCGGATAATCGGCAGCATTAAAGTAGCGGCCCGCAAATGTGTTGTCGAGTGTTTTCAGGTCCGGGAGGAATACATCAATATAAGGTTCTGCGTTCAGCAGTACCTGAGCTGATTCATAGCTTGAGGAATTCCAAAGGATCGGGATTTGTAACCCTTCTTTCCGTGCCTGTGTAATGCCTGTGATGATTGCGGGGATGGCATGGCTTCCGGTTACGATATTGATGTTCTCCGCTCCTGCCCTTTGCAGAGCGAGGCAGATAGCGGCGAATTCATCGGTTTTCACTACCCGACCCATGCCACTGTGAGACACTTGCCAGTTCTGACAGAATGCGCAGCCTAGGGTACAGCCGGTTATAAAAATAGTTCCCGAACCACCGAGGCCGGTAAGGGGTGGTTCTTCTCCCCGGTGTATGTTAGCTACTGCAATTCTGAGGTCTGCGGTTTCCCCGCAAAAGCCCCGCTGGCCCGCCAGTCGGTCTACACCGCAGTTGCGGGGGCAAAGGGTGCAAGATGTATATAGATTATCCCAATACATAATAGTTCTGATAAATTTGAACAATATGTGGCCGTTTTTCTATAAAAATGTCAATCAATTCGGGATTAAAATGGGTGCCAGCCTGCAATTGTAGCATATGTAATGCCTGATCGATAGGAAAGGCTTCTTTGTAAGGTCGCTTGGTGGTAAGGGCATCGAATACATCGGCTATGGCAACAATCTGGCCTTCCAGGGAAATGTCCATTCCCTGTTTCCCCTGGGGATACCCTGTACCGTTCCACCATTCATGGTGGTCCATAACAATGTTGTAGGCGGTATGAAGCATGCCAAACCCAAGCTGATTAATAAATTGATCATTGGCATTTTTAAGCAGTTTTCCTCCAATAACAGGATGTTGTTTCATAATAGCCCATTCTTCATCGGTCAGTTTACCTGGTTTTAAGAGAATAGAATCGGGGATTGCAATTTTGCCTAAATCATGGAGTGGTGCAAAGAAACGAATTTCCTCTGTTTTCTGAGGAGTGATTTTCCCCTGTCCCTGGAGTACCTCTGCAATGAGTGATGCGTACAAAGAAACCCGGCGGGTATGATCTGCGGTTTCATCATCTTTAAATTCTACAATATTAACGATTCCATCACCAAATAAGGCTAGAGAAGTTTGCAGAGCGTAAGAATAAAAAATCCTGCTGTTAAGGATACTGGCTACTAAAAGGGCTACATTTCCCATATCATCGGTATACATGTTAGGTTGGCTGTGGGCAAAAAAGATAAATCCGAGCAGTCGCTGGTTTACAATAATGGGAATTGTAAGATTTGAAGAAATACCCTCTTTTAGTAAGAGCTGGGCAGAAAGACTGTTTTTCTCCTGCAGATTATTGATGATTCTATAAGGCAATCTGCGGTCCACTATGGTCTTAAGGGAGGTGTCATGCAAACTTTGGGTAAATCCTTTGTTAAGAAATACCGGTCTATTCCCTCGGACAGTGGCATGAAAGGCCACCAGGGTGTTTTGATTGTTGTTATACAAGGCAAGAGAAAAGCGGTCACAGGGAATGAGATTCTGATATTTATCTGAACAAAATACACTGCCAAACCGGTCGATAAAAGCTTCGATCGAAAAACTTAAATCCATGGATTGTAATTCTTGGATAATCTCTATCATATCCATGGTATTAGTAAAGAAATTGCCAAATTCTTGCATTTCTTGGTAAGGGATACTATCATTTCGTATTTCCTTTAGGGTGTGTCGATTGAAAAGGGCTTGATTAAAATACAATAGTGTATTTTGTGTGAATACAAGGGATTTTTTTACAAACCTATAGGTATTGCTAAAAAGAAATACGATGATGAATAAAAGAATGAAAATAAAGAGGTTCTCAAATTCAATCAGAATGACAACTCGTTGTAAATGTTGATTCCTCATTTCCTGTAGAAGTGCAGAGACTCTTCTCCCCTCAGCTTCGAGACCGGTACGGTTTTGCTGAGCCTTGAGTTCTGCAAACTTGTTTTCTGGTATATACTTTGTAATTAATTCAATGATTGCGTCATCCAGAGTTCCTGAAGTATAAATAGTATTTAAACCGCCAAATATAATTCGCGAATTCATTAATAATGTACTGTAATCCTGTAAGAGCAGATATGCTCCCAGAAGCAGAGAATAAATAACAACCCCTAGCATAATTGCGAACAGTAATTGGCGTTGGAAGTATTTTCTAATCGATTTCATAGCACAAGGATAACCTCTTTAGCAAACTATAATATATTGGAACATCGGTGTAAATCTAATAGTATTTGCGAAGTGGTTTTATGCTAGAGCAATTATCTTGAAAAAGAGTCTTGCTTAGTTATAATGAAGAGGGAGGTTCCTTATGAGCTTGTCAATTCGAAGCCGGCTGTTAATGCTGTTTCTCATCCCCCTTGGTTTTTTTCTTATACGGGAAGGGATGAACTTTCATAAGAATTCCACTGATTATCTGCTGTATAAAAGTCAGCAAAAGAATATCAAAATTATGGGGTTAACCGGAGATCTGGTTACGGCTTTGCAACGAGAACGGGGCCTCTCCAGCATCTATGCCAGTTCAGGTAAAGAAATGGATAGTATACAGACTGAACGGACTCAAGTGGATGCCGAGCTTGAACGGTGGCTTAAGGATGTGGCAAAGGCTTCTTATATAAAAAATGAGAAGGATGAGATACGACAAAAACTACAAACCGTCAGGGCTATGGTAGATGGTAAAATATATAAGTCTTTCTATGATGTGTTTGATGAATACACCGCGATCATTCAAAGTCTATTGTCCATTTCTAATAAGGCAGTCAATCAACCTACCATTGGGGGAATCGGTAAAATAATGTCCTCCATGGGAATTTTAATGCAAGCACAGGAATCATTAGCCGCAACCCGGGGCGAATTGGGCAGTATTCTAGCAGGCAATCAGAGAATAGCCGATAAAAACCGACTGCTTGACCTTATCGAAAAATTTGAAGCCTTTGAGATAAATCTAAAAAGTCCTGCGCTTATTTATAGTAGCGGAACTAGGGATGCGATAAATGGAATTCTTTCCAGCGATGCCTATAACTTAATACAGGATGCAATGTTTGACGTTTTTTATAAGAGTATGTCCGGTACCTGGTTGTCCGGTTATAACATTTCCTATGAAGAACTGTGGAAACAGGGTACAGGTCTGGTAACGAGTATTAACGAAGTAGTAAAAAGCGAACTGGCCAGCATTATTGACCGTTCTGTCAAAACTGAAAAACAATATACCGCTGGTTTTATAGCAACCATGGCAATGGTTCTGATCCTTATAATCGGTATGGTGACCATTGGGATTGTGTTTGCCCGTTCGATTCGAAAGCCAATAGTTCAGGTGATGCATACCTTTGATTCTATTGCCCGGGGGGAAGGAGATCTATCCCAGGAAATTGAAGTGAAGGATTCCTCTGAGCTTGGGAAAATGTCCCAATATTTTAACAGTTTTACCACCCAACTTAGCTCAATTATTCGAAGTATCCGTGAAGAAACGGTAGCTTTAAGGAAACTTGGTGAACGATTATCTTCGGAAATGGAGCAAAGTGCTACCGCTACGGAAGAAATCGGGGCAACCCTTAAGACGATTCATCAAAATGTATTGCACCAGTCTGCCAGTGTAACCGAGAGTGCTGCTACCATAGAACAATTCCTTTCTAATATTTCAGAGCTTAAAGGGCAAATCGAGACCCAGTCTGCAGCGGTCACCGAATCGACCGCATCGATCCGTCAGATGCTGGAGTCGATTAAGCGAATGCAGGAATCCCTTGAAGCGGGCAACTCTAAAATTGAAGGTCTTGTTAAGGCCAGTGAGGCAGGTAAGAGTACTCTAGAACCTCTCATCGATCAGATTGGTCAGATTACAGAACAGTCCAGGGCCTTGCAGGAAGCTAACAGCCTGATTTCCGGTATTGCCGCCCGTACAAACCTGTTGGCGATGAATGCGGCTATTGAGGCTGCCCATGCGGGAGAGCATGGTCGGGGCTTTGCAGTGGTGGCCGATGAAATCAGAAAACTGGCAGAAAATGCGGCAAGTCATTCAAAAAGCATTGCTTCGAATCTGAAATCGATTCAGGAAGTGATTAACAAGGTGGTGGAAAGTTCCCAAAGGGTGAGCGAAAGTTTTATTGCTATCAATACGGGAATTCAGGAAGTCAATTCCAGCAGGGAACAGATGCGTTTTGCAATGCTTGAACAGCAAGCTGCCTCTAAGGAGGTTGGTGCTGCCCTGAATGAAATTACTACGATAACCAGCAAGGTACAGGATTTTGCCGGAGAAACGGAAAGTGGCAGTAAACAGATTAAGGGCGAGATGGGGAATTTGTTGCAGGTAACTGAGGAGATACGAAATGCTGTTGCGGAAGCATCGAAAGCACTAGATGAGATTGTTGCAACAACCACCCATGTACATGAGCTCAGCGAAGAAAATCAGCGGGCCATAGAATCTATTTATCAGGGAATTGCGAGCTTTAAGCTGAAAGGTGAGGTGTAATATAAGGATGCCACTAAAAACTTCAGTTTTTAGTGGTCCCTATTACTTTATGGGCTATTGGAATTTGTCTGTCCAATAGCCTTTTTTTTAGGTAATCCCCTGGCAGCTATTGACCTTATCCTGTAAATAGAGTAGCTTACAAGAAGAGTGAGAGAAACTCAAAACGCTACTGCTACATTTTCTACTGTTACGCTCCTTTCGAAGTTTTTGATGCCTGCCTTTCCCTGGCCGATCTTCAAGAAAACCGACTTGGAAATTAAAGTTATCGTGAAAAGTGCTGTCCGTTCAGTCCGTCTCTTTGCTCTGCCCTGGACTTCTGTAGCATAGGTGCACAGAAATTAACCGGGAAAAGCGCTTATCCTGGATAGGCGGATTTTGAAAGCCCCGAGTCATTCGGGCAAAGGTAGGCCAAATATGGCTAAAAAACTTTATGTCGGCAATCTCTCTTACAACACCTTCGAAGACAGCCTCCGCAATCTCTTCGCTTCCTATGGAAACGTTGAATCGGTAAAAATCATCACCGACCGTGATACAGGCTATTCCAAGGGCTTTGGCTTTGTGGAAATGAGCACCGATGCAGAAGCTCAGGCTGCAATTGCAGCAACCAACGGTTTTGAATTTGACGGCCGCCGCCTCAAGGTTAATGAAGCGATGGATAAACCCCGTCGGGATCGCGACAATGGCGGTAACTACGGCCGCTGGTAACTAAATGGGGCTGTCTCGGAAGTACAACCGAGACAGCCCCGTCGGGATCTGGTATCGTCTTATTGGTTTCTTTTACCACATCCCAGCAATTCATCTTACCACAATGGTGGCCTGCTATATTTTGTAAGTATGTTTCCATGAACTTGTTTTCCTTGTGCCAGGGCCCACTGGACTAGCTTATCAGCATTTGCATAGTTGTATGCCCCTTTCGAAGGACTGAGGTATTGGGGTTTCATATCATTTTCAGCGGTAACTACGTTATAATGATGGATGCACATAGTCCCCGTATCGGGATCGGTGGTTTCATGGGAATTCATAATGTTACCCAAGGATGATTATCCTTACCTTTTGCGACAAGATAGAAATTAATGCTTTGTAAAGGGACGTAAAGGAAAGGAGTTACCATATTTACATCTTGCTGTAAGGGTATTCTTCATACGGTACGACCCCAAGGACCGGTAAGCGTTTGTTTCCCTTTTAAAGAAAAATTCGGAACAAAAAACATTTTTTCTTTTGTCTTATTATCAAAAGAAAAATGGGGGGGGGGTAATTCAAGGACCAGTTGTTACCGGATCACCTTATTCATTTTTAGTGAGTGTTTTTTGGGATTTTCCCTGCTTGGGTCGTTATGCTCGTTGTAGATTGACAAGCAGCAGCCATCATTATAATACCGCTTGGATGATGTGCTTGGTCTGGTAGTCCAGAACATCTCAGGCTATTAGTTATTAACTTACTGAAGCCCCTTAGATCCTTAAGAATGTCTTCCCAGTTCTGGATAAGGATGTTGTCGTTACTGATTCGGTGCTCTTTTTTCATGTATAGGATAATCAGGGTTCTGAGCCTCTGTAGATCATCTTTCTGAATGTTGTTTGAGGTTTTTACTTTCATCGATAGTTCGTTTCCGATGATACAATCTACCTCGAGACCATCTTGGCTTTGCCAATTATATAGAGGGGTGTCTTCGATTCATCGTTACCACTCTCCGATGGTCTATGTTGTGAAAAATATGGCCGTGTATGAGCCCGGCAGGGGCTTATATAAGCACTATGACCGGTGTGATGGCCGAACAGCCGTAGTCGCCGAAATTTTTGCCACACCGTATGATACCTCTGCCAGGGCTGGACCTGTCAGATCAGTGGGGCCCACCGCCACGACGACTCATGACCTTTACCGTCGAAAAGTCAGCGCGTTCGAACATCTGTACGCACAGCGCGAAAAAGAAAAGGCCGATAACGATAACAATAGCCAGACTCGCCGCTGGCATGATGATAAAGCCGCCGACGTCGAACGCGATTCCCTGCCGGACGAGATCGACAGCTAAACGACTGCTGGTGCCAAGAGTAACGCTCCTGAAGATCGCCGTGAGGTATGTCAGCGGGTTTACATACACGATTACGTTGAGAAACTTCGGGAGTTCGACTGTCGGTATATAGGCACCGGAGAGGAATGAAAGGGGTATCATCATGATCGAGGTGACAATCTGGAACGATGACGAGTTCCGCGAGATCGTGGCGAGAAAGAGCCCGAGCGAACCGAACGTAAGGCCGGCTACTACCATTACCGCGATCATCAGGAGTGCGCGGATCACATCGATCTGGAGACCCATGAACAGACTGACCCCCATCACAATGATTCCCTGGATTACCGCGATCGTAGCCGACGAGAGCACCTGGCCGATCGCGAGCTGCCAACGTGCCACTGGCGACACGATGATTTCTTTCATGAAGCCGCTCGCAAGATCGGTGAGAATTTCCGTCGAGTTGTTGAGCGCCTGCTGGAACACTGTCATGATGATGACACCCGCGATCAGGTAGCTCAACGGCTGTTCGATCGTACCACCAACTCCCTTCATCACAAACGAAAAAATGAAAAGAAAGAACACCGACATGAAGAGACTGAAAACAAGTCTCGTCCGGTCCCGTGAAAAATTAAGCAGGTTTCTTTCCACAATGGCAATTATTCCATTCATCAGTTTCTGATCTCCTTTCCCGCTACAGCGAGGAAAACATCGTTGAGTGAACCATGGGTTTTCTCAAAACCGCTGATCGCGTCCTTGAACCGGTAGAGTGCCTCGATAACAATCCTGTTATTTGTGGTATGCACCGTCACGCCTTCGGTCGAAAGTTCGTGTGCGATACCGTTTTCACGCATGAATCTCGCGATAGCATCAGGCCGCTCGCTTAGTATTTTGATCGTGGGCAGCGCAAACTCAGCCTTGAGTTCCGCCGGTGTCCCGAATGCCGCTATTTTGCCATGATCGATAATCGCGACTTTCGAACAGATCTCGGCCTCATCCATGTAGTGCGTGGTCAAGAAGACGGTGATACCGTGCTCTTTCTGGAGACGTATGATATACTCCCACACAGCAGTGCGCGATTGCGGGTCGAGTCCGGCGGTCGGCTCGTCAAGGAATAAAACTTTTGGCAGGTGTACAAGTGCACGGGCAATTTCGACCCGGCGCTTCATACCGCCGGAAAGCGCTCCGACGGGTGAGCGAGCCCAATCGGAAAGGTCGACAAGGTTGAGCGCGGAAGTGATGCGGTCGCGCATTTCTACCTTGGGGACACCATAGAACATGCTGTGGAACCTGAGGTTTTCCTCTACTGTGAGGCGTTCGTCGAGTGTCGGGGTTTGGAATACGATTCCGATATCCGCGCGGACTTTGTCCCGATCTTTTGATACTTCGTGTCCGTTCAGAATGAGATCCCCCGAGGTTTTTTCGATAATTGTGCACAGCGTGTTGATTGTTGTGCTTTTTCCCGCACCGTTAGGGCCGAGAAAGGCGAAGATCGAGCCTTCTTCGACGGTGAATGATATGCCATTCACCGCGACGAAATTACCGTATCGTTTGGTAAAATTTTTGACTTCTATGATTGGTTGCATTGATACCTCCATATCGCCTCTACAATACGAAGCAAGGATAAAAAGATTGGGAAAAAAGTGTAAAAAAGTGAGAAAATCGTTTTTATGTTTTTTTTAAAAAGATTCCGTACAATGTCATTCGGAGGACCTATGAAAATCCAAAAGGACGGGAATTTTTTCACTAGGATTTCGGCGAGATGGACGATCGATGCGGAAACGAAAGAACGTATACGTGGGAAACGAGCGGAAATCAAACGGTTGAAAGACGAGATTCATCGCGAGTTTCACCTTCGCCAGCATCGGATAGAAGACGAATATTTCCGCGACCTACTGAAGTTGGAAGGGAAAATTCCTAGATCGCACCAAAGGTTTGGCTGCTCCCGCGTTCCGGATTCCGCGCTCATCCGGAAATACCGGATCGCCTGGTACCGCCGGAAGATCGGCGGCATCATTGCATTTGTATTCCTTTTGATACCACCTTTTTTTATGGGTGGCTTTTCGTTTACCATCAAAATACTGTTTTCGCTGATCGCTTTTTTGCTGGTACTGGCGCAAGTCGCTGAATTTACCCTATATGTGCGTTTCGACCGGCGCATCCTGACTCCGATCGCCAGACTTGAAGAGGCGTCACGTTCGATCGCGAAGGGCGACTATGGCGTTCGTGTTGAACAGACCGGACATTCGGAGCTGCTGGGCCTCATCGAGTCATTCAATATGATGGCGAAATCACTCGCAGAAAGCGAGGCGCTGAAGGCAGAGTACGAAAAAAACCGAAAAGAACTCATTGCAAGCATATCGCACGACCTGAAGACTCCAATTACTGCCATTCTGGGATACGTTGAGGCATCCTCTCAAATCGGATTTACCGATCCTGTGCGTATCGAAAAGTACACGAAGGTCATCGCGGCGAACGCATCTTACATGAACCATTTGATTGATGATCTTTTCCTTTTTTCGAAACTCGACATGCATAAGCTCGATTTTCATTTCGAGGAAACGATGCTCAAGCCTTTCATAGCCGACCTTATGCAGGAGTTTGAGATCGAATTCGATTGGCACGGTGCTGATTTTAATTATAATGATGGGATTCCTGAGAATGCGACGGCGAAGCTTGATGTCAAGCGGTTCATTCAGGTGTTCAATAATATCGTCGACAACGCTGTGAAATATGGGTGCAAAGACAAGCTGATGCTTTATGTCTCCGCATGCGTTTTGGGCGGCTCATTTGTTCTCACAATTCGAGACAACGGCCCCGGCGTGCCGGAGGAAAAGCTTGTACACGTGTTCGAGCGGTTTTACCGCGTGGACGGAGAGCGCACGAAAGATCTCGGAAGTACCGGACTGGGCTTAGCAATCGCAAAGGAACTAGTCGAAGCCCACGGAGGGACTATCACTGTAGTCAATGCGCCAGAAGGCGGGCTCGAGTTTACGATTACTATACCGCTTTCAGGAGGGGGAGAGAACACATGAAAAACATTCTGATAGTCGAGGACGACCTCAACATTGCCGAGCTCGAGCGTGATTTTTTGAAATTGAATGGCTACTCGGCTGACATCGAGACGGATGGCAGCGCCGCGCTCAAAGCTGCGCTGACCGGCCGCTACGACGTTCTGATCGTTGACTTGATGCTACCAGGAACCGGCGGTTACGATATCATTAAGGCAGTGCGCGAAAAATACGAAATCCCGATTCTCGTGGTTTCGGCACGAAGCGAGGACATCGATAAAATCCGCGGCTTCGAGTTCGGTGCCGATGACTACCTCACGAAACCTTTCAGCCCCGCCGAACTTGCCGCCCGAGTCAAATCCCATATCGAGCGCTATGACCGGCTCCAGGGAGGTGGAAGCGCTAATGTTATTATCCGGAAATGGCTCGAAATCGACACAGCGTCGCATAAGGTTCTCGTTTCTGGTCGCGAGGTTTCACTTACCTCAACAGAATACGACCTCCTTGTATTTCTTGCCTCAAATCCAAACATCGTGTTCACAAAAGAACGCCTTTTCGAAGCTGTCTGGGGCGATTCCTACTCTGGGGATCTCGCGACGGTTCCCGTTCATATCCAGAAGATCCGCCACAAGATCGAAAAAAATCCAGGCTCACCCGAGCTGATAGAAACGCTGTGGGGTACCGGCTACAGGTTCAATGGTTGAAGTTTCATTCCGATCGGTGCTCAAAATACTGGGGTCCCGACTGGCAAAGAGGGCCCTACTTTCTAATTGGTATTAATGAACTAGAATCAATGACCAAAATGTGAATTGCGGCGGCCGCGCCTTTACACGCGGACTTACCCTATGGTTCCCTAAAACGGGGTAGTTCACGGCATATATTCGTCTCTTGCTTTTATAGGTCTTTGGATTATTATCTTAAACATCGAGAGGTTTGTCATGAAAATGTTTTTTCGCCCTCAAGGATAGAGTATTGAAAGAGAAGTAAAGGTCTACAAGGAGCTTGGGGAGCTTGTTATTAATTATATACTACTAGATGACAGATGTGTACAGTTTTTGCCGAGTGTGATCGTGAAAGTTTGAAAAATCTACGTGTTTCCCAAGGGGCGCAAACGCAAGCTGCTTCCGTGGAAGAGGTTTCTGCTTCGGTAAAAGAGATGGCTTTAAATATTCGTTAAACAGAATTTAATGCGAAGCATAAATACCCCCCCCGCTTGTTTGAGGAGTGAAAAAATGTTTTTGGAGACAAAGGGGGATCCCCCAATCGCTAGGTCTGCTGACAAGTCCTCTTGATGTTGTATCCAATCATCAGGATCTACCATACCATTGAAACTTTATGGGGGCTCTGCAGGTGATAGATCGCGTCGTATGGCAGGAATAGCTGTTATCCTTCTCGTTGTACGTCCACTTTTCCGTTCAGGTTTCTTTTTGCATCTTCGCTGGACCCCTGGGTTCTCAGCTTTGCAAGACGCTTGTTCAGAACCGCCACTAACTTCGCTATATCCTCGGCTGTGAAGGTCAATTGTTCATCACAAAGCTGTACTTGATCGCGCCTGACCTTATCTTCGTGCCATCGATGTAGTAGTTCTAGAGCTTCACATGACCCTTGGCCACCAGAAAGCCACATGAACATCACATTTTCCCGGAATGCTTTTGCAATCATCCGTAATGAAAACACCCTTATCATGTATCTGTCCGCGAATACCTCGAGCCTCATAACTGGACGGAAGCGGCTCGATCCCCCGTCTTTCGAGTAAATTTTCAGTAGTGGTGTCACATCCATTTCGTCGATGGTATGGCTTATACCCTGCATCAGATTTATTTATAGACTATTTCAAAAGCATAATATTACGGGCTAGAGGATCGAATTGTTCTAATTTTAATTATGTTGTCCTGCTGAAAAGGTTGCTTCGCTAGGGTATCGATTATTATCGTGATTATCTAGTAGAATAAGACAGGGAGGAAAACTATGAACAAATTATTTACTAAAATATCCATTGCTCTCATAACGCTACTCATAATTTTTGGTTTTGCATCCTGTACAAAAAAAGCTGAACCTGCTGCCGCTGCGCCTACCCAGGGTGCCCTGAGCGCTGGTCTGCCTGATCTCAAAGGCCGTACCATTGTGGCTGTTACGGAAAATGCCTATACACCACTCAATTTTGTGGATCCTAAAACAGGTAAACCCATGGGGTGGGAATATGATGCTACCGAAGAAATCGCCCGCCGGCTCAATGCCAAGGTGGAGTGGAAGGTTACTTCCTGGGACACCATGATTCAGGCGGTCCGGGATGGTCAGTTTGATGTAGGGATGGATGGTATCACCATTACTGACGAACGGAAGAGCCAGGTTGATTTTTCGATACCCTATATGACCAGCCAGCAGTTTATGCTCGTCCGATCTGATGAAAATCGCTTCACCGATGCAGTATCCTTTGCCGCTAATCCTAAACTGCTTATCGGTTCCCAGGCAGGAACCACGAACTTTTATGTGGCTGTGTACAATGTGCTCGATGGCAATGAATCCAATCCCCGGATTAAGCTCTTTGAAACCTTTGGTGCGGCTGTCCAGGCCCTGCTTGCCGGAGACGTGGATACGGTCCTGATGGATGCCGCTTCGAGCAAGGGCTATGTGGGTGCTCATCCTGGAAAGCTTAAGGTTATTGGGGAACCCCTGGGAACCGAAGAATTCGGTTTCATCTTTAAAAAAGGTTCAGATCTGGTGGAACCCTTTAATAAGGCCATTGAATCCATGAAAGCCGATGGAACCCTGGATAAGCTGAATACAAAATGGTTTTTTGAATATCAGCCCTAACCGGTAACTTATGAAAAATCGGGATTTCCCCTGGTGGCTGGCGTTCCTTGCCTTATTGGCGGCAGCTATTATTGTTTCTGTCGCGATTTCTGCGGAAAGCCGGGTTATCTTTTCTGCAGTAGCTCAAGGCCTGGGGGTCACCATTACGGTATCCCTCATCGCCTATGGCACATCGGTCTTGTTGGGCCTTGTGCTGGGGCTCTTGCGGGCTTCCCCTTTTAAACCTTTTCGGGAACTGGCTACCTTTTATATCGAGGTGGTGCGGGGCCTGCCTATGCTCGTTATCCTTTATTATATCGCCTTCGTGGGAGCCCCTGCCTTAGCCGCTTTTCTCAACTGGTTTGTAAAGCCCTTCATCAATCTGGGCTGGCTTGCTCCGGTAGAGGTGCGGTCCTTTAACTTTACGGTCCGGGCGGTGCTTGCGCTCACGCTGGGTTATGCGGCCTTTATTGCAGAAATCTTCCGGGCGGGCATTGAGAGTGTCCCCCGGGGACAGGTGGAAGCGGCCCATGCCTTGGGATTAAGTCACGGCCAGACCCTGCGAAAGGTAGTTCTGCCCCAAGCTATCCGGAATGTACTTCCGGCCCTGGCTAATGAGTTTGTAGCTATCGTGAAGGATTCGTCATTGGTATCCGCCCTGGGGGTGCAGGATATTACCCAGCTTGGGAAAGTATATTCCGCATCAACCTTTAAATTCTTTGAAACCTACAATGTGGTGGCCTTCTTTTATCTGGTCATCACCATTTCTCTTTCTTTAGCAGTTCGTTCCCTCGAACAACGTCTTAAACGGAGGGCTCATCCATGAAGCACGCTTTAGTTTTTCAAAGTGATTTTGGTCTTTCTGATGGAGCTGTTTCGGCAATGTATGGAGTAGCCCTTAAGGTTGCTCCAGACTTGAAAATCTATGATCTTACCCATGACATTCCACCCTATAATGTATGGGAGGCCTCATATCGTTTAGTTCAAACCCTTGGGTATTGGCCTGAGGGTACCGTGTTCGTATCGGTAGTGGATCCAGGGGTGGGAAGCAGTCGACGTAGTGTTGTTGTTCGAACTAGAACAGGCCATCTTGTTGTTACCCCTGATAATGGTTCATTAACCCATGTACATGCCTTGTATGGCATTGTTGCGGTACGACTCTTGGATGAAACGAAAAATCGTCTGGCAGGCTCTGAGTTATCCTATACGTTCCATGGCCGGGATGTATATGCTTACACAGGCGCACGACTTGCCGCTGGGGACCTTGACTTTGATGCCGTTGGCGAGGCTCTTCCATTGGAAAGTCTCGTACAACTTCCTATGGTGCCTGCTCAAAAAGATGGCGATATCGTAAGTGGCACTATAGATGCCTTAGATGTTCGTTTTGGTAGTCTTTGGTCAAATATACCCTACAAGCTGTTTGAGGACCTCCACATCCCCTATGGGGGGAGGGTAGAAGTGTCTATCCGGAATGATACCCGGGAGGTGTACCGAAACACCATGGTCTATGCTCGATCTTTTGCAGAGGTTAATGTGGGTGAACCTCTGGTATATGTCAATTCTCTACTACATATGGCAGTAGCAATTAATCAGGGCTCCTTTTCCCGGGCCTATAATATCGGTACGGGCCTTTCCTGGAAAATTACTATCCGCCGGGCCCCTAAAATTGTATATGAATGAGATATAGATTGACATTTTAGTATATTATTCATAGATTTGTGCTGAAAACCTGAATGGAATATCGGAATGTGGTGAAAGTCCACAGCGGTCCCGCCACCGTAACCGGGGATGAACCCAGTACCCTTTTTTTGAGGGGCAGTCATTATGTTTGGGCTTTGATCCAGGCATGAGAAGACACTGGAAGTAACGTGATCCGGAAGCCGGGAGACGGTTCCAATCAGGATACCTAGACCCTCGAGGAAGGGTGAAGGTGTATAGTCTAGCTGATAGTCTGGCTGTCTCCTGCATTCTCAATCATTCCTGTCAGGATGCTCGAGGGTCCACTTCTGTCCCGAGGAGGACCCTATGTATCTTTTGGTAGCCCTTTTTGTTTTAGGTGCTGCAAGTCAACTTCAGGCTCAAAGCCCTGATCTGTCTTTTGTGGTAAGCGCAAACCGAGTTTCAGAGGAACAGCGTACTGTTCCTGCTCAAGTCCACGTAATATCTGCTCAGGATATTGCTGAATCGGGTGCTGCAAATCTGGTGGAATTACTCAAAACGGTACCATCTATTGCAACCTATACAGCCCTCAGTGGCCCCGGTTCTGAAATGGTGACTATGCGAGGCTTTGGGGAAAATGGTTTTGGGCGAGTGTTAGTTCTGGTAGATGGGAGAAGACTGAATAATCCTGATATGCAGAATATCAATTGGAATTCCATTGCTCTTTCAGATATTGAACGGATTGAGGTGCTCGATGGCCCTGCTTCTGTAGAATATGGAAACAATGCTGTGGGCGGGGTAATTAATATAATTACTAAAAAGTCGGTTAAAACTGCCCAGACCCTTGGTCAGGTAACTGTTGGAACTAGTCAGGAAAATGCGGTCCGTTTGTCCTACCAGGCCCCTGCGCTCTGGGGTAACCTGGGTTTTACAGGGGAACATTCCGGTTCCCGGGGGTACCGGGACCGACAGGCGAATCAGGTAACCAATCTGGCCCTGCAGGGGACCTACTATGTGAGCGAAACGGCCAATATTTCTGCCCGGCTCACCCTGGCGGACCTGTCCTACCAGCTTCCTGGAGGACTCAGCAAAGCCCAGTATGAGGCAAACCCCAGGCAAGCAAAAAATTGGGCCGATGAAGCCAGGGAATACTCTGTGTCTAGTTCTATCCAATTTGATTGGATCCCTTGGGAGCAGGTACAGACCGAATTGCCCTTGGCCTATACGTGGAAACAGATCAATGCTGATATGGCTTCCTGGACAAGTTTTACCGATCGAGTAGTTCAAACGGCTGAAGCTAGGCCTAAGGTTGTTATACAGCTGTTTGCGGGAACCCTACCCCTGCGCCTTGTAGGTGGGGTGGATGTGACCACTGCATTCCTCTCGGTGGAGCAATTCTCGGAAGTTCAACGGACAACCAAGACTAATGCTTTTGATGTATCCCAATTTACGGTGGGTCCCTATGCAACCTTACGGCTTGACCTCTTACCTAACCTTAACTGGAATGGGGGGGTAAGATATGATACGGCCCTTATTAAGGCGAAAAGCGAAGATGCCAGTGTGGATGATTCGGTCCAACACCAAGCCTTTGTCTATGATACGGGCCTTACGTACCGGCCAGTAGAATTTATTAAACTCTATGCAAAGTACGGGACCCTGTTCCGTTACCCCTTTACAGATGAGCAAGCTCAAATTTATTCAGGCTTTGGTACTTTCCTTAAAGATCTAAAGCCTGAAACAGGCTATACGGTGGAAGGGGGGCTTTCAGTTCAAATACATCCGGATGTTCAAATTGATGGAAACTTTTATTGGATGGAACTGAAGGATGAGATTGCCTACAACAACATGACGTACCAAAATGAAAATATGGACGCGAGCCGTCATTGGGGTTCGGATATTGCACTTCAGGCAAAACCTATATCCTGGTTCAGTTTACATCTGTGCTATTCCTTTGTACAGGCATTCTTTACCGAAGGGACTAACAAAGACAATAAAATACCCTTGGTCAGTCCCCATCGTCTACAGGCGGAACTTACCTTTATGGCGCCCTTTGGAATTTCCTTTAAGCCCTCGGTGGAATATCGTAGTGAGGCTTATCAGGGTGGTGATTATGCCAATGTTCTGGAAAAGATATCAGCTTATACAATTTATAATGCAAGCTTGGATTGGACTCTGTTGAAGGGTGCGCAAAAGCTTGTGGTGAGTGGAAACGTTAAAAATCTATTGGATACAACGTATGCACCCCTGGTGTTCTGGGGATCTTATTATCCTGCGGATGGACGAACGATTTATTTACAGGTAACCTTTAGTTATTGAACTTTATTTGGGTACCTCTCAACACTTCAGTATTGAGAGGTACCCATATGCATAAAGGGATATGGTGATGGATTTGGGCAATGGAGTTCATCGTATGGCTCTTTCTATAGCTATATCCCTGCTTTTCGATATATCTCTATTGTTTGGAATTTCCTTTGTTGTTACGTTACATAATCCCAATAATACCGCTACACAACAATATGGTCCTCTCTATATAGAAAGTTTTTATGAAGCTTCTTATATTGGAAAGGAAGAACAAAAAAAAGTTCCAAAACAACAATCCTATGTAGATCCTGATAAATTAGTACAGGAGAATACCAAAAAAGAGGCTGAAATCTCGGTTTCCGAATTAGATAAAAAGGATGGACTCCAGGATATCCAAGGGGAATCAGGGATTCCTATGGATACATCTATACGTTCATCAACGGAACTAGAACCTATTAGTAATTCAAATTATTTATCATCTGACATGAGGAATACAGAAGAAAGCATTAAGGCGTGGTTGTATAGACAGATTTCTCAACATCTCGTGTATCCACCGATTGCTCGAAAACGAAGTATTGAGGGCACAAGCAGGATTTCCTTTACTATAGATCCCACTGGTCATCTTATCGCAATGAGGATCGATACAAGTGCTGGTAATGTGATTCTGGATAATGCAGCCCTGGCTTTAATAAAAAGCATATTTCCCATTCCCGAAACCTTATGTACAATGCATAAGGATATCTCCTTTACGATTGATATAACCTATGCCTTAAAATAAGAAATTGGTGCAAAAGCCAATTTAAACTTGCATTGGATTCTTGAGATGTAGTAGTTTGTATAGGTATGAATGGGAAATTTGTAAACTTACTAATACTTAGTACGTTCTTTTTGATCAATGTTGATGCCATGTCGCCTTTATTGGAAGATCCATTGTTACAGCAGGATCCCTGGGCCTTTCCTCTACCTGGGAAGGTTCTGAGTGAAAAAGCAAAAACCTTTGTCTTTACTCTGGATACCCTTCCTAAACAGGATAAGGTTACCTGGATACGGACAAAACAGGACATTCAGGCCCTGTTACCCCTTTCTCTGAAGTCCTTTGCGGAGGTGTTCCTGGATTTTCCCTCCCAGGTTGCTTATATGCCCCGGCTTGCTAAAATCACCATGCTTAAGCAGGATGGGGGCCTGTATGAGGTGCGCCAGCGTTACGAAATACATATCCTGGGTTATACCTACCCGACCGAATACGATATGCGCTATGAATATAGGGAATATCCAGAGTTAAGGCGGGCGGAAATCCGCTGGCATCTGTTAGATTCTGATGGTTCCATCGGCGGTTCAGAGGGGGGCTGGTTTATGGAAGAAGTGTTCACTGCCGCTGGCCCAGCAGTGAAGGTTCGGAATTTGAATGTGGGCTTGGTCCGGAAGGATTTTCCTCTGCAAGCTCAGATTATGAATCTGGTTGGACCTGGAGAGCTTGAGGGGATTGTCTCCGCCCTGTACAAAGAAGCTAAACGCCGGGGCTTGCAGTAGGAAAACGTTTAATAATTTCAGTTGCTTGCAGCCTGTTATAGCTTAGGCGCCTTTAAAAATTTGACCGAATTTTTTAGAGGCGCCTTCATATTGTGTCTCTTATTTTATAATCAGATTTGTCAGGAAGGGAATAGAGATAAAGTTACCTATGGCTCCACCGAGGGATGAAAGGAAAAAAACAAGCAAAGCCCGGCTTACCCGATTACGAAAAAGCCCCTTAAGACTTGTAACATCTGTTGCTAAATGCTCAATGTCCTGAACTCTAGGCCTTCTTAGGGTGGCCTCTACAATCCCGGCGAAGAGGCCTACTCCGATAAAGGGGTTGAGGGTAGCAATAGGAGCCCCAAGAAAGGCGGTCAGGATAGAAAGAGGGTGTCCCAAGGCTGCTAAAGTACCCAGGGCAGCCAAGGACCCGTTCCACAGCATCCATTGCAGGAGCATGTTGATGCTGACCGCGCCGCCGCTTTTAAAAAAACCTGCGATAAGAAGGGTAATAATGAGTGCTGGGATAATCCAGGGGGCAAGTTTACTAAAGAGGGAAGGGGGAGGAAGCTGTTCCAGGTTACTGGTGTCTATTGTGGCTTCGCCCCGGGAGATTTTTTCCAGGTGTGCTACCACGCCACCCATGTGACCAGCTCCTATGACGGCGACGATACGGCTGCCCTGACTTGCCCAGATTTTAGCCGCCAAATAGTGGTCCCGTTCATCAATTAAGGTCCTCTTCACTTCTGGTAAATATTCGGCCAGCTCTCCCATCATACTGTCCAGTTCGTTTTTCTCTTTGATGGATTCGATTTGTTGTTCATCAATTTTTTCAGTGGTGAAGGCGCTGGAAATGAGGGTTGCCAGGAGTTTGTTTTTACTCCAAAACCCACAGCTTGCCCAGGCTCGTTTTAAGGTAAGCTGAACTTCCCGGTCGCAGAGACTAAAGGGAATACCCAGTTCAGAAGCCGTATCGATGGCAGCTTTCATTTCGTCCCCAGGTTTTACCCCCATATTTAGGCCAAGCCGCCGCTGAAAGCTGGCGAGAACGAGGTTTGCCATAAGAAGGAATCCCTTCCCTTCTTTAAAAACCTTTACGAGGTCAAGTTTATCCCATGAATCCTGCTGAGTCATAGACGCAAGGCGTCCGGCGTCTAATTCCACACAGACCATATCGGGGTGCTCATTACGGATAACTTCCTGTACTTCTTCTATGCTCTCCCGGGATATATGGGCAGTTCCAACGAGGATAATTTCCCGGTTCTGCAGGGTGAGTCTTGTTTGTGTTTTTTCGTTCATTGGTTCTCCTGGGCTGTTTCCATAGCTTTGACAAAACGACGAAACAGGGCCTGTTCATCAATATGGACAGATGTATTGATTATACCGCCTGCCATGTGGTCATGGCCGCCACCTTCGCCGATACCAGCCAAAGCGAGCCGTACGACACTGGCCGCAGAGATATCTGGAGCTCTGCTGCGGACAGACACATGATACCGATCCCCGCCAGCTTCGACAATGACTGTAACGAGAATTTCCCGTAGTCGGAGAAAGAAATCGGCTAAAATGGAAATAAGTTCCTGGGTGCAGTCGGTTGGTAACATGGTAAAGAATAGATTCCCCGAGGTGAAATAATGATCTGAGGCATAGTGAAAGGCCTTCAGGTCCTGTATGGAAAGGGACGCCTTTACCACTTGGGTCCCAAACTGCCAGTCTGCCTGGAAAAAAAGCCGATGATGGGCATTGAGGTCCGCAGGACTGACGCGTCGGGACAAAAAATCAGTATCGATCTGAATTCCCATCAGCAGGGCGGTAGCGGTTCGTCTGTCAGGAATCAATTCAGCTTCTTGCCAGTAATCGGTAATAATGCTGGAACAGGCACCATAACTCGTACGGATATCGACGAAGGGTACGTCCAGGGCACCAGGATTCACATGGTGATCTATAACTGCAATAACATTCATAGTGAGGGGATGGGCATTAGCATTGTTGGGGCTTCCATCTACAATGATACAGGGCTGGTTCACGATATCGGTGGGCAGTATTTCATCAATCCTTTGTAATGGGATCTGCAAATCCCGAATCATCGCTTTCAGGGAATGACTGCGGATGGGACCGCGATGGACAAGCCGTACCGTAAGGCCAAGCCGTTCTAGAAGCTGCCCCAAACCGAAGGCAGAAGCTACCGCATCATGGTCGGGAAAATCGTGGGGCTGGACAAGTATTGTGTCATCGGCTTGTTTTATCTGTAGAGTTGCAAGGATGTAGTTGAATTGTTCAAAGGCGGAACTACTGCCCATATTTAAAAATATAACCCTAAGATGAAAGGTTTGGTAAGCCTCGAGCCTCGATCTCCCATTGGTTCAGACGCCATTCAATCATGTTTCTCCGATTCATATCCCGAACAAGCATAAAGTATTTATTCGCCAGGTTGATATTTCCTTTAAGATCATAATATTGGGCTAAGTAATAGAGCATTCGAGCCTTTACATCAAGTTTTTTCTCGTTACCGATCCTAGTCGCAATATCCGTGTCCCCTGAAAAATCATAATAAAGCCTGAGCATGTACCAGTCTAGGCTATTTGGCTCTACCAGAGGGATGACCTTTTCCAGGAATCCCTTTACATTCTGAGCTTTCCCGCTTCGGTACCAGGCAATCGCCGCCAGGAGGGCATAGGTGCTGTGATTGGGTGACCGTTTATAGGCTTCTATGAAAGCATCCTTAGCCTGGGCCCAGCGTTTATCCCGCATGTAGAGTACCCCCAGGGCTTCAAAGGCAAAGTAGTAGTCCGGATTGAGCTCGGAAAGTCTTTTGTATGCCTGTTCTGCACCTTTATAATCCTCAAGTTCATCCTTGATGCCAGCACTATATACATAGGCGAGGAAATAGTCTCCATCGATGCTGATGGCCCGCTCGTACTCTTTAAGGGCTTCTTCCTTTTTCCCCAGATCGAGGAGTACATTTCCACGGTCTAGCGCAATCCAGTAGTCCCGCGGTGCAAGTTCTTTGGCTTTGTCTAGATCTGCTAGGGCTTCCCTGAGGAAATTGTTTTCCCGATACAGCCGGGCCCGTTCTTGCAGGGGGAGAGCCCAATCGGGATTCATGCTGATAACCTTGTTAAAGGCCTCTTCGGCAGATTTGGGGTTTTTATTGTAACGGTCTACTTTCCCTTTACCAATCAAGGCTTCACTGTGATTCGGGTCGATGGAAAGGACTTTTTTATAATAGGCTTCGGCTAATTTGTAGGTTTTTGCAGCATAGGCTACATCGCCAAGGGTTGTTAGGGCTTGGGTGTTTTTGGGATTGATAGATACTATTTTTTCCAGGATCTGTTTTTGTTCCTTTATGTTGCCCGCCAACCCTTCTACATGAGCAAGTAAAAAGAGGGTCTCTTCCTTCTCTCCATCGGTACTTAGTAAGTTTTGCAGGGTTGTACGCGCCTCGGGTAAATTACCCCCTGCAGCAAGTATGGTAGCCTTCATGCGCTGCATATCAGCGGTTGCTATGAGATCTATGGGAAGTCCATTGAATAACTCAAGAGCTTTGGAAAAGTCACCTCGTTGCATCAAAGTTTGCATAGATGTAAGTATCTGTTCGGTCTTATCCACAGGTGCTTTTTCTGTAGGGTTCTTCTCTTCTGGTGCCTTTGCCGTAGGAATTGAGGCTGTAACTGTTGGGCCCTTCTCAGGCTCAAGTGAGGCCCTTGGTACGCTTGTTGCACAGGAAGTAAAAATTCCAAAAATTACCGTAATAACCAACCATCTTTTGCCATGTTGTGAACGTTTTCTCAGCATATAATCCTTGACCATGGGGGTATAGTATATGATGGTATAAGAATCGGCAAGTTGAAATTAAACTAAAGGATGGGGTATCCTATTAACAATGAAAAGACATGTAGTTCTACGAACAATAGGCCTTATGGGGCTGTACCTGGCAGTATTCATTGGATTGGTTCTCATTCAATATGTGCGCAAGACTGCCTTTCAGTTGAATCTTGGTTCGATGGTTGTTTCCAGTAATTATCTGGATGTCAATGAAATTAAAAAGCAAGCTAAGGATGAACCGGTACGGATTGATGGTCGCTTTTCTGTTTTTTTTGGGGGTATGGAATTCAGACTTGCAGAAGAGGAGGGGTTGACTGTTGTTCGAAAGAATGGATTAAAAAGTCCGTTAGCTGGTCGGGCTTTTACTATTTCTGATAGTGGTATCCGTCTTGAATTGACCGATGGCAGCTTTCTAGCATTTAAAACTTATTTTGCAAATGGGGTTGAAACTTTAACTATTCAAGCTCAGCTCTCAGCTACAACCCAGGAATTACATGTTCCATTTCGTCCTCTTAGATCTTCTCACATACTTTCTAATGAAAAAAATCGATATATTGTCGCTGTTGGAGAGAAAAATTATACATTCAATGGAGCCATAATCGATTATCAGAATAAATATATCAATTTAAAGGGAAATCAGGCGACCGTTGCTTATGGGCAAGAACCGGAAAAGAAGGGCTTTAGCCCTGGGGAGTTTGTTCTTGCCAGTGCCCTCGACACTCAAGCCTATACTGGTGTTATTAACCGTTGGCTTACTCAAGCAGCAAGTGATTGGGAACGTAGTATGGCAGGGAATCCCAGTGAAGAGGTGGTTCTTGCTTATGTATCTTTTGCAGCGAGAAAAGGAAATTATCGGAGTGCTACTGGTACAACACCAGCAGCTTTTTTAGAAAGTGGTCAGCGTAGCTATCGGTCGTCAGCCTTTTTTGGTCGTTTGGATGGAGCTCTTCGGGGGTTTGTTGCCGCTGATCGGGAGTACCTGGGGCGTCTTTCTCGTATGATCAATGAAAAAGTAACAGAAATTCTTGCAGAACCAGAACTTATCCGAACTCTTTCGGTTCGAGGTTCTAAAGCGCTTGTTGATGAACTGGTCAGTTTGGTAAAGGGTATAGATCCCAGTACGTTAACACCAACAACCTCGGTTGGAGTTATAGAAAATGTTGTTCTCTGGAAACAATATCGAGGATCTGAGGAAAATCCCTTTGAACGGCTCAAAGAACAAGCACTCTTCGTCATTGCTGGTACTCTGAAAGTAACTACCGAAGGGAAAGTTTTAGCTTTTCCTGCTAGTCAGGGGGATCTGCTATTTACTATGCGACTTGGGAACGCATTAGTCCTGTATGGTACCTCTACAGGTTTGTCAGATTGGATTGGACTAGGTAAAACCTTACAGCTTTCCGCGTTAAGTTTATCCGATCCTAATGGCTCCTTACCTCAGTATGCTGAGATTTCTAATGATAAGACTGCCTTTATCCCCGCCGGTGAAGGCCGAATTGGTGCTGCCCGTTTTTATGCTCAAATTACAGGGGATCTTTATTACCCTCGGATTGAAGATATCAATCTGCCAGGTTTTCCAGGGCTTTGGGCATGGACCGCTGCAGGGCAGCTTTCCGCAACTTTTGACGGCTCAGTGCTCGATATTACTGTTCCCTTTCTCGAAGGAGAGACCCATTATATGATGATAAAAGGGGTAAAACCCTTTAAAAAAATACAGCTGTACAACATTGATTTCCGTACAGATCCACGCTTTGAACGCTATGACTCCTCTGGTTGGGCCTATTCTGAATCAGAACAAACATTACTGCTTAAAATGAAACATCGGGCAAAGGAAGAACATATAAAGATTTATTATCAGGTGGCGGAGCAATAATGGATACTCAATTCCCCAGGGTTGATGGGGCTTTTTTTCAACCACTGAAGCACCCCGTGGAATTTGTCTTTATTCGTCATGGTGAAAGCGAAGGTAATGCCAATGGGGTATTTCAAGGTTTACTCGATTTTCCCCTCACTGAACGAGGCCGTGAACAGGCTCGCCTGAGGGGCCGGCAGTTATTGAAGCTTCCCTTTTGTGCAAACCCCGAGCGGGTCTATATCGTTACTTCCCCCATGGGTCGGGCTCGAGAAACCGCAGAGCTTATTGCAGAGGTTGCTGGGTTTGGAAACCCTGAGGTAGTACAATCCCTTACTGAATTGGATACCGGCATCTGGACAGGTAAAGCCTGGGCTGATGTTCGTTCAGAGACGAACGAGTTATGGCCTCATTTCCGTTCAAAAAGTTGGACTGCCATTCCGGAAGCCGAATCGGAAGAAACGCTCTATAACAGAGCCTATGACGCCTGGTCCATTTTACGGGACCTGGCTCTTGAACATAATGTGCATGCTGTGGTTGCGGTAAGCCATGCAGGGTTCCTGCAATGGCTGTTTCGGATTACCTTTGGTTGCCGGTCTTGGTTTCCACTCATACCAGTTCAAAACTGCGGTATGTTCCGTTTTAAAGTTGAGCCAATCAATCATCATCCGGCTTATGTAGCCTGGGACACGATTAACGAACCGCTCCCAATCTTATAATACTACTATTGGAGGGATTCAGGACCAGCCCGTTCCATAAGTTCATCCCGTTCTTGTTCACTGTCAGCAATGATGCTTGCGGCCAGGAACCGGGCTACCACCGTTTCTGTGGTATATACACCCATAGGTACGGCTCCTTCTTTCCACAGCTCCTTGGAGGTACTGTAACCGGAAAAATCAACGAGCCCTTCCTGTTGGGAGGTACAGTAAAACCGGGCCTGCTTTTTTCTCCCCATTGCAAAGGCCCGTTTTAGCGAATAGGGACCTTCACGGAAGCCTGCGGTTCCTGTATCGTAAAGTTCCAAGAAAAAATAACGAACCCCTTGATCCATAAGGGCAGTAAGATAATCTGATCGGAGCCCTGGATAAATCCGTATGACACACATAGCGTTAGCCGCTTCTTCCAGAAGTTGAGTTACAACGTATTGATCAGCTTCTAGAAGCCCCGTTAAAAGAGATGAACCATAATGAATGGCTTTCTGCATGTTCCAATTTCGGAATCCATCAGAGCCAATGCGCTCAAATTTAAGATTAAGCGGTGACAGAACTCTACCACTATGGACCACATAGACACCTGTCTTTTCTTGTACAGCTAGGTTGATGGCCATCTCCATGGTTTCAGCAGCTTCATTGGATGTTCCCGGCGCTGTAGATGAGGCCGCAAGCACGATGGGAACACCCGCATCGGCAAAGAGCCAGTACAGGAGTGGTGCTGTATAGGGAAGGGTGTCTGTCCCATGGGCAACCACTATACCATTGGCGGTTCCTGAATTAATCCGTTCGGTAATGGTCGTGATGAGGGCAGCCCAGTCGGAAGGAATAATCTCTTCGGAAAGGAGCCGTCCAACCTGGATGGATTCAAAGCGAATCTTGGATTCCAAATTGTTCATCCGTTGGTGGATGAGTTCTTTGAGTATCCGTTCATCACCGCTTTCTACCATGCCATCTTCTGCAATACGGCCAGAAATTGCTCCTCCCATAGAAAGCACATAGACAAGGGAAACAGAAAGTTGTTCCCGAAGTATTTGCTTAACCATATTTGGTTCAGCAAGTCCTCCGGTTTCCCGCATGATACGCCCGGTTAAGAATCGTATAGGCCGGGCATCACCTTCTCGAACCCGTTTAACCTCAAGAGGGTTCTCTTCGATAATTTTATGGACTATTTCAGAGATGACCTTTTCATCGGTGAGCTGCTCCCAACCACGCTCTTTAACAATGAGCTCCGGATCTTTATTTTCCTCCAGAACAGCAGTAATAGTTTGTTTTGCAATCCCAGAGTGAATACGACGCTCAGATAACATCTTCAGAATACTGGCAAATCGCACTGGTGTTAATGGTGCTGTAATAGGTGTAAACTGAAGCCGTTTAAATTCCTTTATTACAAAGGATGATAACCATTGGGCTGTTTCTCGAGGTGTTCCTCCCAGTTCAATGGTTTTTTCAAAATAATCGGCCCTGCTTTTTTCGTCACAAATAAACTCAGCCTGGGGTAGGGTAAGTCCATATTGGCTCATAACCCGGTTGCGGCGGGGTTCAGGTAATTCGACGGTAAAGGTTTCCAGGGCTTCTAATATTTCTGGTCCCGGGGTAAAGGGAGGAACCTTTTCAAGGGGAGTAAATTTTGGTCGATTTTCAAGTTTCCTTTTCTGAAAAGATTCGGTTGTGTTTTTTGTTTCGTTCCAGATGCGACTTTCTGGTAATACGGTACCACCGTGTTCTAAGATTTCTTCCTGCCGGTTTAATTCTGTATTGATCGCTTTTCTTACAAAATTAAAGGAATTGAGATTCCGTAGTTTAACATAGCCTTCTGGTTCTTCAGGATAAGGGGCCAGAGCCACATGGGCATTACAGCGGATGACACTTTCTACAGGTACTCCTGGGATAACTTCCAGATATTGTAGCCGTCGACGAAGGTCAGAGAGAAATACCTCTGCTTCTTCTCCAATTTCAAAATCCGCTTCGGTCCTGAGTCTCAGGCTTGGCATCCCGGCGGTGGTGTAATCCATTCTGGTTTCTTTTCCTGAATGGGTTAAACGGCCTGCATCTTCTTCGATACGAAGTTCTGCAATCCGGATATGTTTTCTTCTCCTGTGAAACACAATATCCATAAAGCCATCGGTTCCCAATTTAAGGGAAAGACGGGACAGGGAATATTCTGGTGGTAGTTCAGGGGTGCTGAGATTTTTCTCATAGGGTGGATTTTTAACAATAGTACAGTTTAAGGCCTTGGTAATCGTATAGGCCTTACGGGCAGCAATTTGGTTTAATTGGGGTGAAAGAGTCCCTTCACCTCGGCATATAGGACATGATCCCAGCATCCCATTATCCTGATAGGTACAATTACAGAATGTTTTTACTCCTGTGAGAAGGAGTATACGAACTTCCAATGCTATATAGGATTTTAACATACTACACCCGCCTTCCTTCGTACTATGCTAGTCATAGGCCGGCCTGTCAAGGTCTTGTCAAGGATGAATATATTTGACATTTTATCTTCCTTACGTTACTTTTGTAAGGATGTAAAGGAGTCTTTGTGATAAAGCGTGATTTTCCAAAAATCCACTTCTATGATCAGGATTTTGTAGATATATACGACAGAACGTGGGCTTGGATACAGGACAGCTGGCTTTCAGGGCCGGAAAAGAGCCCTATCAAGGGTAAATTTTTTGGGCATCCCGGTTGTACTCAGGTCACCCAGCTGGAAGCAATTTTATCATCCTTTTTTCTCGTTTACTCAAATAGAATTTATCAGGCTCATCCAACTTTGGATATCTTTTATGAACATCAGGAAGCAAATGGTGCTATTCGTTGTGCCTATGAAATTGCAACGGGCCTGCCCGTCGTAAGCCCTGATAATCCTGAAGGGCTTGGGCTGCCTCTTTTTGCATGGGCAGAATTTAATCTGTACCATAAGTCTGCTAATAAGAAACGGGTAAAAGAAGTAGTTCCTATCTTGCATCGATACATGGCTTGGATTGATTCTTTGTACAAACGACCTAATGGCCTCTATGCGGTTCCTCTCGCTGCAACAGGTATGGATAATGCTCCCCGAGAGGGAGCGGTATACCCTATCGATTTTAATACGGTCATGGCAATTAATGCTCTTTATATGTCTGCTCTGGCGGATATACTTAACGATAAGGAATCTAGTTTTCAATATAAGCGGCAGTATTTCTCATTAAAAACAAGAATTAACTCCCTTATGTGGGATCCTGACTCAGGGTTTTATTACGATTTGGACGAACATGAACGGCGGCTTTCGGTAAAAACAATCGCCGGTTACTGGCCTCTTCTGGCAGAACTGCCGAATGACGATAAGGCTGAACGGCTCATAGAAAAACTTACCGATCCTGAGTATTTCGGTACTCCGCATCCCTATCCGACGGTAGCACGGAATGAACCTTCTTTCAGTGAAGGAGGCGATGGCTACCGGGGATCCGTATTTCCTCATCTAACCTTTATGGTAATTAAGGGACTGGAAAGGTATCAACGTTGGGATCTTGCCCGTGAATGTTCTATCCGGCATCTCTATTTTGTACTCGATTCCATGCATCCTGAAGGGAATCATCATAAGGGGAATCTATGGGAAGCCTATCTCCCCTTAAAGGAAGGGCCTGCCCAATGGCCAGGACGAGAAGGTTTTCCCCGAGCTAATTATTTAAGCTATATTGCCCTTTCTACAATTTGTCTCACCATAGAAAATATCATTGGGCTGTCTATCTCACTTCCCCGTAAGACCGTAGATTGGATCATTCCGAACCTGGAAATTATGGGTATTGAGAACCTATCTCTGAAACGGAACATGATTACCATTCTTTCCAATAAGAGCGGTAGAGGCTGGGAAATTCACATGGAAAGTGAAAAATTATACTATTTTACCATCAATATACTGGGAAAGAAAAAGAAAACCCTCCCCATACCCTCTGGTAAGTGCTCCATGCTTATAGATAAGCTTTAAGCAGGCAACTATGGCCAGTATGGACTACCGGTTGGTGGCGGTTGTTGAAATAGGTTCCACCGGCATCCGTCTTATTGTCGCGGAATTAAGTCCCACAGGGGATTGGCATGTGGTAGATAGATCCGGAAAACCTGTCGCCCTAGGCCGCGATGTGTTTACCCGCGGCAGCATATCCCGTGAATCCATGCTTGCCAGCATGGTGGTGCTTCAGAATTACCGGGAACTTTTGAATGGTTGGGGTATTGATGACCGGGATATCCATGTCATAGCTACCAGCGCACTCCGGGAGGCCCGAAATCGGGATATGTTCATTGACCGGGTCTACCTCCAGACTGGTTTCAGGATTCTGGTTGTAGAAGGCATTGAAGAAAACCGGCTTATGTATCTTGCGGTTCGCTTTGCCCTCAAGGATGACCGACCACAGTTTAGTCGTTGTAATTCGGTAATTATTGAGGTTGGCGGCGGTTCAACCGAATTAATGCTGTTGCGGCGGGGAAAAATGGTGGCCGCCCACAGCCTCAGGCTTGGTACTATTCTGGTCGATCAGCAGGTTCGGCAGGCTATGGGGTCTAACCTGTATCTGCAGCGATTTCTTACGGAAAGTGTCAATAATACCTGTGAATCCCTCAATGTAGAACTTGATCTCAGTCATATCAAACTATTTATTGTGGCTGGGTCCGATGCCCGGCTGGTAGCAAGCAGGTTTGGTATTGAATTAAACAAGGACTGCTGGGTCGTTGACCGGCAGGTGTTTATAGATTTTGTCGACCGTATCAAAGGGTATAGTATAGAAGAATGTGTCCAGAAGCTGAGAATTCCCTTTGCAGAAGCAGAAGGAATTATTCCGGGGCTCCTCACCTATAAGCTCTTCCTTGAAAAAACCGCAGCTACAGAACTGATTGTTCCCAATGCATCAATTCGGGAAGGGATGCTCATCAACCTGTCCCAGGGGGTGGACCCGAACCTGCAGGAAGAGTTTTATTCCCAGGTTATTGCTTCAGCCATCAATTTAGGTAAAAAATACCGGTTTGATGAACATCATAGCCGCCATGTGACAAACCTTGCGCTGATGCTTTTCGATGCCCTGGTAAAAATACACGGTTTGGACCGTCGTGCACGACTTCTGTTGGAAGTCGCAGGTCTGCTCCATGATATCGGCATGTTCATCCGCAGTTCGGGGCATCATAAGCATAGTCAGTATATTGTGGCTAATTCTGAGATTTTCGGGTTACATCAGGAAGATCTGGATGTTATTTCCAATGTGGTCCGCTATCATAGGAAGGCGCCTCCCAATTCAACCCATATAGCCTTTATTGCTCTGCAACGGGAGGAGCGTATTCTTGTTTTAAAACTTGCCGCGATTCTCCGTGTCGCCGATGCACTGGATCGGGGTCATGCCCAGCGTATTAAAGAAATAAAAGTAGAACAGCGGGAAGATGCTATCGTGATCACTGTCATGGGTAGTCATGATCTTACCCTGGAACGGCTTGGACTTGAAGAAAAGTCGGATATGTTTCAGGATGTTTTCGGCTATAAAGTACTATTATTGTAGGTTGATTATGCAAAACGTGCCATTTCGTTATTTTAATCGGGATCTTTCCTGGGTAGACTTTAATGCCCGGGTCCTTGGTGAAGCCCTTCGCCGGGATCTTCCGGTTCTTGATCGGCTGAAATTTCTGACCATTGTTGCATCCAATTTTGATGAGTTTTTCATGGTCCGGGTTGCGGCTATCAAGAGAGCCCAGCGGATGAATCTGGGGCGTGATGCTTCAGGTCTTTTGCCGGAAGAGCAGCTCAGTCTGATTGCTCAAAAGGTCCAAGAGATTACAAAACAAACCTATGAATGCTTAAACCAGGATGTCCTGCCCGAGCTTGCAAAAATCGGTCTCGAACTTATCAGACCCGATTCCTATAGCCAGAACCAATTTGAGTATCTTGAGAACCTATTCCAAAAAGAAGTTTTTCCCATTTTAACACCCCTTCGACTGGAAGAAGATATGGAACCTCCCAGCATGGGGAATCTGAAACTTCATGGTGCCTTTCTTCTCGATAATGGTCAGGTAGCTATTGTCCAAGTTCCTACCGCATTGGACCGCATAATCTGGCTCCCCCCAGAACCACATCAGGTAAAGCCTTGGACTTTACTCGATGATATTGTTATGATGTGGGCCTATCGGCTTTTTAACGGTTATACCATTAAGGAAGCTATGCTCTTTAAGATTACCCGGGATGCGGATTTCGCGGTGGATGAAGAACGGGACGAAGACTTTGTCGAAGCTATGACAGAGGTACTTCAGAATCGGGAACATTCATGGCCGGTACGGCTTTCCTATACAGGTAACAGCCCAATACTTAAAGAACGAATTGCTCGTCTTCTGAAGCTTGATCCAATAGATATATATGAAATGTTAGGGCCCATTGATTTACGTTCCCTATCAGAATTAGCCTTTATTAAAGGATTTGACCAGTTTCGGGAAGAGCCCTGGCCCCCGCTCTGGCCTGTGGAATTGCCTGAAGATGAACCCCTTTGGGATACCTTGCACCAACGGGATGTGCTTTTACAGCTTCCCTATCACACCTTTGATCCGGTGATCCGTTTTATCCAGGATGCGGCTCTAGATCCCCAGGTGCTTGCTATCAAAATTACCCTCTATCGTACCAGTGGTGACTCCCCGATCGTAAAAGCTTTGGAACAGGCTGCCCGAAATGGCAAACAGGTAACAGTCCTCGTAGAACTGAAGGCTCGGTTTGATGAGGAACGAAATATTACCTGGGCATCCCGATTGGAACGGGCTGGCGTTATTGTTGTATACGGAATCGCACAGCTTAAGGTGCATGCTAAAATTTGCCTTGTCGTTCGTCGGGAAGAAAATGGAATATGTCGGTATATACATCTTTCTACAGGTAACTATAATGATAAGACTGCTCGGCTCTACAGTGACCTAAGTCTCTTTACGATACATCCTCAGATCGCCCAGGATGCAACCCTCTTTTTTAATATGATCACCGGTTATTCGGTTATCCAGAGTATGCAGCAACTAGTTATTGCACCGGTAAATTTAAAACGCAGACTCATTGAACTCATTGATCGGGAAGCTAAACGGTCAAGTCAGGAATATCCTGGTAAAATTGTGGCAAAATTGAACTCCCTGGCTGATGTAGAGGTAATCAATGCTCTCTATCGAGCCAGCCAGGCTGGTGTCTCGATTCAGCTAAATATCCGGGGTATTTGTATGCTGGTACCGGGAGTTTCGGGGCTTTCGGAAAACATTCATGTAGTAAGCCTTATAGACCGCTATCTGGAACATTCCCGGATTATCTATTTTGCCAATGGCGGTGCTGAGGAACTCTATCTTTCCAGTGCAGACTGGATGAGCCGGAACCTGGACCGCCGAATTGAGCTAATGGTGCCTATACTGGACCATACTGTTGCAGGTACTGTTAAGGATATTCTTTTCAGCTATTTTAAGGATACTACCCATAGTCATGTGCTTGGTGCCGATGGTCGCTGGACCAGGGAAGCCCCTGAACCTGACATGGAATTGTTCCGTGCACAGGAATTTCTGTATTCGGAGCTCAAAAAAGCCTGCGAACTTTCACGAACAGCTCCTCGGCAGGAATTTGTTGTCCGACGGCGCCCACCGGCAGAATAAAAGGTGATATCCATGAAACGAATCATACTACAACCAGGACAGGAGCGCCGCTTGCTTGCGGGACATCCCTGGGTTTTTGATAACGAGGTTGCAAGCATACTAAACCCTAATGGACCAGCGCCGCTTGAGCCGGGGGAGCTCGTAGATGTGGAAAGTTCTCGAAAAACCTATATCGGCCGGGCCGTTGCGAACCCCAACTCAAAAATTATTGCCCGTATTTTTTCTTCATCAAAAGAAGGGGTTGATAAGGGTTTTTTTAAAGCCCGGCTTCGCAATGCAATTGAACGCCGACGGGAATATTATCATCTGGATATCGAAAGCGAACGGCTTGTTTTTGCTGAAGCGGACCTCCTACCTGGACTGATTATTGACCGTTTTGTTGGCTGGCCGGCAGCCCAGGCTGAACCGCTCATCCTGGAGAAGAACTGCACGGGAGCATCTATTACCTTTGAGAATGTTAAGAATATCCTGGGAGATCCTGGGGTTTGGCTCTCGATACAATTCCTTTCCTATGGGCTTGATATGCGGAAGGATCTTATTCTCTCTGCCCTTGATGAGGTTCTCGGACCGGTTCATGGCATTGTTGAACGGGATGAAAGCCAGGTGCGCAGCCTGGAAGGGCTGCCACAGGTCTCAGGTCTTCTTAAGGGCATATATCCTGAGGGTGGTATCTGTATGTTTGAAAATGGGCTTCCCTTTATAGTAGATCTCCTGGAAGGCCAGAAAACGGGCCATTTTCTCGATCAGCGGGATAATCGGCGTCGGGCAGCCCGGTATACCCGTGAGAAAACAGTCCTTGATATGTGTTGTCATTCTGGGGGCTTTGCTATCCATGCAGCCCGTGCAGGAGCTGCTTCGGTCCTTGCAGCGGACATTTCACCCCAGGCTCTTGAAGCGGTTCGCAGAAATGCGGAACTTAACGGAGTGGCAGATAAGGTTTCTGTGGAAGCCGGTGACATCTTTGAATTGCTTCGGTCCTATGAACGGAAACATTTGCAGTTTGATGTCATCATTCTGGATCCGCCGGCTTTTACCAAGTCCCATAAAGCCTTAGAAGGGGCGCTCCGGGGTTATAAGGAAATCAATCTTCGTGCTCTAAAATTGCTGAGACGCGGTGGAGTGCTGGTAACCTGCTCCTGTAGTCAGGCTATGACTGAAGGGCGATTTAAAGCTATGATTCAGGATGCTGCTATGGATGCAGAAAAACGGCTCCATTTGCTTGAATTTGGATATCAAGCGCCGGATCATCCCATACTGGTGGGGTACGAAGAATCTTTATATTTAAAATGCGGGGTGTACCGGGTCCTGTAATAGATGTAATAGCGGAGGCTATTGTTGGGGCTTTAGCGCTTCGTAGGGGTCTCTGCAATGATGAGCTTACAATAGGTGTTCCAGGAGTATTTTTCCCCCAATGCCGATCAGTACAAGTCCACCAATTAGTTCTGCCCGTTTTTCTATGAGGTAGCCAATCCGTTTCCCAAATTCAAATCCTACTATACAAACTGAAAAGGTAATAAGTCCGATCGCTACGGCGGGAGAAAAAATAGATTTTCCAAGAAGACTGTATGAAAGTCCTACTGCTAAGGCATCGATGCTGGTAGCCACTGAAAGGGCAAATAGGGTTTTTATATTCCGTATATCGGTTTTGCCTGCTTTTTGTGGTGCGGCCGTATCATCACAGGATGTTGGTTCAGGTTCAAAGGATTCAACAATCATTTTCCCGCCAATAAAAACAAGCAATGCAAAGGCAATCCAATGATCGAAATTTTGAATAGCTGTACGAAAATGAGAACCCAAGAACCAACCAAGTACAGGCATGGCAAACTGGAAGAGGCCAAAAGAAAAAGACCCTCGGAGTATGTGGCGGGATTTTAAACCTTCGGTACATATACCTGAAGATATGGATACAGCAAAGGCATCCATCGAAAGACCAAGGGCTATTAAAATCGTTTCGAACATAAACCCTAGTATGTACGAATTAAAAGCTTTTTGGCAAGTTGATCCATGTTGTGTTTTGCAGAACCCTGTGGTAGCTGTTCAATCTCCCGCAAAGCCCGTGTGGTGAAACGTTGGGCATACAAGCGGGCTGTATTGATACCGCCGAGGGTTTTAGTAAGGACCAGAATTCTTTGAATATCACTGTGGGGAAATGTATCAGGTTGTACCAGTCGGGCTAATTCACCATCCACATCTTTCTGTAAGGCACATATGAGGGGCAGAGTAACAAGGCCGGATCTCAGATCATTTCCAACAGGTTTTTTAATTTCCGTCTCATTTCCTGTATAGTCTAGAATGTCATCGATAATTTGAAAAGCCATGCCAATATTATAGCCAATACGCCGGAGCCGTTCTGTTACTGTAGATGGAGCCTTGGCTTCGGAGGCCCCTACATGGCAGGCAAGGGAAAATAAAAGGGCTGTCTTTCCGATGATTTTCCTGAAATAACTGCGTACCGATAATGATGGATGGAATCGGTCTGCATCCTGATCCAATTCCATCGCACAAATAACAGAAATGACTTTCCCAAGATTAATCGCATTCTGGGGTGTGGTGTATTCTGCCGCGAGCAGAAAGCAACGGGATAGCAAAAAATCACCGATGAGGACCGCATCCTTTTTCCCATATCTCATATGTACCGAAGGGAGGCCGCGACGTAAGGGAGAGTCATCGATGACATCGTCATGGATAAGGGTTGCTGTATGTAATATTTCAATCGCCGCTGCAAGAGGATAGATTCGTTGCATATCTGGCTTCCCTGCGTGGGATGCCAGAATGAGCATCCCAGGCCGGAGCATTTTCCCCTGCTTTGTAAAAAGGTCAGCGAGAGCTTCCCGGATGATTGGATTCGAAGATGTTGTAGCGGTACGGATATGCTCGGACACAGTAGCAAGGGCTGTGTCCATGCCGGGGAAGGTACTCCAGAATTCAGCCATGTCGGACCGTACTAGTTTTTCTTACTTGGGTTATCCAGGTACAGGTAATGTTTGCGGGCAAAACGGGTACCATTCCACCATTTCTTACAGAAAGGTACAACCCAACAATCAAGACCAAATGCCCGGCCTGCACCACCCAACATTAAGAATGCTGCAAAAATAAACCATACCTGGTCCCATGCAAACATACCAGAGAGGGTAAAGACAAAACACATCACGATGGAAGCTGCCGCAGCCCACCAGGTAAAGAGTCCGCCAAAAAGGGCGAGCCCTATGGCAATTTCTGCTAAAACCACCATGAGTTGGAATGCTTGAAACGGAATGTGGCTCGCAAGTCCATCCATAAAGGTCGTTCTGAACCAGGTTGCCACAACACCCTGGGGATTAAAAATGGGCTTACTAAGGTCCCAAATCTTCCTGAAACTATGGGCAACTGCCTCTGTCCCGGCAGAAACAGCAGCCCCTGCAGTATCTGCTACTTGCTCAGAAGCCGCAGCAACCGCATCATAGACAGGGTGGGGAGATTGCACTACTGCAGTTGCGGTCTCTTCAACCCATTCAGAGGCTGCTGCTACCGCATCAGCTCCAGATGCAGCGGCTGACTGAACTGCCTGGGCGACCGTCGTCCCAGCCTGCTGTACCCCGGGGCTGAACATCCAGGTGGATTTACTGCCAGTACTCCAGGCGAGCCATCCTTCACCAATCTTGTTGACCCCCTCTATAACCCACATGAGGCCAAGCCAGAGTCTGAGTGGTAGGAGCCAATAGCCCCGGGTCCGGTAGGACCCAAAGCCTCGGACAATATTTCGGTGATGTTCCATATTCAGGAACTCATGCTTGAGGTATTCCCAGCACTGGTTGATACCAGCCACACCGAGGAGGTAATGCAGGTTGATGAGATGCTTCATGGCCATGGCAAAGAAGCCTGACAATTTCATGCCCCCTGCGTTGGAAACCGCATATTTTCCGCCCACAGAAACCATAAACCCATGATAGTTGGATTTAAAGGTTTTAACTGGCGTTCCATCTAGTGCTGCCGCAATATTATGGGCTGCCACATCGGCAGTCTGTAGGGCTGTTTCTACAATTTGTGGCAGGGGTTTGTTGTTTTCGATGAACCAGATGTTATCCCCTACGAGGAAGACATTCTGGTAATCTACAGAACGCATTTCAGCATTAACGAGGATACGACCCTTTTTACCAGATACATCCCGATGCTCCTTCTTAAACTTACAGTCTGCAAGTCCGCAGGTGCCCTGGGCTTTCATGATTTCACAGTCCCGGTTACCGCAGCGGCCTTTTGTAAGGTCCAGCATCCCCGCAAAGTGACAACCCTGGACTCCGGCAGTCCATACGAAGGTTTCGGTTTCTATAGTGGAACCATCCTTCAATTTTACAATTCCCGGTTCAGCTCCAACTATGGGGGTATTTGTTTTTAATTCTACTTGATGCTTCTTAAGATACGTTTCTACCTTTGCTCTGAGGTCCTCTTCCAGAATGGGTAATATGGTGGGAAGCGCTTCTACGACAATAACCTTTACTTCATCGGGGGAAATGAGCCATTTTTTGCACATTTCGTCCCGCCATTCCAGGAATTCACCGGCTAATTCAATCCCGGTAAACCCGGCTCCGGCGACTACGAAGGTAAGCATTTTTTGACGGAGTTTTGGGTCTTGAATGGCAATCGCTTTTTCAAAGGTTTTTTCGATATGGTGCCGAATCTTCACGGAATCATCGAAAGACCAGAGGGTAAAGGCATTTTCTTTTATTCCGGGTACCCCGAAGAATTCTGGTTCCGCTCCAGACCCAATAACCAGGTAATCATAGGGATAGCGATTAGTGGCAGAGATTGCAACCTGCTCCTTAAAATCTACCGTTTCTATAGAATCGAGAATAACCTTAACTTTGGATGCACCAAAGATCTTGGCAAAGGGAATACGGACTGAGTCGGGTTCGACCCGGTGACCGGCTACCTCGTGTAATTCGGTCATCAAAGTATGAAAGGGATTCCGGTCGATTAACGTAATGGATATGTCGTTGCGTTTTTTATAGTGTTTTGCCAGCTTCTTGGCTGTTTCGATGCCGCCATATCCACCCCCAATGATCAATATGTTTTTAGTGTCGCCCATTATAAAGACTCCTTAGGAATAGTCATGAGCCAATCAGTATGAAATAGAATGAATTCTTAATTTAAGTAAATTTATACCGATTGGGTTTTCTTAAAGACCAGTATATGGTGTTTTTTATATTCTTTCAAGGGTATGCTGACTGGATAAGTCAGATAATTTTAATAAATAAATATCCATTAAGATAGATTCTATCGCGGTCCCCATGGATCGTAACTGTACATCCCATTCAGCAAGTAACGCTAAGGCTTGCATGGTACTGTGGATGGTATACCGTTTGGCTGCTTCCCTATAGTCCCGTTGTGCTCGAGGGGATGCAAGGCCGATTTTTTTGAGCTCAAAATCATTCAACTGTCCTGTACTTGCCAGCGCTAGAAAATCTGCCAATTTGCGGAATGACCAGGTAAGCCCTGCAATAATGGCCTGGGGACTTTCCTTTGCATCTAGTAAGGTGTGTAAGATTTCAAGGCTCTTTTCCCGTTCCCCCAAGGCGATCTGAGAAAAGAGGGAAAAGGCCGATTCCTGCCGTGTATGAGCTAAATATTGTTCTATTTGATCGGCACTCACCGGTTTGTTTTTATCGAGAAACAAGGTGAGTCGAGAACATTCTTGTCTGAGGGCCGCAGTGTTATTTTCCACAAGTTCCAGAATGGCTTCTACCGCATCTGGTTGAATATTGTATCCAGACCGTTTAAAGAAAGTAACGACCCATTCGGTTTTTCTGTTATCAAAGAGTTCCCAGAAAATCTTTTTATGTTCTTTGGGAATAGTTGCTTCCAGTTTTTTATCAATGCCAATTTCTTCGGAGATCAGAATGAGGGTTGTATCTTCCTGCGGTTGTGTCATATAGCCTGAAAGGAGTTCCACATCTTCTTTTTTCTTAATATATTCTGCATTTTTAACAAGGATAAGCCGGGCATCTGAAAAAAGCGATCCATTTCGAAGTATAGATACTATGTCAGAAACAGTGGTTTCTGAAGCATAAAATGATTGTTCTTCCGGTGTTGAGCCATATTTTTTAGTGAGTTCCTGCCGTATGTACTGTATAGTATCCTGTTGTTCTCCAACTTCAGGACCAGTAAAGAGATAGCAGAGTCCTTGAGCCATAAGTTACCCTAGGTATAGGAGCGAATAATACAGGAGAGTCGCCCGAGAAGTCGAATATCTTGGCAATAAATAGGAGAATAGGCAGCGTTCTCAGGCTGCAGTCGGATTCGGTTGCTTTCTTTATAAAAACGTTTCAAAGTAACCGCATCATCAACAACTGCAACAACAATTTCTCCATTATGGGCTGTTTCTCGTTTTTCTATGATCGCCAAATCACCATCCATAATGCCTGCCTCGATCATAGAGTCTCCTCGGACATTCAGGGCGAAGTAGGTGCCCTGTTTTCTCACCATGGAAGGAGGAATTGCAACGGTTCCTTCCCAATTTTCCTCAGCTAGGATTGGCTTCCCAGCGGCTACAGTGCCCAGAATGGGTATTTGTATGAGCTGTTCTGTTTCATTCTGCCTATCCATGGTATGAACGACTTCGATAGTTCGAGACCTTTTGTCGCTGAGTCTGAGATAGCCCTTTTTCTTGAGAGCGTTGAGATGATCATAGGCTCCTTTTACAGAAATAGAAAAATGATCCGCAATTTCTCGAATTGTGGGCGGGTAGGTGTGGGACTTTGTAAACGCACTGATGAAGGATAGCACTTCCCGTTGCCGTTCCGTGAGCTCTTTCATCGTTCCATCCTTATACCATGCTTTTTAATTTTTGCATGGAGATTACTGGGATACATACCAATTACTTCTGCTGTACGGGATATAATATACCCATTTTCAGAAAGTTTATACTCTAAATATCGTTTTTCGAACAAATCTTTTGCTTCGTTATAGTCCAACTCGAGGATTTCGGCCGGTAAGCCCCTTTGATTTTCATGCCTATCTTCAGCAGCCATATCCGAGGATTTTCTTGTACTAGTAGAGGATACTATTCCAAGAATATTCTGAACCACATCGAGTTCAATAGTATCGGTTTCACAAAGAATTGAAAGTCGTTCAGCAAAGTTTTTCAGTTCCCGAACATTTCCTGGCCAGGGCTGTTGGGTTAGATATTCCATGGCTTTTTCTGAAAGATGTATGTCTTCAGCGCTAAAATTGTGTAAGAAATACATCAGCAGTTCGGGAATATCCTCTTTTCGTTCTCTAAGGGGTGGTATATGAATCGGAATAACATTGAGTCGGAAAAAAAGGTCTTCTCTGAATCGTCCTGCTTGACATTCGGCTTCCAAATCTTTATTGGTCGCGGCTATAACGCGGACATCAACATTGAGTGACTGTTCACTGCCAAGTCGTTCTATTTTTTGTTCCTGTAAAGCCCGAAGTACCTTCGCCTGAGCTGTTAAGGTCATGTCTCCAATTTCATCGAGAAAGAGGGTCCCCCTATGGGCCATCTCAAAGCGGCCTCTACGGCTTGAAACTGCATCGGTAAAGGCTCCTTTTTCGTGTCCGAAAAGTTCACTTTCGATAAGGGTGTCAGGGATAGCTGCGCAGTTCACCTCAATCAAGGGTTTATCCGCCCGGCTGGATTTATAATGAATTGCTCTGACGACAAGTTCTTTTCCAGTACCATTCTCGCCTGTTATAAGTACCCTGGCATCGGACTGAGCTGCCTGTTCAATCCGTTCTTTAACAGCTCGTATCCCCGGGCTGTGACCAATAATTTCTTCATAGGGGAGTTTTTTACCCTTTTTAAGGCTGATATTTTCTTGGCGCAATTTTTGTAGTGTCAGAGCGTTTTTAGTAACCGTTAATACCTTATCTAGGGAAAGTGGCTTCTCAAGAAAATCGAAGGCTCCCAGTTTTACTGCGCGGACGGCCATATCCACATTAGCATGGCCTGAAATCATGACTACCTCTATGTCTGGCCAGCCGGTCTTTATTTTTTCCAGTGCTTCGAGGCCGCCCAAACGAGGCAAAAGTACATCGAGAAAGATGAGCTCAAAGGGATGTTGTTCTAAAAGAGTAAGCCCTATAAGAGCATCCTCTGCAGTTTCCACATGGTAACCTTCATCCATCAATATGGAAGATAGGGCCGTGCGGATACCTGATTCATCATCTATAACCAAAATGGTATTCATTACCTTTATTAACCCTCATGATCCGGTACTATCAACCGGTAGATCGATGAAAAATGTGGTGCCTACACCTATGGCAGAATCAAACCAGATGGTTCCCCCATGGTCAAGAACAATTCGTTCTACAATCGAAAGCCCCAATCCGGTACCAGTTGCCTTTGTAGTAAAATAGGGGGTAAAAATGAGCGATCGATGTTCTTCCGGAATGCCACAACCGTTATCCCTAATACTAATTCTACAATATCGGCAATCGGTTTTTTTGACAAGGTCAGTCTGTATTTCAATAATACCACGGCCATGCATAGCATCAATGCTATTAATTATTAAATTTGCGAGAACCTGATTGATATGTCGACGATCAACACGTAAATAGGTATTTGGTGGAATAGTATTGATGATAAATTGGATGTCTGGGTAGGATGTTCGGTATAAGTTGAGAGCTTCTTCAAGTAATGGCTGCAGCGCTGTCCGTTCGAGTACTGGAGGTGGAAGTCTAGAAAAGGTTCTAAATTCAGTGAGAAGGTTAGTGAGTCCATCGGTTTCTTGAATGATTGCAAGCATTGATTCTTCCAAGATCTCGCCAAGCCGTTTAGGATCAGTTTTCCAACGTCGAAGTACTCGTTCTGCAGAAAGTTTAATAGGTGTTAGGGGGTTTTTGATTTCATGGGCGAGCCGTTGGGACATATCTTTCCAGATGTTTTCTTTTTCAGTTTGAAGTGCTCGAGATTGAGCTTTTTCAAGGTTTCTAACCATGGTGTTAAATGAATCTATTAAAGTTCCAATGTCATCATGGGTCGTGCAGATTACTCGAATTGAAAGGTCGCCCTCTGCAACTTTTCGTGTTGCCTGGACCAGGTTGCTGATAGGCTGACTGAGACTATCGCTGAGAGAAATAGCTATAATCATTACCATAAGTAAAATCGGTAAGTATAACACCATATAAAAGCCTCCCAAAAGGGATACTAGCCGAGATTCTAACTGGGAGAGGATTCTGATGATATCTTGGCCAGCTTCTATTCTGGCGAGTTTTTCATCAAATTCATGGCCAAGGCTGAACGTAATCAGGATGAGCCTGCCATACTGTTGAGGTACAATATATCGGATACAGCTCTGGTCTCTCCCCTCATTTCTTGGGACAAAACCTTTTTCCGTGCCCGGTAAGGAGTTTAAAAAGAATGCTTCATTGCCTACCGATCTGCTGGTGTGGTACAGCCCTTTTTGATCTTGTTGAAATTCCTGTAGCGCAAGCAGGGCAGGATCCACTTCTGATATTTTTAGCCTCTGTTGCAATACCAGAGAAATCTCCTCTGACTCGGCTATCCGCTGAATGAGAGCAAGCCGGTAACTGTATGAGTCCAGGGCAAATAAATGGGCATCTTCTACTATAGCTGCAATATTAGCTTGGTTCCAGGTACTTAACAGGTTCGATATTAACTGTATGTGAACAAAGATAGTCGGTACAGAAATGAGTAAGGTCAAAATGAAGAAGTAAGAAAAAAGGTTTAATTTCAGACGGCTTCCACTTCGTTTTTGAACAATATCCCTAATAAGTCTAAAAAGAGCTACCGCAAGAAACAGGGTAAGCACAAGAGAAATAAGGGTAAAAACAATAATAAACAGTGAGAAAGAAAAGCTTTGCTGTTGTACATATTGAGTAAAAAGATTGGAAGAAAAAACTAATACCAGAATTCCGACTATGGTATAAATAAAAAAAAGGGCTGGTATAGTTAGGGTTGTTGTTCTCTGTTGTGCATCAAAACGGGACAAAGCCTTTAATCTTCTTCGAACTTTGAATCAAAGAGATGAACCAGAGCTTGTAGTGCATCTTGTTCATCTTCGCCATCGGCGATCAGTTTGAGATTCGTATCATACCCAGCACCCAGGGTAATGATTCCCATGATAGACTTCCCATTGATACGGTCACTTTCTTTTTCAATATATATTTTGGATTTAAATTTACTGGCAGTCTGAACAAGTAATGCCGCAGGCCGGGCATGAATCCCGGCACGATTTTTAATAGTGACCATCTGTTCTACCATAGAAAAATCCTTTGTCTATATAAAATCTTCCTGCCCGAAATAGACCGAACGGGCAGAATCGCTTTCTATCCATTTAAGAATGTTCTGGTTAAATTCTTTGGCAGAAAAGTATCCCATTTTCTTAAGCCGTTCATTCATTGCCGCGGTCTCTATAATAATGGGAATATTTCTTCCTGGCTTAACGGGGATTTCCAGTTTAGGTACCTGAACCCCAAGTATTTCCATAGTTTGTTCCTGGGTTCCTAGTCGATCATACATCTTTTCGGAATTCCATTCCTCCAGTACCACCACTAGTTGGATTTGTTTCTTATCACGGATTGCACCGACTCCAAAAAGATGGGTAATATTGATGATCCCCAGACCCCGTATTTCCATATGGTGGCCTATGATTTTGTTGGCTCCAGAGCCCATGAGAATATTTCCGTTCATACAACGGATTTCTACCACATCATCCGCCACAAGCCGATGTCCCCGTTCAATGAGCTCCAGGGCCGCTTCGCTTTTTCCGACACCTGAGTCCCCAAGAATGAGAATCCCGAGACCGAAGACTTCTACTAATACACCATGTACACTCTTTTGAGGCGCAAAAATGTTGCTCAGGATACGAAGAAGCCGGGAAGAAAATTCAGAAGACGGTAGGTCGGTCTGCAAAATGGGACATTGAGCTGCCTCTGCAATTTCAAAAAAGTTTCTGTCCGGGGTTTGATTATAGGTGAAAATACAACATGGAATAGGATAACTGAACATTTGTACGATGGTTTCAGTTTTTCCTTCATCTGCCAGTTTCTTAAGATAGGCAACCTCACCGCGGCCAAAGATTTGAATCCGTTCGTGGGCAAAGGCATCATAAAAACCGGAAAGGGCAAGGCCCGGCCGGTTAATGTCTGGGATTGCGATAACCCGGTTCAGGCCCTTTCTGCCGCCAATACAGCGGAGATTAAGGGAGTTGTGCTCCTTTAAATCAATATCGATAAGGTCCAGAACCGTGAACCGTTTTGCTGGCATGGCTGTATCATAATCCAAATAGAGTGAGCTTGCAACATGTTGACAGTAGAATTACTCGATGCTATAGTGATTGTGAAAAAAATAACAGAGAGGTTTGCTGTTGAATCTAATACCAGAACCAAGTGTGGAACGTTTACTTTCTTTAACCCGTTTATTAGATCATCTAGATGTTCAGTTTATAACATCTAGTGAAATTGAAAGCCGGACCGGATGGTCGAGTAACACCATCCGTAAAGACATTTCCTACATAGAAGGTTCCTTCGCAAGTCCTGTCGGATATGACCGACAGAAACTAGCAACGGCAATTAAATCGACTTTGGGGCTAGATAAGGTCCAGCGATTCTGTGTGGTAGGTCTTGGGCGGCTCGGCTCTGCTTATCTTCATTATTCAGTCTTTCGTGAAGAAGGATATGAACTGGTCGCAGGCTTTGATTCCAGTGTAAACCGGATAGAAATTCTTCATTCCCCTGTGCCACTGTATCCTGCCTATAAAATGGGAGAAGTTATATCTCGGTTCCAGATTACCCTGGCCTTGCTTTGTGTTCCCCCTGAAGAGGCCCAAAAAACCGCAGAACGGTTGGTAACTGCGGGTATTAAGGGCATCATTAATTTTGCGCCTGTAGTTTTACAGGTGCCCGAGGGGGTTCATGTCCGCAATGTGAATGTGGTTGATGAATTACGGGCGATCAGCGCCACTATACAATGTTCATAATGAGGAGGTTTCGATGAACAAACGGGTGTACAATTTTTCGGCAGGGCCTTCCATGCTGCCTGTAGCAGTGTTGGAACGGGCAGCGGCAGAGATGACCAATGCCAATGGTACTGGTCAGTCCGTCATGGAGATGAGCCACCGGTCAAAGGATTTTAAACCGATTATCGACCATGCAGAGGCAATGCTCCGGGAACTGATGGAAATTCCTGGCAATTATAAGGTCCTGTTTCTCCAGGGGGGAGCCTCCCTGCAATTTCCCATGATTCCTCTTAATCTTGCGGTGAGAGAAGATGGAAAGAAGCAGAAGGTAACCTATGTAGACACCGGTGTATGGGCTAGCAAAGCTGCTGAAGAAGCCTCTAAATATGCTGAAGTTCGGGTCGCTGCAAGTTCTAAGGATAAGGCCTATTCCTATATTCCCGAAGCTCCAGCCCCTGATACGGAGGATGTTTATTATCATATCACCTGGAATAACACCATCGTCGGAACCAAGTGGAATAAGATTCCCAATACCGGGTCGGTTCCCCTGGTGGCGGATATCTCAAGTTGTATCCTTTCTGAACCCCTCGATGTGTCAAAATTTGCCCTTCTGTATGCCGGAGCCCAGAAAAATCTTGGGCCTGCAGGGGTTACGGTGGTGATTATTCGGGAAGATCTTATTAAAAAGGTTCCTGATTGGATCCCGACCATGCTGCGCTATGAAATTCATGCTAAAGAGGGGTCTATGTACAATACTCCTCCCTGTTATGGGATTTATATCATCGGTCTTGTGTTGGATTGGATGAAAGAGCAGGGGGGACTCGCAGAGATTGAACGGCGCAACCGGGAAAAGGCTACGCTTTTATACGATTACCTTGACCAGTCCAAGCTGTTCCGTTCGCCCATTCGTAAGGAAGATCGAAGTCTTATGAATATTCCCTTTGTCATTGGCAACGCGGATCTGGAAGCTCAATTTGTTAAAGAAGCAGCCGCTTCTGGTCTGGTGAACCTGGCGGGGCACCGGCTGGTCGGTGGTATGCGGGCCAGCATCTACAATGCAATGCCAAAAGAGGGGGTCCTCGCCCTCATCGATTTTATGAAGCAGTTCGAAGCTGCCCACAGGAGCTAATAGATGTTTAGAATTCGTACAGCCAATAAAATTTCTCCCCTGGGGCTTGAGCTTTTTCCTCGGGACCGCTACGAAGTAGCCTCGGATCTGCCAAACCCCGATGCAATCCTGGTTCGCAGTGCAGACCTGCATCAGGTGGAAATTCCAGAAACAGTAAAGGCTATTGCCCGGGCGGGTGCGGGGGTAAATAACATTCCTCTAGAGTTATGCAGTGAGCGGGGAATTGTGGTATTTAACACCCCTGGTGGGAATGCTAATGCGGTAAAGGAACTGGCTATTGCAGCCTTCCTCCTTTCATCACGAAAAATTATTGAAGGTATAGCCTGGGCGAAAACCCTCATCGATAAAAAAGATGAAGTCCCGGAGCTAGTAGAAAAGGGAAAGGCACAGTTCGAAGGGCCTGAATTGAAGGGGAAAACTCTCGGTGTTATTGGTCTTGGAGCAATCGGTGTTATGGTCGCCAACGATGCCACTGCTCTAGGAATGCATGTCATCGGATATGATCCCTTTATTTCGGTAGATGCAGCATGGAGTCTTTCTCGGACGGTACAAAAGGCTGATACATTAGAAAGTCTCTTGAGACAGGCCGACTATGTCACTATTCATGTGCCGTTGACGGAGGATACCAAGGGACTCATTAATGCGGATCGGATTAAAATGATGAAAAAGGGCGCCCGGATCATCAATCTGGCTCGAGGTGGACTTGTAAATGAGGCGGATGTGTCAGTGGCTCTCAAGGATGGCAAGCTTTCTTGCTATGTCACCGATTTCCCGAATGCAGAATTATTAGCCAATGAACGGGTTATATGTATTCCTCATCTGGGAGCTTCCACCCCTGAGGCAGAAGATAATTGTGCTATTATGGCGGTACAGCAGCTGATGGACTATCTCGAATCGGGAAATATCAAGAACTCGGTCAATTTTCCCCATTGCCGTCTTGAACAGCGTTCGCCTTTCAGGCTCCTTGTGGCTAACCGAAATGTTCCCAATATGGTAGGTCAGATTACCAGTATTCTTGCAGGAGCTAACATCAATATTACTGACCTTATCAACCATCATAAAGATAAATATGCCTATAATATCATCGATACGGAACAGGAAATCGCTCAGGATGTGCTGGAGCGTATTGCTCAGGTAGACGGAATCATCCGAGTTCGAGCTATCAAAAAGTAAAAAAAGTCACCTCTAAAAATTCGGTTAGATTTTTAGAGGTCCCTGTAGCCTGATAAACCCTGCAGGGTCTGCCTTGCAGGGTCCTTGTCACGGCCATGAAATATCAATAAAATGCAAGTTACTTCAAGCTTTTACATCAAACGATAGTATATCGTACGGTTGTATATCGTAGGTATCCCAAATGGAGAATTTCTGTAGGAATGATTCGAAGCAAGGTATATCTTATTTCCATTCTCATTGTTGTTTTAGGGCTTGGGGTTGGTGTTTCGTGGTACTGTTTTAATACATCTAAAGTTGACGTGTTCGGTTCAATTGAAGATAAAACAGAGTGGGTCGCATTGCATCCTAAAGAATATCGGGATGCTATTCTTAAGGTACATCAAAATAAAATTGATGTTATTCTTACCCTTTATCGAGATCCGAACTCCAAGGAATCGGTTATAGCTTTTTTTGAAGCGATTACCCATAACCGGCAGGTTGCGGAGATAATTCTAAAATATGCCGATGAATTTGAGATTGAACCCAGCCTGGCCTTTGCGCTCGCCTGGGAAGAGAGCCAGTATAACATTCGGGCATATAATAAAAATAAGGTCAGTGAGGATCGGGGCTTATTTCAGCTTAATTCAAAATCCTTCCCAAACTTAAAAGTCGAAGATTTTTATAATCCTGATCTCAATGCCCGCTATGGGATTGCCCATTTACGGTGGTGTTTGGATTTGGCCGGTTCGGAAGTTGCTGGGCTTGCAATGTATAATGCTGGAACGAATCGGGTCCGTTCTGACAGCACTCCAAAATCTACGTTGGATTATGTTTCCCGTATCCAAACATTCCGCAACGGTATAGAAGAACTTTTTCAGCAGGAACTAGCCAGTCGCTGGGTGATAGTAGAGGGTGGGGTAAAGCCAGCTGAACAAAAAGCAGGGCCGTCCCGTCTTGCTGCGGTCCGGTTCCCCCTACTTAATGCCTTCCGTCAGCCCTGAATGTGAACCAGGATACGGCTTGGTCTTTCTGGATGAATCACATACAGTATACTATTATCCCGATCCCAGGCATACTGTGTGGCCTCTGTTGTGGTTTGAGCCTCTAGTTCTTGCCTGTCTGTGGGAAAAGCTGCCACCTCAATCTTCGGGGCTTGTCCCACATGGGATGTATGAAGATATATTTCCGTAGGTCCTTCTGCGTTTGTGCTGGTCCTGTAGATGAATTGGACTTCTTTACGCCTGTAATTCCATGAAAAGAACTCTGGTGTTCCTGCTATTGCCCTTGGAAACGGTCGATGCCAGCCTTCCATTGCTCTGGGACTTCCCTCGCTAAAAATTGAGAGGTCCTCGTCATTCCATCCGTCTCCTCGTGCATGGGTGTTATCAGGGGTATAATTCCAGATCGTAGCATGTAAAAAGAGGCTCTCTATAGCTTTATAATACATATCAAGGGCCTCAATATGACGGTGATAGTTGCCTGTTTTATAGGCTTTTTTATTGAATAAATCGAAGGGTAAGCCAAATTCACCAAGCAGACAGGGGGCATTATTCATGTGCTCCTTGGCCCACTGAATATCATCTGCAAGCTGATCTATAAAACTCTTGAGAACAGCCTTTTTCCCAAATACCAATTTTCGATTATCTGCTCTTACAGATAAATGGGGGTTAAAGGTTTTAGAAAAGAGAGTCGCCCCATCGTACCAGTGAAACGCGTGTACAGCACCGGTGCCGTCTTCCTTTTGCCAGCTTGGGTGGGCACCATTGGGTATTCCTTCTATAAAAACAAAGCTACCTACGTTTACTTCGTTCATTCGCTCCCGGAATTTTTTAATAAAGGGTTTTAAGAAATCTTCGGTAAAGCACACGGGGCGTTTCTGATAGGTAGCGAAGTAATCTTTTTTAAGCAGCACGGGCTTTCCCTGATCTTCTCCCCATACCCCTGCGAGTTTCCATGGACAGGTAAAACCTTCCTGAAAAAGCGAAGTGCCGCTATTATTTATGGTTTCGAAACCTGTTATACGGGTGCCGAAAATCCCTGTTTTGTAAACCGGTATTCTCATGGGATACCCTGAAGCAGCAGCCATAGCCTGAAATGCAGAAGGTATTGGTCCAAGGGCGATGGAATTGTTTTTCAGACCTGTAAGGTCCTGATAGCCAATGAAACCCTGATGGGGTTCGTTCATGGCTCCCCAGCCAATTATGGCTTTGCAATCCTTAAGCCTTCGGTAACAGTGTCTGAAAGCTGCTATATATCGCTCCTGAAGCCAGTCCTGAGCACTCTGACCGTCTATGGTACATGCTGGAGCATAGGTATTTCCTGCAAAAAAGAGGGTAAACATGGTAGCTGCAGCATAGCGGTTATAGTTTGTAGGCCACATCATTTTCGGAATCGGATCCCCGAGTTCTTGGTGGGTAAGCGCCGCTCCGGTTGGTCCAATGCGATCAAGGCGAATTCCAACCTTTTCCAGAGTCCATGCAGGGGCTCCATCGCCTCCGGTCCAGCGGCTCCAGACATCCTGGTGGGGATCCATGTAGACCCAGATTCCCCGTTCTTCACATTTTTTTACAATTTTTCTAAGGTATGCCAAATATTCTTCATCATAAATACCTGGTCCTGCATGTTCTATTGCTTCCCAGGTAACTATAAGCCTGATAAGATTGAAACCCCAGGAAGCAAGCCGGTCCAGGTGTTCATCGGCGGTCTCCAGATGAAAAGGTCGCCCCACAAAGGAAACGGTGTCAGGTTTTTGCAGTGAATCCCTACGCCAGGTTTCTCCCCTGGGAACAAGGGGGACTTTGGAACTACCACTGACATTGCAACCCCGAAGCCAAAGGGTGCGCCCTTGGTTATCAATAAACCTGTTGTCTTTAATAAACATTACTATTACCTCTACTTTGAATGCTTGAAAAAGCCCTTATAATATATCATATTGTATCTGTTTTTTAGGAGGTATATTCCATGAAATATAGGGTTGTTCTCGCATGTGTTTGTGTTCTTTTTCTATCATGTACCACAAATCAAGTTATACAAAAAGATGATAAGGGGTCTGTTCAAGAAAAATCTCAGGTTAATGTCTCCGGCAAATTAAGAACTGTTGAAATTCAAGTACCTAAAGAAATTAAATCAATTACGAAATTTTCTGATGGTTCTGTGGATGAATATACCATCACTACCTGGGATAATACTTGGAAGTATATACAAAATCAAAGGAGATATTCTGCCTCTGGAGCAGTACTTGAAACAACAGAATTTGTGTATGAAAAGAACTTACTTGTAGGTAAAACAATTAAAGACCGGGAAGATAAGGTTGTTTCTCGGCGATCCTATATGTATACTCCTGCGGGCTTATTAAGCTCCGAAGTTATCTATGATGCCAATGGTAAACTGGTTTCAGCTTTTGAATATGTTTATGACGCCCAAAATAATAAAATCCTTTGGATTGTAAAGGATGCAAACAATTCCAAGGTCGCTGAGACAAAGTATATCTATAAAAATGGTAAAGTTCAGAGTGCGGAACTTTATGATACAACGGGTAAAAAGAATGGATCCAGTAGCTATGAATATGACAGCGAGGGGCATTTGTATCAAGTAAGTTATTTTAATGGTCTTGGAACATTACTTCGGAAAGAGCTATCCTATTGGGAAAAGGGGGTTTTGGTTAAGGAAGAGCGAACCAATGTTGGTGGACAAGTATTACAGCGTATAAGCTATGAGTATGGACCATATAAAGAACTTGTTAAAAAAACTGTGGAAGACCTTCAGGGAAAGTCTAAGCAAACAGTTGTATATGAATATACTATTCGAACTGAAACCAGAATAGCCGAATAACGGAGTTGATAAAGGACATGAAACGTTTTCTTACTCTTGTATTGATTGCTTTATGTGGTGTTTTCGTATTCGCTACTGAAAGCATAGATGTATATACCTTTTTGTATGAACAGGCTACCAGTATGCAGGAGCGTTTAGCGATTCTAAAAAGCCTTTCAGATCAAGGTATTGATGGTGCTGGGCCGCTATATACACAGGCCCTTTCCCAATTGTTACAAGAATATCCATCTCTTAAAACTACTGCAGATCGGGAAGCGGCGGACCAGTGTGCCAGGCTATTGGCCCAATTATTAGGCAGCTCTAAATATACCGCTGCAGCAGTTGATCTCTGGCGGGTTGTTGAGAATTTTGCCAATCCCTTAGTAAAAGCTGATGCACTTATTGCGATGGGAAAATTGCGACACCCTGACTATGCAGAGCATATTGAAAAATTATTGTATAGTTTAAATTTAAAGCCCGTAACTGATCCTGAAGCAGGTGAAAAAATAGCCTATGGTGCAATCCTTGCTTTGGAAAAATATCAACAACCTTCGGGATATTTACCGGTCTTTTTTGCCGCTACAGGCTGGTACAATAAACGGATTCGTGAACAAGCCGAGCAATCCCTACCTTATATTCTTGAAAATCCTGAAAATCCTCTTTCTGAGTTAATTAAATCGAGCGCTTATACCTATGATCTAAAATTGCTCGCCCTTCAGCGTATGGAAGCTTCAAAGGCCGCCAGCAATGCCAAAGCACGGGTTGCTGTTGTGGCGCTCACAGAGGGTTGGAGGTCTGCTACCATGGATGTCAAACAGCGGGTTATTCTAGGGAATATCCGAAAACTATCTATTGATATGCTTCGCCGTTATCAGATCACTGATGCTATAGTTCTGCCCTTGCTGGAGCGGTCTTATAAAGAAGGTATTGATACAGAGGAAAAGCTAGGTTCTATTGCAGCCCTTGCTGCAATGGGTACTGATGATGCAGCTCGGTTGCTTTCCAACTTCCTTTTAGCTCTCAATGCAAAACGTAAGGCCAATAATATTACTCAGGAAGATGAACAACTGGTACGGGCTATTATTCCTGCCCTGGGTTCTATGGGAAAAGCGGTTGCTCGCCCAGCGCTTCAAGCAGTTGAATATCAGGATTGGACAAACTATGTAAAAACCCTTGCCCAGGATGCATTAAAGCAAATAAAATAATCGGTAGACAATCCATATTTACTATAAAAAAGGCACCGTCTGTGGAAAAATAGACGGTGCCTTTTTTATTGGGTCCCCAAGTCCTCTTTGTTGACCGTGAAAAACTATTCGATAAGGACCTTGAGTACCTCTTCGGGTGTTTTTGCAGCAAGAATTTCAGCTCGTTTTTCTGAGCTCTTAAACAAGAGGCTAACCTCTGCCAGAAATTGCAGATGAGGACCAGTTTTATCAATGGGCGAAAGGGTCATAATGAAAATACGACAGGGTTCGTGGTCAAGGGAATCAAAATCGACCGGTGTATCGGATATACCAATACAGGCAACGAGCTCATGGACTGTGGGTGATTTCCCGTGAGGAATAGCTATGCCATGTTTCATCCCGGTAGACATTTTTCGTTCCCGATCCATAATAGCTGACAAAGCGGCCTCTCTATCTTTAATCTTTCCGCTCTGAACGAGAACATCCAGCAGTTCGTTAATTATCTCTTCTTTCGTAGTCCCCTTAAGGTGGAGACGAACGGTGTCACGGTTAAGTACACTCTTGAGGTTCATAGTCATAAGTTTAGAGCCCAATCACGTAAAAGTCAAGAACTACTTACATCCATTTGCAAACTTTGCCATATGTTGTATAGTAATGCAATGCGACCAGTTGAACATTTTTTATCTGAGTTGAACAAGCGTTTTCAGAATCATGAACTTTTGGAAGAAGGACTTGAAACAGACCGCTTATTTATATCCTTCTCTAGTTTAGTAACTCCAGTTCTGGGACTCCAGGGCTCTGAGGAATTATTTAAATATTGGAAAGATACCTATGCTCATCAGATGGTACCTGATTACCTTAAACTCGGTTTTTTAGCTGCCTTTATAGTCCATGAGTTTGATGAAACTACTATGGATCTTGCACGGGAAGATTATGAAGAGTTACGGGAAACCCTCGCTAGTGTAGCTGAAGATGTTCATATTGATACATTGACGCAGCTTATGTCTGAACTGGTGAGTCGTGGTTATCTTGATTAAATTTAAAAAAATACTTGCATTTTATAAAATTGGTAGTAAATTTAATATAGCTGGCAAAAATAACCTGCTAGCTCATTAGAGGGTTCTGTTCTGCCGGATGGTAGTAACAGAAGATAAAATACGTGGTTTGTCCGCCACTGGTTTTTGGGAGGGCCCTGTATGGAAACTCCACCCAAAAGGAAATGACCGGGGGATGCTTTTAGGTATCTTCCGGTCGAGCAGAGACAGTTTATTTAGAGATGTGCCGTGTAAGTATCTTGAGATACTGTACTTGCGACAATAAGTAACGCTGAGATGCGTGACGTCCATCCCAGATCCTTCCCATAATAGGGGAGGCAACGGGGCAGGACACCGACAAGCCGGTTTGAGACCGGCTTTTTTTTACCCACAAGTAAAGCTGGTAATCCCGACCGGAAGAGCATTGGTGGGAGCTGAACAATTTGTATTGGCAAAAAAGACATAAATAAAAAAGGACCGTCCAAAGGTACGGTCCTTTTCAGGTTTATAGGTACTGTATTACCAGCGGTTATAACCACCGTTATCCCGTTCGCGGCGGGGTTTGTCCATAGCTTCGTTTACGCGGAGCTGCCGCCCCTCGAACTCACGACCGTTGGTTCCTGCAATTGCAGCACTGGCTTCTTCGTCTGTGCTCATTTCGACAAAGCCGAAGCCCTTGGAGTTACCTGTCTCACGATCAAAAATGATCTTGGCAGAGGCAACGCTTCCAAAATTGGAGAACAGATTGCGGAGGCTGTCTTCGGAAGTGTTGTACGAGAGATTGCCGACGTAAAGTTTCTTGGCCATCGAGAAAATTCCTTCTCCCGGAAATGCGTCCGGGTGCGCTGTTATACGGTTCCATGAAACCATGGACCTCTCCAGCCCTCTCTACGAAAGGGACGAGGATACAAAAGTTTGTACGGGAATTAACAGCACAGTGCAAGACAGAAGGGGTAGGCGAAACTGGCGAACAACATTATTGTAATCCCGCAGTCCGGTTAGGGACCTGCACATTCGTACTATTTTCAAAAGATTCCCTTTTACTTTTAAAACACTAGCCTATCTTTGTATCGCCGTCAAGCAGTTTTTTAAATGTGCGGTAAAGTAAGGCCCATGGATCACTTCCTGGTAATCTAATTTCTCGTATTTATATACTTTTTATATTGAATTGCCAAGTTTTAGAGGGGTTAATGCATTAATTCCTGAATAGCGGCTTTTATATCTGCAACCCTGATATACATGTCTGAGTCACCCGGTCCCAGTTCATCCAGGCGGGGGCGCTGCTCCTGGGCTGGCCCGATAAATCGGGTAAAGGACAGGGCTCGGCCGGCTTTTATCCGGGATGCAAGCCGGCGGATGGGACGTACCTCGCCGGCCAGGGAGAGTTCTCCTGCAAGAAAGGTCCTTGGGGGGAGGGCGAGCCCGGTCCTGGCTGAATGCAGCGCCCCCGCAAGGGCTAGGTCCAGGCCCACTTCGGTAATCCGGATGCCGCCGGCCACATTAACATACATGTCATGATCAGAGAGCCTCAGTTTGGTATGCTTTTCCAGGGTGGCTGCGATGCGGGATATGCGGCTTGTGTCGATGGTGTCTGAAAAGATCCGGCTCATGGCTCCCTTAGCAGGGATGACCAGGGCCTGGATTTCGACGAGGAGGGTTCGGCTTCCTTCCACTACCGCCGCGGTGGCGATTCCGGGAGGAATTTCACCCTCCCGGCGGACCAGAAACAGGCTCGATGGGTCTTCTACCGGGACAAGACCCCGCTCCTGCATGGAAAAGAGGCCGATTTCATCAATCGACCCAAAACGGTTTTTGCTGGACCGCAAGAAGCGGGTATCCCCTTCATTCTGTTCAAAGTAGAGGACCGCATCAACCATATGTTCAAGAGTTTTGGGGCCTGAAATTTGGCCGTCCTTGGTAACATGGGCCACAAGGAAAAGAACCGCATCATGCTCTTTAACCCAGTGGATGAGCTCGTAGGAACAGTATTTCATCTGGTTAACGGTTCCCGGTACCATGCCTAAATCGGGGGAATAGAGGGTTTGAACCGAATCGACTATGACGATGATGGGTTTTACTGCTTCGAGGATACGTTCAATGTCCTGGAGAAGGCCTGAACAGTAAATTTCAATCCGGTCTCCGGCAATGCCGAGCCGGTCAGCCCGCATCCGGATCTGTCCTGCCGATTCTTCCCCTGAGATATAGAGAATCCGTCCCTTCGTTTCTGCTGAAGCTGCGGTTTGAAGGAGCAGGGTAGACTTACCGATACCCGGCTCTCCACCTACGAGAATCGCAGACCGTTTCATCATGCCGCCGCCAAGAACCCGGTCCAGTTCACTGTTGCCGCTGGAGATGCGGCTCCCTTCCTGGGGATCCACCGCCGAAAGGGGTATGGATGCAAGGTTCAAGTTTGGCGAGCTTGTTCCGGCCTGGATGTGGCTATTGGTGCTTGTCTCGATGAGAGTATTCCATTCACCGCATTCAGGACAGCGTCCGAGCCATTTGGGTTCTTCATGGCCGCAGGCGGAACAGCGGAATAGGGTCTGCTTGCTCTTTTTCATGAATTACATCCTTCTATTGACCCAATGAAAAGGGCCTTGTATGCTCATCAATATGGATGAGAAAGAGTATCGCCTTGCGGCAATAATGTACACCGATATTGCCGGTTTTTCCAGGATGATGGAAACGAATGAAAAGCGTACTCTGGAGTTGTTGAACCGCCATAATGAAATAATTGAAGCGGCGGTTCACCAGTTTCGGGGCACGGTGATTAAGACTATCGGTGATGCCTTCATGGTAGACTTTAAAAACTCGGTGGATGCCCTGAATTGTGCCCTCAAGGTGCAATATGACCTCTATGAATACAACAAGGTGAACCAGGATCTGCCGCTGCTCGTCCGTATTGGGCTACATATCGGTGACATCTATTTTTATGAGCATGATGCCCTGGGAGAAGGGATTAATATTGCAGCCCGGCTTCAGTCTATCGCCCATCCGGGCTGTATCTGTATGTCCCAGCACCTTTATAACCTGGTACTCAATAAGGTTGACTTTACCGCTGAAAAACTGGGAAAGGTGAGCCTTAAAAATATTTCCAAAGAGATTCATGCCTATGAGATTGTCACTCCCAATGTAGAATTCGACCCGAACCGGGATGCCCGGCCGGTATTGAATCCTGATAAGGTTGAAAAGGGTGTATTGAATGAATCTGAGGTTTTGAAAAAGGCTATACTCAAGGAAATTCAAAGTGCAGGCAGGCGGTTAACCGCCGATGAAGTGCGGAAGCGCTTTGCTGCGGAAATGCCTGTTGCGGAAGAGGTGATTCAGGAACTGCTGGATAAGGGAATCTTAAAACCGGAAGCCCGACCGGAATCCCGGTCAGACGCTCGGTCCGACGCTAGGTCTGAAGCTAGGTCTGACACCCGGTCCGAGCCTCTCTTTGCTGATAGTTCCTGGGTTCCCTCTGAATTGGGAACTACTCTGTCGGAGGTTGCCCGGGAGGTGAGTTCTGCCTTTAAAGAAGCGGTGGAGATTGCCCGGGAAGAATACCGGACCCATGAACGGCGGCATAGAGCAGAATGGTGGGAGGCTCGGAATAATAGCCGTGGTCAAAGCATGCATAGTTATAGCCACAGTAAGAGCATACGAAGTGAGCATCTCAGGAAGGACCCCCGTAGTGCTGAATGGTCTGAAGAGTCTGTAGAGGCCAAAGCATCTGGTCAGGGACAGGATCCAGGGCGGGATTCAGTACATCAATCTGACATCTATGAATCCTTTGATACCTATGTTGAGAAGGTAGAGCGGGAAGCCCGGCATGCTACGGGAGGTTTTTTTGGGCATCTGATTCCCTTTGTGATGGTAAACGGTTTTCTGATGGTGCTGAATGCCACGGTGAGTCCCGGATTCCCCTGGGCTCTGTTTCCCTTTGGCGGCTGGGGTATTGGACTCCTTGAACATTTTGCCAAGGGATTGCGGGCTAAGGATAAATACCGGGAACTGAGCAAACTGCCGCCTTTAAATGAGGAACAACTTGACCTCTTTAAAAAACTGCAAAAAAAGAAGGATGAACTGTGGGAAAGCGGAACAGGCCTTATCCCAACAAGTCTTTTTTTATTAATGATAAACCTGATAACATCCCGGGGTTTCCTCTGGAGCCTCATTCCTATTTTCTTTATGACAATGGGTTTTCTGGGAAATCTAGTGAAAAAACCTGGTGAAATTGCTGTCCTGAAACAGGATTTACAGGATAGTCTACGGAAAGGCGGAGCTAGAAACCGGAGAAAGGGGAAAGAAAATGTTTCGGTTGTGGGGCCCTACGCCCCCCTGGTTGCCGAAGCTATGGCTGTCAGGGATGCAATCCTGGAGATGATACAAAAGCCCGAGACTGGGACTCAACAGAAGGGGGGACAGCATCGTTCCCAAAAACCGGAGCTCAACAGTGCTGTCCCTGGAGAGGACGACCTGGTTCCGGTGCTCAATGCCTATGTGGAACAGGTGCAGCTCCTTGCAGACCGGACTGCCGAGGTCGACCGGATTATCGAGCTCATTCCCCGGGCAGCCCTACAGCGGGACAAGGAATTGCTTGAACAGAAATTACAGGAGCACAGCAAACCGGAACTGCGAAAGGAATATGAAAAAGCCCTGAGCGAACTGGAACAGCAGGAGGCTTCCTTTAAGGATTTAGGTGAACAGCGGGACCTTTTAGAATTAAAACTGCGCTCCTCTGTGAATAATTTAAAGCAGATGCAGATTGATATTGGGAGGATTATCAGCCTCACCGGAGCAGGCGAAAGCGGTGCTGAACGATCCCTGTATTACAAGACCGAGGAACTGAGCCGCTATCTGGAAGACTTACGGAGTGGTTACGAAGAAGTGGATCGTATTGAAAACCGGGCGATCGAGGGAAGCAAGTAAGATATGTAGGTAGGTTTCATCCTATTTTGTTAAAATCTGGTAATGTAAGATAGCTTTGTAGTATATTGATAATAAGGGAGTATATATGCCGAAACAGGCAATGCTTTGTGTGGATGATGAGGCAATTATTGTAATTGCCATGAAGCAGGAACTTAAAAACCACTTTGGTAATACCTATTATCTCGATACGGCATTGTCTGCACAAGAAGCGTTTAATAAAATAGATGAAATGGTGGAAAACGGGATAGAGCTTGTGGTGATTATTTCAGACTGGCTTATGCCTGGTATGAAGGGGGACGAATTCCTCAGTATCATACACGAAAAGTACCCCCATGTGGTGTCGATTCTGGTTACCGGCCAGGCAGATGCAGAAGCCATAGATCGGGCGATGCAGAATGCAAAAATTAAAGCCTGCCTGAAAAAGCCCTGGCGATCCCGGGAACTTATTTCGGTGATAGAACGGGCTTTGCAAAATCCACTGGCTCCTACCTGTGAAAATTAGGGAAATTATGTTAGTACGACACTTTAATCGTTAGTAGAAAATGTTGATAACGAATATGGAAAACTTAAACTTAGAAAGTTGACTAGAAGTAAAGTTAAAAATAGGAGACAATGAAGCAGGATATTGCAGCTCGCTACAACCGTTTGTAACGGATGGCCCGCTGCGGGACCGCACTGCTTAATACTAGCATTATTGTTCCTATTCATACTTTTTGAGTTCTCATTACTACCAATCCGCCTTTTCGAAGGAACGGCCAAAATTGGAGAGCTGTTTTTCCTGAGACCAGTTCCCCGACTGTTTTGTAGGCTTTGTGTCCTTCCCACCCTCTTCCCTGTCGCAGATCATTGATCAAAGCTTCGAGCTTTTGTGCGGTTATTTCGGGGTTTTCTCCTCTACAGAGCTGCATGACCAGCTCTCCCTCTGATGCATGATCTGGGTTTTGCTGACTTGAACCTTTGTTTGCATGTGGGGTGTTACGGGCTTTGTTAGCAGGGTAACCCTGAGACGGGACTGGTTGGTAGCTTGTTATTTTGATCGTCCATTCAGAATGATTCCAGTACCAGCTGATAAACCAGGTTCCGTTCTTGTTACCAAGCCAGGGACGGGAACCTAGAAACAGGACCCTGCTGTCATCGGAGGAAGCTTTTTTATAGAGGCCCACAGCGGCCTGGAGTGAAGCATCATGCTTGAGAGGGGTATGTGACTGAGCCGATGGCTGGGTTCCCTGGAGAGCCTCTGTTTGGGTGGTGGTTGGCTGACAAGCTGTTAGCTGAGCTGCTGGCGGCTCACCAGTCTCTGATGGCACCGCTTGCCATGCTGACTCTTTACGGGACAGGTAGCTGTGCAGGAGGTTCTGGACCCGGTTTTTGGGGAGCCTGGGGGGCGGCATGGGAAAGGGAAAGGCCTCCCGCACAGGACGGTCGGTAGTTCCCTGCATCCACTCAGCAAGGAGCATATCCAACGGTTGGGTGTAGCGGTCATACCGGTCTTCGCCTGTAAAACGGAGGTCGTTATCGGCAAAAAAGTCCTCCGGATTCTGACTTGGTTCATCAATAATGGTAAGCTCCTTATGGCGTCCCTGTGTAAACTCTCGGTAAATTCGGGAATGGCGGGTCAAGACAAATTTATGCCAGAAGGCTGAGTCGATGAGGCCCGCTGCAAAAAGCTGGCGGAGGGTTTCGGCGGCATCGATGATTTCCTGTTCATCCTGGTCCCAATAGCCAAAAATGAGGTAGGCATGGGTGAGGATACCCGCTTCTTTAAAGGCAGTGCAGGAGGCTACCACATCTTCAAGGCCAATGCCTTTCCCAAGCCGCTTAAAGCCTGCTTCGGAGGCGACTTCGATGCCGCCAGATACGCCGAGGAGACCCCCCGATGCAAGGAGGGCCGCCACATCGGGGGTAAAGGCTTTTTCGAAGCGGATGTTGCCCCAGAAGGTGAGGGGGAGCCCTGCTTCCCGGTTCAAAAGAGCCAGTTCGATAAGGGATTGAACCGGGGCGGCTTCGTCTACCAGATGGATTCCCCGTATACCGGTGTATCGGGATTGTTTAACCAGATGTTGAAAGAGGGGGTCTACCGGTATGGACTCGAAACCTCGGATATAGTCGAGCTGGACATCGCAGAAGGCACAGGCATGCCAGTAGCAGCCATGGGCCAGGTAGGCCTTAAGCCAGCGGCCTTCGGTCCAGAGGCGGTGCATGGGGTTGGTATCATCCACGGGGAGGATGTACCGGCTAAAATCTACCCCCCGGTAATCGGGAAAGACCTGGGTGGTAGCTTGCCGGTCAAGTTCATCATAGGGGGAGAGATGCAAGTCTGCCGAGCCGCTGAGGTCCCCAGACCGGGTACGGTAGATGCAATGGTGGAGGATAGGTTCGGTGTCTGCACCTCCCGCTGGGGGTGTAGTGTTTTCGCTAATGGAAGCCTGAGACAGGGAGGAATCCTGGCGACAGTATTTGTGGTGCTTCAAAAAATCCAGGATGGATTGGAGCGCCCCATAGCCCCGGTCAAAACTGAGGAAGTCGATGTACTCAAAAAAGGTGCGGGCCCTTATATGACGCAGTTCGGTGGTAACATAGCCGCCGCCGGCCACAATGGGAATCTGGGGGCCGAAATGGGCCTTGGCGGATCGGGCTGCGGTGAGAGCCCCCGCAAGACAGCCGGGGAAGGGTATGGTAAGCCCGATCAGGTCCGGGGCGTGGCTGAAGCGTGCCCAGGTTGCTTCCAGGAAGGGCTGGTAAAAGGTGGTGAGGATATAGCCGTCCAGGGCGGAGGCAACCCGGGAGAAATCGCGGATGCTGGCGGCCAGGGAGTCGGCGTATTTAACGAGCGAAAAGGTTGGGTCCAGGAGGGCGATGATGAAATCTGCCAGGTCCGCCAGCATGGCACTGGCAAGAATGCTAGCCTGGTCGGGCAGGATGGCATAGTCCTGGGCGGAAAGCAGTGCCTCCGCCCGAGGACCCATGGGCAGTGTGTTGTTGCAGAGGGCGAGGAGGTGAGCATATTCCCGGTCCTTGCCCTGAAGAAAGGCAATGAGCCGATCAATATGGCTGAGCCATAGTTCCCGCTGGCTCAGGTAACGCCGGGCAATCACTTCTGCCTGTGGAGGAAGTATCGGTCCTTTGTTGAGCCGAGCTTCGCCATCGGCAAAGATCTGTTCCAGCCCCGGACGGGAGAAAATCCGGTGGAACAGGGCGATTGAATGGTCATCAACCTGAACAGTGTATCCCTGCTGCTGAAGAAAACTGCGGAGATAATAGAGGGAAGGGTAGGGTGCGTTGAGCTGAACAAAGGGAGGCTGGATAAGGAGTATCATGTAAGGCCCTTTTTAAGCATAAAAGATGGACAGTGATGGCCTGTGGCCTGGAAGACTTCGATAGAGGGCAGGTGTTTCGTCTTGATACCGAAGACCGTGCAGAGCCGGGGAAAGGCCGGGTCCCAGGAAACCCGAAAATAAACGCATTTGAGGCAATCCGGAGCCCGGTTTCCCGGTGTACCATCGCTCTTTGTCATTCCAATCATGGTGCTTCCTCTCTACCTGTTTGACAGTTTACTCGCCTTTGCGGTATGCTTCAATATAATGAAAGAGTTCAAGGGCATCTCCGCCTCATCGGGCGTAGCAATCGGCAAGGCCTTCCTCTATGTAGACGATGTGTTTTCTCAAATTCCCCGTTATTCGGTTCCCAAGGATGAGATAGAGCTTGAATGGGCCCGTTTTCTCGAGGCTGTTCTTTCTGCTGAAGCTGAAGTTCTGGAACTTCTGGAACGGGCTAACCGCGAAATGGGTGAGGAACAGGCAAAGATTTTTGAATCCCACCTGATGATGCTCCGGGATGAGGATCTGAAGGACCAGATCCAGACAAAGCTGAACAATAGCAACCAGAACATAGAGTGGGTGCTCTATGATATTTCCCGTGAACTGACCCAGAAACTTTCCAAGTCATCTGATCCCAATTTGCAGGAACGGGTTTCGGATATTTTTGATGTATCCCGGCGGGTATTGCATAAACTGCTTTTCATAAAAAAGGTATCCCTGGCAGATCTTCATGAAGAGGTGATTCTTGTTGCCCATAACCTGCTTCCTTCGGATACCCTGGTGATGAACAAACGGTTTGTCAAAGGTATTGCCATGGATATGGGAGGACCCACAAGCCATACGGCTATTTTAGCCCGTGCCTTTGAAATCCCTGCAGTGCTCGGTCTTTCTACCGCAACGGTGGAAATTAAGGACGGGGATTTGGTGATTGTTGATGGCAATGCGGGCCATATCATCTGCAACCCCAGTCCCGAGGTGCTTGAGCGGTACCAGCGGATGGCAGTGCAGATCAAGAAAATGGCCGACAGCCTGAAGACCCTGAAGGACCTCCCTGCGGAGACCCCCGATGGGTACCGGGTTGTTTTAAAAGCCAATATTGAAATTCCCGAAGAGGCACCGCTGGCTTTACAAAATGGTGCGGAAGGAATTGGACTGTATCGCTCGGAATTTCTCTTTCTAACTCCCGGACAGTCCGCCGATGAAGAACGTCAGTACCGGGCTTATAAGCAGGTCCTGGAAACTATGCGCAACAAGCCTGTTACCATTCGGACCTTGGATGTGGGGGGAGATAAAATTATTCCCGACTTGCAGGTGACTGATGAAAAAAATCCCCTCTTGGGCTGGCGGGCAATCCGTTTCTGTCTTGCCCATCAGGAATTTTTTAAGACCCAACTTAGAGCCCTGCTTCGTAGTAGTGTTCACGGGAACCTGAAAATTATGTTCCCCATGATTTCGGGAATTGAAGAATTGGAACGTGCTCTTGTGGTACTGGATGAAGCGAAGGCTGAGTTAACCATAAAAGGCCAGGCGTTTGCAGAAAACATTGAAGTAGGAGCGATGATCGAGATTCCCTCTGCGGCGATGACTGCGGATATCCTGGCAAAAAAGGCGGCCTTCTTTTCTGTTGGCACCAATGATCTGGTTCAGTACAGTCTTGCTGTGGACCGGGGCAATGAGCGGATTGCCTATCTGGCTCAGCCCTTCCATCCGGCGGTGCTTCGCTTTATTAAACGTACCATTGATGAAGCCCATAAGGCGGGTATTCCGGCGGCCATGTGTGGAGAATTGGCGGGAAATCCCCATGCGACGGCCCTGCTCTTGGGACTTGGTTTGGATGAATTCAGCATGTCCTCCGCATCAATACCCCTGGTTAAGAAGATAATCCGGTCCGTATCCCGTGCTGACTGCCAGCAGCTGGCTGATGCGGCCCTGGGGTGCACCTCGTACCTGGAAGTAGAAAACCTGGTAACCCAATGGATGCACTATCGCATTTCCTAGAATCCAGGATCACTTTGACACAATGAACAATACTATGGAGTTACCCTGATATGGAATTTAGTCCTGATCTGCGATATCGAAATTTACCGGTGGTTGTCCTGGTAGGACGGCCCAATGTGGGCAAATCGACCCTCTTTAACCGGCTCTTACGTCAGCGGCGGGCCATTACGGACCCAACCCCTGGGGTTACCCGGGACCCCATTGAGGCGACAGCTTTTATCGATAATCATCCCATCACCCTGATTGATACGGGGGGCTTTAAGCTGGAACGGGAAGTCCTGGAGGATCTGGTGGTGGAAAAGACCCTGGATACCCTGAACCGGGCGGACCTGATTGTTCTGGTTATGGAAGCGGGGGATCCCACCAGCGAGGATGAGGAGTTTATTGAGCGGCTCAGGCCCTACTGGAACAAGGTTATAGTGGCGGTCAATAAAACCGAAGGGGGGCGAAGGGAAAGCTATGCCTGGAATCTCCTGTCCTACGGATTTGAGGACATCCACATGATCTCCGCCGAACATGGGGACCATATCCTTGAGTTCGAAGAAGCTATTGTCAAGCGGCTCGATTTTTCCAGAGTAGAGCTTGATGAGGCGGGCCCTGAGCGGCTCATTCGGCTTGCCCTGATTGGGAAGCCTAATACGGGGAAATCGACCCTTTCGAACCGGCTGACCGCTTCGGACGCTTCCATTGTGAGCGATATTCCCGGTACAACCCGGGATGTGGTAACGGGCCAGTTTGAATATAACAATCATCATTTTGTGGTCCTCGATACTGCAGGAATCCGGAGGAAAAACAGGGTAACCGAAAACATCGAGTACTATTCGGTGAACCGGGCCATTAAGTCCCTGGATGAGGCGGATATTGTGTTTCTCATGATTGATGCCCAAGAAGGGCTTACCGAACAGGATAAAAAGATCGCCGCCCTGGCCCATGAACGGGGACGGGGAATCATCTTTGTACTGAACAAGTGGGACACCATGCCCCAGATTAAAAATGCCTTTGAGGCGACGGTGGATCGAATTCACTTCCTCTTTGGTCAAATGGAGTATGCCCCTATTATCCCCATCAGCGCAAAAGACGGAACTGGAGTTGATAAGCTTCTGGAAACGGCCCTCCGGATGTATGGCCAGCTGAACAAGCAGATGGAAACCGGGCCTTTGAACCAGGCCTTGGAACGCTGGCTTGAGGAATATCCACCGCCTATCGGTCCCCGGACCCGTTTTAAGGTAAAATATGCGGTTCAGGCTTCCGTTAACCCTGTCAAGTTTATCTTCTTTGTGTCCCGGCTTCAGGCGGTGAGCGAGGCCTATGTGGCCTATCTGCGCAACAAAATCCGGAAGGACCTGGGATTTTCTATGATTCCCCTGCAGATTGAACTGAGAGCTTCCCGGAAGGACCCCGTCACGGCCCGAAAAGAACGGGAAGCAAAACGAACCGAACAGAATAAGGTCCAAAACAAGGATCAAAGGAAGTCCTGATTCTATGGGAACCTACCAGATTGGGGATGTGGAACGCCTCCTGCAGGTGAAAGCCCATGTTCTGCGATACTGGGAAAAGGAAGTTCCCCTGCTCCAGGTCCGTAAGGATCTGGGAGGCCGGCGGGTGTATAATTCCCGGGATATCAGGATATTGCTCAGGCTGAAATATCTTATTTACGAACGCCATTTTACTCTGGAAGGTGCCCGGGACGAACTCCTGCGGGAGCTCACTGGTCCCGGTCAGGATCTGCGGGCCGAACTGGATGCCCTGCGGTCCCAGTTATTGGACCTGTACAGTATCGTTACACAAAGGACGACCCAAATTGATGAACCTCTTCAGTCCCCTGAATGAACAGGCCAGGCAGGACCTGGAACAACTGCTGCCACTGATTGACAAGCTCTTTCCCATCCCCGGCCGTTTTCGCACCAGGCTCCCCCAGGATGTGGCTGAACTTTCCCGTCAGCTTACCAGTGAGCGGCCCCGACGAGACGCGGGGTACCTTGGGCAGAAGCCCCTCCTTTCCGCATACCTTCGCTATTTTCTCCCCTGGAACATCTTTCGCCTCGCCCGGCTCATGCCAGCCCTGCCGCTCCAGTTCACCGAGGGCGATGCCATTACCGATCTCGGGTCGGGGCCGCTCACCCTCCCCATCGCCCTTTGGGTGTGCCGGCCGGACCTTCGCGACATGGAACTGGAATTCCGGTGTTTGGACAGGACCGGCGCCATTCTCGATGCGGGGAAAACCATTCTGCAGGCCCTCCCTTCCCAGTGGAAGGTAAGGATCATCCGGGGCAGTCTTGGCGAACGGATCGAAGGAAAACCCGCTCGGCTCGTGACGGCGGTTAACCTGTTTAATGAACTCTTTTGGGATGACCATAACGGGCCGCGGCTTGTAGCGGAGCGCTATGCACCGGTTTTGTCGGCCCTGGCTGATTCGAAAAGAGGGTCCCTCCTGGTAGTCGAACCGGGTATTCCTCGGTCGGGGGAATTTATCAGCCACCTGCGGGCTCAGCTTATGACCCTGAGCTGGTTGCCCCTTGCCCCCTGCACCCATGCCGGAGCTTGTCCCTTGCCCGGCGGGAAGAGGGGTGCCAAATGGTGTCACTTTGCTTTTGAAACCGATGAAGCCCCTGAGGCCCTCCACCGGCTTTCCCGTGCTGCGGGGATCCCCAAGGAACGGGCTACAGTAAGTTTTCTATTGGCTGGCGGGGGGGAAGGAGTTGTTGATAGAACAATAGGCGATAGAGTGACGGGCCTGAGCCTCAGGGTTCTTTCAGACCCCTTCCCGGTAGGGGCTGACCCGGTAGCCGGCTTCTTTGCCGGCCAGGGGAGGGGCCACGGCCCAAAGACTACTCCAAGCCGTACGGGGAGCATCGGGCATGAATTGGGTCGTTATGCCTGCTCTGAGATGGGGCTCCTACTTCTTAAGGGATCCGCCCACAAGATACAGAGCCTGGCTGCAGGTTCGCTCCTAGAACTGCAAAGAGACCTGTTAACCGCGCAGGCTTCACAGGATCGCGAAATTGATCCCAAATCGAAGGCTCCGGTCATCAATCTAAAATAGTGGTGCCCGTAACCTTTTCCATCTGGTTAACCAGGGCCCGGAAATCCCGGGGCAGAGGCGCAATGAAACGATAGGCCTTTTCCTGCGGCTCTTCATGGGGCTCTGTGTTTGTTGCGGGAAGGACGAGGGAATAGGCGTGAAGTCCAAGCCGGGCAAGGAGGGGTTTTTCTTCCAGGTTATCTCCCCGCCAGCCCCGCTTAAAGGCGGAAAGATAAACCGGCTTAAGTGTTCCGTAGAGAGGATCGCACACTACCGGATGCCCCAGACTTGCTAGGTGTACCCGAATCTGGTGGGTTCTGCCGGTTTCGATCTGAGCCTGGATGAGTGAGTAGGCACCGACCTCCGTAAGCAGTTTAAAATTCGTCCGGGCATGTTTACCCTTAGCCTTGTCGATTACGGTGCGGTGTTCCCGGTCCCCGTCGGCCCGGAGGGGCAGGTCGCAGACTGTTTCGGTCCAACTGGGCCTGCCGTGAATGACCGCGAGGTATGTTTTTTCGATGGTCCGGGATTCAAAAAGGGAAGAAAGGTGCCGGTGAGCTTCTTTTGTTTTTGCAAAGAGGACGAGCCCAGAAGTATCCCGGTCGATCCGATGGACCACATAGACCCGGTGCGGAAAGGGAATACGGGGGGCCGGGGTGGAACTGCAGAGGCCGCATCGGTGGCTTCCTTTGCATAATAACTGTTTAAAAGTTCATTGAGTCGTTCCTTGGAGTCATCCCATCGGTCCGCGATAACAGCGATGCCGCTGGCCTTGTTTACAACGACGAATTGGTCATTTTCGAAAAGAATGGTAAAGGGTTCTTGCTGTTTCATGGGTACTCCTCATTAGTTCCAGTTTGATTCAAGAAAAAATACAATTAGTAGGGTAAGGAGTCGCAGGGTCTCAATCTGATTGCCGGAATGTTTTACTGTTTCGGCGAGATATGTCTGAACCTCTTCTAAAAACCAGACAAAGGACCCGAAGTGAATATCGATACGGAAGGCGAGCTCCTGAAATTGACGAGATTCTACAGCTTCTCCAAGTATTTCTGCAAGAATGTCCTGGGCAAAGCTAGTTATTTTTCTGAGAGCTTCATAGTCCTGTCCTGCATCAAGATGTTCCCTGACTTCCCGTATGGTATCGATCCGGTTCTGGATCTTTGTTTTGGAAAGTTTTGTGATGGGTGTTTTGTGGAATTTAAAGTTGGTTGATCGGATTTTCCATTCAAGTTGATGAAAGAGCCGGGAAATACGATCTGCATGAGCGCTTTCAGAGCCTGAAACAAAGGGATAAAAGTCTCCCGGTGGACCGAAGAGATTTCCTAACGCTATAGCATACTGACGGCGTATGCTGGAGGATGTTCCTGAGATGAGCCGGGGGAGCAGTTCACTGGAAGCTTCAAAAAGTCCCAAGCGGCTTGCTGCATCAGCCGCTGTCGCCCGGAGTCGATCGCTGGGGGCCTTCCGGTAAAATTCTGCCACTGCCACTGCAGCTTCATCGCCGCCGATATCACCAAGAGCCTGGATGCAGGCTTCCTGGAGTGCCTCCGACGTGGTATTGGTAAGACATTCAATGAGGGGGCCTACAGCCCGTCGGTCGCGAATTTTGCCCAGAGCTCGGGCTACGGCAATTTGAAAATGGGTCTGGCTGTCCCCTAGCCGGTGTAACAGGGGTTCCACTGCATAGGCAGACCTGATTCGTCCCAAGGCCCGGGCGGCCTCTTCCCGAATTTCTAGATAAGGGTCATCGAGCCGGGCGATGATCTCATCTAAGGCCAGATCGCCCGTTTCGGCCTCTATGGAGCGAAGGGCCTGTTCCGTACGGTCTGGGTCGCAGGCGGTGTCCAGGTCATCCATACAGGCATAGGTTTTTAGTATCCCCGGGTTGGCGACACGCCCGATGACAAAGCCCATGTCCCGTTCACGGCCTTCCCGAACCCGTGAAATGATCCATGCAGAAAAGATAACCATGAGCATACTACCTAGCAGGACTATATGAAAACCGGAGAAGCTTAGATTGATGAATGAAAGTTCGAAAGCAGCGAACGCATCCAGGAGCGTGCCCCCCAGGAGAGAGCCTCCTGAGGATACCAGGCCAACCAAGGTCATATACCATGCTACATAGGCGATACGATTCTTGCTGGGAGCTAGGGAAAGCATCATCTGGTTAACCCCTTCCCAGAAGGCTGGTGCAAGAAGTCCCCCTGCAATGGAGATGAGGGGGAGGAGATACACATAGGTCCTATGGTTGAGGAAAAAATACCCGGTCCAGCTGATAACAAAGAAACAGCCAAGCACAACCACCGGCTTCCGGCCCCATTTATCCATAATAGTCCCCCAAAAAGGAGCGGTGACAACCCAGGTAAGCTGAGAAATGACAAACATGATTCCAAGCCAGGTATTCGGTGCGGCGACGCCATTTGGATCGACAATAAAAGGGGATTGGAAAGGGCTAATAAGGTTGATGGAAAAGATAGCCAATCCTACTGCGATGGAGAACTGTATAAAGTTTTTGTTTTTCAGTGGCTCCAGGGCATCGAGGGGATTAAAGATCTCATTTTCAGCAGGTTCTGGTTCAGGAATAAAGAGGTTTATGATAATATCGACGATGCCCGAAAAGGCTCCAATACTGAAAATGCCAACATAAATCCAGAACGTATAGGGACCTTTAAATAAATCTAGAACCATGCTGGCCAGGAAAAACCAGATCACATTAATAATATTGATAATCGCCGAACGTCTCAGAAAAAAAGCTCCTCGGATGTTTTCAGGGAAAAGATCTGCAACCCAGCTCCACCAGCCGGCAGCGCTGGCATTCATGAAAATCCAGGAAAGGGGGACTGCAATCATAATTGCCCGGATACCCCAGCCGGTATTGCCGGAAGCGGCCGCGATGAAGGCGGCCGCCGCAATAGCCAGGGTGAGGAGCCGATGAATGAGATGGGCTGCTATGAAAAAGGGTTTCCGCCGTCGGGCATAGCCGTAAATAAAAATGGAGGCAAGCTGAAAAATACCCGACAGCTGGAGGAGTGCCACCAGGAGCCCAAGGGTCGATGAGGAAGCCCCCAGGTGGGTGACGACAAAGACATTAAAGAGCGGCTGGGGTGAACAGACAATACCCCACACGGTGGCCAGGCATCCGGTGAGGATATTAAGTTTCATGGCAAGATTAAGCTGTTTTGGAGATAGTTTTTTTACTGGTGTGAAAATCATAGGGTAAGTCTAATAGGACTTACCCGTCTCTGTCTAGGACTATGCTGATCCCGATGCTCAGGTGATAAATTTCCGGGACCCCGGTTTTACATAGGGTATCTGCTGTTTGCAGAGCGCACAGTCAGCCGCATCCCAGTTGGCCACACTGACCTTGCAGGCCGGGAAGATGGGCCAGCGTACCTGTGCATCCGGTGCACGGCGGTCTACCACACAGGCCAGGGCAACGACCTGGCCTCCCAGCTGTTCCAGGACTGCGGCACTCTCTTCGGAGGATTTTCCGGTGGTTACCACGTCCTCCGCAATGAGGATCCGCTGGCCCTGCTGTATCTCAAAACCCCGCCGCAGGGTCATGGCACCCGTATCATCCCGTTCGGTAAAAAGGGCCGGAAGTCCCAGTTGCCGGGCTAGTTCATAGGCTACAATAATGCCCCCTATGGCAGGCCCTACCACGAGGTCTATGGCAAGCCTGCCGGCGGCGATTTCCTCCTTAAGGGCTGCCACGACTGGTGCCAAGGCTTCTGCTGCCCGGTCAGGGTACTGGAGCAGCCGGGCGCACTGAAAATATCGGTCTGAGTGGCGGCCCGAAGAAAGCAGAAAGTGCCCTTCCAGCATGGCCTCCGATTGGCGGAGTAGTTCTAAGGTCCTGTTTTCCTTATTTTTTTGCTGATTGTTGTCCTGCATATTGTGTTTCTCCTTATGTTCACTCCCGATCCTGGAGGGAAAGCTCTGAAAGATGGCTAATCCGTTCGGTCTCCATATACTGTTCCAGGCCCTCGATAATATCAATCATGGTTGATGGACGGCTGAACGTAGCGGTGCCTATCTGGATGGCGGTGGCCCCGGCCATGAAAAACTCCAGGGCATCCTCCGTACTGGCGATGCCGCCCATTCCCACCACGGGTACTTGCACGGCGGCGCACACATCCCAGACCATGCGGAGGGCCAGGGGTTTAATGGCAGGGCCGGAGAGGCCCGCAGTCACATGGTCAAAAATGGGTGTGCGCCGCCGGATGTCGAAGGCCAGGGCTTTAAAGGTATTCACGAGGCTCAGGGCGTCTGCGCCGGCGTTGATACAGGCCAGGGCTACGCCAACCAGGTCCGGGGCATTAGGGGATAACTTTACCATGAGGGGTTTATCACAGACCCGGCGAACCGCCTGAACCACAGTGGCCGCATCGGCAGGACAGAGGCCGAAGGCCATGCCCCCGGCTTTAACGTTGGGGCAGGAAATATTAAGTTCTATCATATCAATCCCGGTGGCCGAAAGGAGCCGGGCCCCTTCCTGGTATTCTTCCACAGTAGAGCCGGAAAGGTTGGCGATTACCCGGGGACCCAGCTCCAGCATGGCCGGGAGTTCCTGTTCGATAAAGGCGGGAATTCCCGGATTTTCGAGGCCGATGGAGTTCATGAGTCCCGAGGCTGTTTCGTGGAGCCGCCGACCCCGGTTCCCTTCCCGGGGATGCAGGGTAAGCCCCTTGGTACAGATACCTCCCAGCCGGGATACATCGATGAGCCCCGCATATTCCTGGCCATAACCGAAGGTCCCGGAAGCGGCAATGACGGGATTCTTAAAGGTGATCCCTGCAATCTGTACCGACAGGTCCGGTTGTATGTTATTGTTATGCATCAAAGAGCACCTCCGCTGCGGGGAAAATGGGGCCATCGACACAACAGCGACGGTTGCCCCGGGTGGTACGGACCGTACAGCCCAGGCAGGCCCCAACGCCGCAGGCCATCCGTTCTTCCAGACTGATATAACAGGGCGCCTGACCGCATACTTCTGCAATGCGTTTCAGCATCGGTGTTGGTCCGCAGGCGTACACAGCCCGGAAGCCGGCGGGATTAAAAACGTCAGGAATCCGGCCCCGGTAGCCTACAGAACCATCTTCGCTTGCAAGGGTGAGGCTTTCCGGTGGAAAGCCTTCCAGTCCGTAGGGCTTGGAACGGAAGCCGCCGTAGAAATGGAAACTTCCAGGCGGAAGCCTTTCGCTCAGGTAGATGAGGGGGGCAATGCCGATGCCGCCCCCAACGAGGGCTATGGGACCATCACCGAGAGGCGGCACAGGCCAGGTGTTTCCAAGGGGGCCTGAAAGTTCTATGGCTTCCCCGGCTCGGGCTGTTACTAGTTCCCGGCTGCCCTTGCCCCGTTCGGCAATCATAAAGCTTACAAGCCCGTTCCGGTATCCCAGGACACTGATGGGCCGGCCTAAAAGAACCCCGCTCCGCTCAAGCCTAAGCATGAAAAACTGGCCTGGCTGGGGTACGGGGCCTTCCCAGCTTACCTGCATTTCGGTAACAAGCCCTTCGCCGGGAACAGTATGAATCGGTGCATTAGCAACGATGGTGCAGGATAAAAAGGCCCGATCATGATGACAGGTGCTGGAATCAGCCATGGGATACCCCCGGAGCAGTGGGGTGAGGATTATTGCCTGACCCTGGGGCTGAGTCTGAGGTTGTACTGGAGTACCCGGTAGCGGCCGTACTGGCGGTCCCTTCCGGGACGCCGCAGGCGGCGAGAATGTCGGTTTTCATTCTTATGACCTCCCGGCGGGCGGCGGCGGCTACGTCGTTATAGGTCGCCTGGGACAGGTTCTGGGATTCAAAGTCGGTAAACCAGGCCTTCAGGATGGACCGGGAAGCATTGACCACCCCGCCGTTTCCATCAATCAATAATCGGGCCGCATCCTGGGCGGCTCCTCCCTGAGCTCCATAACCGGGTATGAGGAAGAACAGGTCCCGGTAGGTCTGCCGTATGGTTTCGGATTCTTCTGCCTCTGTACAGCCGACCACCACACCAAAGGCTCCATACCCCCGTTCGCCCCGGCATTCCTTCGTCAGGGCTGTCATTTTGCGGCCCACCTCATGGTAGAGCCGTCCCCCCGAAGCCAGTTCCTGGTATTCAAAGTCCCGCATACCCTTGTTGCTGGTCCGCATGAGGACAAAGGCTCCCTTTCCCCGTTCTTGTGCATAGCTAAACCATGGCTCGATGGAATCCATCCCCATATAGGGTGAAAGGGTAACTAGGTCTGCTTCAAAATCCCCTTCGAAATGGGCTTTAGCGTAACATTTTGCTGTATCGGCAATGTCCCCCCGTTTAATGTCTGCTATGACAATACCTTTCTGTTCTCTTATATAGCGTAGGGTGTCCCGGTAAGCCTCAAGTCCCGGAAGCCCCAGGGCTTCGTAATAGGCAATCTGAACCTTATAGCAGGCTGCAACATCCCTGGTTGCATCGATAATAGCCCGGTTAAAATTATAGAGGGCCCTGGCTTCTGAGGCGGCATGGAGCCGTTCCCGGGGAGGGATATATTCCGGGGCCGTATCAAGGCCCACACAGACCGGCCCCCGATCCCGTACAGAATCATAGAGGGCATCCATTTGTAATCTCATCACGTTCTCCTTACTTCATGGTTTTAAGAGGGGCGAGGCCGTTACCGCCTTCCCTCATATACAATCTGTCCTTGGTGCAGGGTCATGAGGATCCGGCCCTGCAGTTTTCGGCCGATGAAAGGACTGTTACTGCTCCGGGACTTGAAATCTGTTTTTTGAACCACTACTTTTGCCTGGGGGTCTACCAGGACCAGGTCTGCCCTTGCCCAGGGGGCGAGGATGCCCCGGTCGGTGAGGCCCAGGATGCGGCTGGGCTTGTAGCTCATCAGGGCTGAAAGCTTTTGCAGAGAGCAATGGTTTCCCTCAACCAGCGTAGTATAGGAGACTGCAAAGGCTGTTTCGAGGCCAATAAAGCCCGGTGCCCCCTGGATTTTATCAGACTCAGTATGGGGCGCATGGTCTGTCGCAATGGCGGTGATGGTGCCATCCTGTATGCCCCTGATCAGGGCTGTAATGTCTTCGGTGTTCCTGAGGGGGGGATTGACCCGGCCAATGCTTTCAGGGCCGAGCTCTTCCGCATCTTCCTCCGTACAGGCTAGGTGATGGGGGGTAACCTCGCAGGTAACCCTGAAACCATCCTGGCCGCTTTCACGGCTCGAACTTCGGGAAGCGTCGGCGGCCTGGGCCTTTCGTACCATCTCCAGGGCTTCTTTGGTGGATACATGGGCTATGTGGATAGAGATGCCGCATTCGGCGGCAAGCCTGAGGACCCGCTCGGTGGCTTGGTTTTCTTCTATCCGGCTCCAGTATGCCCGGGCTGCGCCTGCAGCCTTTGCCGCTTCTGCTTCGGCTCCGCCCCAGTCACAGTGGTAGCTTACCCTGAGCCCCAGCTGTCGAGCTGAGCGAAATGCCCTGCGTAGGGTCTCATCATCGGATACGTCCCTGCCGTCCTCGGAAAGGAGCCGTACCGTGTCCCGAAGGACCCCCGGATCCGGGGCTTTCGCCAGGGCTTCCAGATGGCTTGTGTCGCGGCCTTCCATGCCCCGGGTCAAAGAGAGCACCGGGTACAGGTCGATGAGTCCGAGCTGATGAGCGCGTTCCCGCAGGAGCTTGGCCAGATCCAGGTTGTCGATGGGCGGTTTGGTGTTGGCCATACAGACCACCGTACCATAGCCTCCGGCGACAGCGGCCAGGCTCGCCGATTCCAGGGTTTCCTTTTCCGGAAAGCCCGGGTCGCGGAAATGGGCGTGCAGGTCCACGAAGGCAGGCATGAGTACCCAATCGGTGCCGGAACAGTCAATGCGCAGCGCCGGGCCCGGGAGCCGTTCATCAACCTGGAAGTCTTCCTTCGAGTTAAATGAAATGGTTTTAATGTGTCCGTTTTCAATAACCAGGGTGCCCCGGCGGTCCATGCTGTGGTCTACCAGCCGGACCTGTTCAAAAATAATTCTCATGGGCCTGTCCTACCGGAAGTCCTCGGTGCTTCGCTGCTCATCGCAGTATTCACAGCGGTAGAGCCCCTGCTCTGGGTCCACCAGGTGAAATATGTGGGGGGCGTAGCGTTCTGTGGCGGTGATGCACCGGGGGTTTTTACAGATGAGGATGTTTTCTACTCGTTCGGGGAGTTTCAGCCGGATTTTTTCGGTGATTTGTTCGTTTTCGATGATGTTTACGGTGATGTTCGGGTCGATGAGGCCCAGGACTGCGAAGTCGATGGTGATTTCGTTATCAATCTTGATGATATCCTTCCGTCCCATGCGCTTTGATTCGGCGTTTACCACAAAGGCGACGGTGTAGGGCGCCTTGCCGAGGCCGAGCCAGTTAAAGATCCGCAGGCCCTGGCCTGCTTTAATGTGGTCAATGACGATGCCGTTCTTTATTTTTGCTATGTTTAACATGATGCAACTCCTAACAGTGAGGCTATCAGGGCCATACGGACATACATGCCGTATTTTGCCTGGGCAAAGTAGACTGCCCGGGGGTCTGCATCGACCTCAATGGCGATTTCATTCACCCGGGGCAGGGGGTGCAGGATGATAAGGTCCTTTTTTGCGGTTTTTAATTTTTCATTGTCCAGGATATAGAAGTCCTTGAGCCGGACATAATCTTCTTCATTAAAGAACCGTTCCCGCTGGACCCGGGTCATGTACAGCACATCCAGGTCGCCCATGACCGCTTCGAGCCGGTCCGTTTCCCGGTATTCAATCTGGTTTTTAGCCAGGGCTCCGGTTTTGATGTAATCGGGAATCCTAAGTTCCGGCGGAGAGATAAAGACCATTTTGTTGTTTTTATACCGGGCCAGGGTTTCTGCCAGCGAATGCACCGTTCGGCCGAAGCGGAGGTCGCCGCAGAAGCCTATGGTAAGTCCTTCGGTGGTACCCCGGAGCTGGCGGATGGTCAGGAGATCCGTCAAGGTCTGGGTAGGGTGGTGGTGGCCCCCATCGCCCGCATTAACTACTGGGACCGATGAATAGCGGGAAGCTAAGAGGGCAGCCCCTTCCTTGGGATTCCGCATGACAATGAGGTCCGCGTAGGCCGCTACGGTCCGGATCGTGTCGGCCAGGCTTTCCCCCTTGGCTACCGAACTGGAGGAAGGTTCGGCGAAGCCGAGACAGGAACCGCCAAGCCTCAGCATGGCCGCTTCAAAACTGAGGCGAGTTCGGGTGCTGGGTTCAAAAAAGAGGGTAGCCAGAATCTGTCCCCGGCATAGATCCCGATAGTGGCTCTGGTTTTTCTGGATCTGCTCTGCCAGTGAGAACAGGGCATCCAGTTCTGTGAGTTGCAGATCCCGAGGGTCTACAAGGTGTCTGCCTTTCAGCATGGGGCCTCCCTAGTACCAGCCCTTATAAGGGCCAGCTTTTATTTTAATAGTGAACAGGCTGTTATAAGCTGCAATCATATTTCAACAATCGTCTTTCAAAAGCCTGTGAAGGCAAAAAAAAGCCGCCCTGACAGGGCGGCTATAAAAAGCAAAAGAAAAAATAGTACCGGGGGCTGGTTCTGGCATGAACTGTACGGTGCCGTTATGGGTACCTTTTTGTAGGTGCATCCTATCCCCCAAATTAACACTTTAAAAAACTTCAGTTTTTAAAAGTGTTCCTTAAATAAGTACAAATCCTGAAAGGATTTGTAAAAGCGCATCTGAAAACTGACAGAGATTTCAGATGCGCTTATAATTGGCGGGATGCTACCACAGGTATGGGCCTTCGCGCAAGCCCCTTTTGGTTTAAATTGGGTATGTAAACAGAGAAGGTACCCCCCTGGCCTACGCAACGAGTTGAGCTAATTCAGCTTTGTACTGAATGAGCACATTGTCAAGTATCACGGGTTTCATTTTCAAGGCTTCAGAGTGCAACTCGGGATAGGTTTCCCGTACCAGCTCTAGTGGGGTTTCCCCCTTGTAGTGATTGTAACGCTGACAATTGAAATAAGCTTGGTAATACGCCGCTTTCATTAAAACTCAATTTTACTCCCAAAAGATTCAGCCGCATAGAGTTCCTCCTCTACCCATCGATGAAAACTCTCGACATCACTTTGGTACGTCTTTGCTCCTGGTGGAATCAGATGGTGTCGTGCCAGACAACATCGCTCTACCACATGGGTAAACATCGTGACTTTGTCGCTGTTCCAGGGAGCGGTAAACTCGGTCCCATTGTCTGTCTGTATGACCGATCCGGCAAGGGACAGCCCAAAGCGCTGCAGGTGTTTGTGCAGATGTAAGAGAAAGAGCGCTGCATTCGTGACCGATTTCTCTCGGCCATAGGCCATAAAAACTGCCCCAGTTCGCACACAGCGGGCCGTAAATTGATATTTGGGCAGATGGTGATGTTTATATTCGGTATAGAGTTCTGGAATATCATCCAGATACTTGACGTCTCAGTCGAACTGCACTTTTCCCCTTCTCCCGTAGGTGCTGCGCCTCCTGTATCAGTTTGAAGCGTACCCACGGTTTTGTGGCTTGAGGGCTCCTCTGGGGTTTCCGGCTTCGTTCTTCCAATCCAGCCTTCTTATCCGCTTCATACCGTTTCACCCACTTCCGCACAGTCTTGACGGTGGTGCCATACTTCCGGGCGGTAGGTTTTGTCCCATGCGCTAGGGCATCCTGAACCAATTTTAACCGCAGTTCATACCGGTCTTCCCATTTCTTGATAAATTCATAATACTTATATTCTAGTTCTATCATTTGGTACCCTCCTGTGTATTGTTGTTATTCATACAGTATTCTACCCAGATCCGTTGGATTTGCGTAGGCCAGGGGGGTACCTTCTCTGTTTACATACCAGAAAAAGATGAAACTCAAAATGAATCCTTAGGCGTATGGCAAGTGCATCATATTTCAAATAATGGATATGATAATAGGCCTGAAAATTTAATTTGGATTAGGAAGACAATACATTTTAACTATATTCATAAATAGTATAGATTTGTATATACAGCTCATCAGTTGAGACGCCTCTAAAATCCACCAAGCTTTTAGAGGCCCCCTTATATTTTGAAACGGGCTACCAAGGCTTCCAGGTCCTTAATAGCTTGAGCATTGTTGGTGCTTAAGTTGCTGATGTGTTCCATGGCCTGCACAATTTCCTGTGCTCCCCCTGCATTTTCCTGGGAGGCCTGTTCAATTTCCTGGGTACCCTTCATGATCCGGCTCATTTCATCCAAAATTGACTGGCTTCCTGTGCGGATTTCTTCTGAACCGGAACGGATTTCGGCAGTTATCTGGTTCAGTTCTTTCATGGCCAGGAGAACCTGCTGAGAACCCTGCTGTTGCTCTTCCATAGCGTTTTTAATTTCTATTTCCTGGTTTCCCACTTTGCGAATGTTGTCAAAGACTTTATCGAACTTATTCTGGGCTTCTGCGGTGGAATTAACGGCCTGTTCGATGAGTTCCTTTACATTCTGAAGCACCTGGGAAATAGTCTTGCTCTGTTCATTGGCGTTTTCTGCCAGTTTCCGAATCTCTTCAGCAACGACCGCAAAACCTTTACCTGCGTCCCCTGCATGGGCCGCCTCGATAGCCGCATTCATCGAAAGGAGATTTGTCTGGCTGGCTATGTTGGAAATAATCGTATTTGCTTCAAGCATGCCTTCGCTGGCCTGGTCTATCTGATGAATAAGACTTTCTACTCCGTTCAGCAACTCTTTACCCGAATCAGAATCGTGTCCCAGGGTAGTGATGGATTCATAATTTCTAATTGCTGTCTGGGCTACCGTATTGATATTGGCTACCATTTCTTCGATGGCACTGGACGCTTCGGTCAGGTTCGTCGCTTGGGTTTCAATCATCTGCAGGAAGGATGAAATATTTCTGTTAATCTGTTCCACCGTAGCGAGGGTCTCGCTGACCCCTGCAGACTGGTTTACTAACTTATCCCGAATGTCCTGGGTGTTACCAGAAATTTGTCGGGCGCCGCTAGCCGATTCGGTTGTATTAGCTTGGAGCTCATCTCCCAAAAGCCGCATCTGTTCCACGATGTTTCGTACCGAACCTACGATGCTGTGTATCAGATCGAGAAACTGGTTCAGGCTTGTTCCCATCTCTCCCAGTTCGTCATGGGTGAGAATGGTGAGACGTTTCGTAAGATCCCCTTCACCCCGGGCCAGGTCTGCGATGGCGTTTTTTGTTTCCTGGACTGGTTTGCTGATAATACGGCTTACGAGAAAAATAAGAATTCCCAAAATAAGAGCAAGTCCAAAAAAAGCGAAGATTGCGATTACGACTGTTTGCCGAGCTGGGCGTAGAAGCTCCGTTTCTGGTACGGCAATGAGATAGCTCCAGCCAGGAATACTTTCAAGAGGATAGAAGAAAGCATCCATCTTGGTACCATCAGGCATGTAAAAAGCGCCAGTACCATTGGTTCCATTGGTCATCCGTTCTGCCAATGCCTTAAGGCCTCTGTATCCTGCAGCTTCGGACTCGAAAAGGTTTAATTTCATACGAATAGTTGAATCTGGGTGATAGACCACGAGACCCTTGTTGTCAATTAATATATGTACCGCTTTGGTTTCTTGGCCCTGTTTAAAATATTGGGAAATTCTGTTCAAGCTTAACATTAGCCCCACCGCGGCTTTGGGAGTCTTTTGCGTGTTCTCCTTAATTGGAACGGCTATAATTACAACTGGATTACCAGAAATATTTGAAATAACCGCATTACTAATACTGCTAGACTTGTTTAGGTAAAAGATTTCTTGATAATAATCTCGGTCATTAACCTGGATTTGCTGGCCCTCTACACTGTAAGCTTTGCCTATTGGTGTAATAAGCAGAATGGAATCCAGATTTGAGTCATAAGCCTTTTCTTCCTGAAAAGCCTCCTTTGCCCAGTCCCATATAGCCGATGAAACCCGGCTTTCCCGGCATAATTGTTGAGCTCTGGTTCGGTACGATTCAAAGACGATATCAATGGTATGGGCTGTACTCTGTGCACTTTCCATTGTAGCATGTTGGATAATCGTACTGGTGGTGGTTTTAGTGGTTATAAATGTAATAGCGCCAATAAGAACTAATATTACAACAAGCGGAAATAATAAAAAAAGATACATCTTCTGTTGGATAGAAAGCTTCATAGTGCTCCGTGCTCCCATATGTTCTCTGCAAAAGCTAAAAGCTTTTGTAAAGATACCTATTTGGTATTTGCTGATGATAATAGTTATATTTAAAATTGATTACAATAAGAAAAAACCAAATGGGGGTATATTTTTGTTATGATATTGCAAGAAATTGATGAACGTCGATCTAAGCGCGGTTTGAGTCCAGAGCTTTTAAGTACAGATATGATACAGGAAATCCTTACCGCAGGCACCCTGGCTCCATCTTGTTATAATAACCAGCCCTGGCATCTTGTCCCTGTTCAGGGTGAAAAACTACAGGAGCTTCATGAAGCCCTGGCAGAGGGAAATCGTTGGGCTAAAAAAGCTCCTCTTATTATTGCCCTTGTTACACGGGCTTGCGATGACTGCCGGCTCGATGAAGGCCGGGATTATGCCCATTTTGATTTAGGCCTCTGTGCTATGAACATGATGCTCCAGGCAACCCATCTGGGCCTGATTGCGCACCCGATTGCGGGCTTTAGTCCTAAAAAGATTCGTGCCATATTACATATACCCAAGGATTATGACGTGGTTACCCTGTTGGTAATTGGGAAACCGGGTTCTGCAGAAGACTTGGAAAACTGGCAGATTAAATCGGAAACCGCACCACGGGAGCGGAAAAATCCGGAAGAGGTTGTACATTGGAACGGTTGGTGATGAACTAAATAAATTCTGGCATTGCAGTACGCGGGCCCTTCCGGTACAATAGTCCGGATATGGCAAATCCTGCGAACCCGTTAATTATCCAGAGTGACCGAACCCTGCTTATGGATGTACATGCCGAAGGGGCTGAAGAAGCCCGTTCGGCCATTATGCCCTTTGCAGAGCTGGTAAAGTCCCCTGAACATATACATACCTATCAGATTACTCCCCTTTCCCTGTGGAATGCGGCCAGCGCGGGCTTGAGCCCCCAGGATATTCAGCGGGTCCTCGAAGCATACTCCCGCTATCCGGTACCGCGGAATATCCTCGAAGGTTTTGCGGATACCATGGCCCGCTACGGGAAAATTAAGCTGGTGGCCCCCGAGCACCCCCCCCAGCAAGCCCCCGAGCAGGCCCCACCACAGGCCGTCCCCCAGCAGACTGCCTCGCAGGCTGGCACAGGCCCCGGCAGCAATTCCGCAACAACACCTGCAGAATGCTCCGCCGGGGCTCAGACCGATACCCTGCTGCTGCTTTGCGAGAGTGAACCCATCCGGGCAGAAGTTGCCGCCGCTAAAAGTCTCGCCAAATACCTCATCCCCGATGGTCCCGCCTTCAGGCTCAAACTTGTAGACCGGGGTACCGTAAAACGAGAACTGATCAAACTGGGCTGGCCCGTGCAGGACCTGGCGCCCCTTGCCGCAGGGGAACCCCTGGAAATCAACTTCCGGACCACCACCAGCGGCGGTAAACCCTTTGCTCCCCGGGATTACCAGGTAGAAGCCGCCCGCTCGGTAGTCGGAGACGGCGGCCCAGGCTCAGGTTTTGGGGTCGTGGTCTTGCCCTGCGGATCCGGCAAGACGGTGGTCGGTATGACCGTCATGACTATGCTGAAAACCAACACCCTCATTCTCACCACCAACGTAGCAGCGGTCCATCAGTGGATTGATGAACTTCTGGATAAAACCGATCTGACAGCCGAACAGATTGCCGAATATACGGGGGATGAAAAATCTGTAGCCCCCGTTACAGTGGCTACCTATCAAATCTTAACATGGCGCCCCAACAAGGACGCCGATTTCCCTCATTTTAAGCTTTTCCGTGAACGGGCCTGGGGACTTATCATATATGACGAGGTGCATATGCTCCCGGCACCGGTGTTCCGGGTGACAGCAGAACTGCAGGCGGTGCGTCGGCTGGGCCTCACCGCCACCCTGGTCCGGGAAGATGGGGCAGAGGACGCCGTCTTTAGTCTCGTGGGGCCGAAACGCTACGATGTCCCCTGGAAGGATCTGGAAGCCAAAGGCTGGATTGCAGAAGCCCTCTGCACGGAAATCCGGCTGGATCTGCCGGAACAGCTAAAAATTCCCTATGCAGTGGCCAATCAGCGGGCAAAATATCGCATCGCCAGCGAAAACCCCCTTAAAATCGCCGTGGTTCAGCAGTTGATCGAAAATCACCCCGAAGATCGGATACTCGTCATTGGCCAGTACCTGTCTCAGCTGTCGGAGCTCGCCCGCATCCTCAAGGTTCCCCTCATTACCGGTCAGACTCCCCATGCAGAACGGGAAGTAATCTATCATCGCTTTAAGCAAGGCGAACTCCGGCTTATCGTCGTATCCAAGGTAGCCAATTTTGCCATCGACCTCCCCGATGCATCCATGGCCATCCAGGTGTCCGGTTCCTTCGGCTCCCGGCAGGAAGAAGCCCAGCGGCTCGGTCGAATCCTGCGTCCCAAAAACCGGAACTCCTATTTTTATACCATTGTCTCCCGTTTTACTGTAGAAGAGGAATTCGCCGCCAACCGGCAGAAATTCCTCGCTGAACAGGGCTATAAATACACCATTCAGCATTGGACCGAAGATGAACTCAGTTAGAACCCCTGCAATATCCATCTTCCCATCCATCGAAAACTGGAAAGCCGCCCTTATGCAGCTTCCCGAAGGTCCCTTTTTCGATATCCTCCGCAGTTATCTGGGGGATATAAAAACACCCTTTAACAAACAACGGCTGGTCGATGACCTGACCGCCTTCCTCTCCCGGCAGGAAATTCAGAAACGCATTGCCGCTCTTTTAGATGATACGGACCGCCGCTGTATTCTCGCTATTGCCATGCTCTTTTCGGCAACACTACAGGACCTGGCTATATTTTTCGAAGGAGATTACAGCTACGCGGAGCTCTATGGGTTCATCCTGAATTTAGAAGAACGATTGCTAGTCTTTAAGACCATGGATGAAGGTAGATCTCGGATCAGTCTCAATCCAGTCCTTGAACCAATTTTGGTTCCTATCCTTCAAGAACCATCCATACTGTTCCCAGCTTTGCCCATCGAAGATCTACCCTCCGAATCTTCCGAACCAGTCAACATTATGTCAGGTTTAGCGGCATCCTCGGTAACATCAGAACTTATTCTGGGAGCCCTGTTAGCATGGCTATTCAATGCAGGGCAAGTTTTTAAGTCCGATGGCAGTTTTAAGAAAAAGGCCCAGGATGAATTGGAGCACCTCTTTGCACAGGCTGGTGGTGCTTCCTTCGCTGGCGATCTGACTCATGCCCTAGAATACCTGGGTATTCTCCGTGTCGAAGAGGGAATCTATCATATTGATGAATATCGTCTTGAGGCTTTTGCTTCTCTTGAGCCCAGTGATCGGTGTGAGTATCTTGCAGCGGCTTTGCTTGCGGTAGAATTGGATCTTGAACGTACAAGCCGTCGCCTTTCCCGGGATCGCCTGCAAAACTGGACCCGGCTCATTCATCGAATTTTACATTCTATGCAGGACGGGTGGATCTATAATGAACAGAGCCTCCGCAGGTTCTGGCTTATAGAGGCGCAACGCGCCGCAGAGCTGCACCGTTTTGGAGAACATGAAAATATCTCTTTTTCAGCACTAGCCCACTGCCCCGGCGTGGACCCTATCGACTTTTTTCATGCCCTTATAAAAGCCATGAAAAGGGCTGGGCTCCTGGTTCCGGTAGCGGATGGCTATATCCGTACATCCCAGGGCGGCCTCGATCACAACCGGACCAGGCCCTTCATTGTCTGTGATGCGAGTTTTTCCATTGTTGTGTATCCCGAAATCCCCTTTAAAGAACTCAGTCGATTGGCCCGTTTTTGCAGGCTTCTGGAAGCAGGACAAACACTGAAGCTCGAGCTTTCCCGGGACGGCTTTATCCGTGCCCTTGACCGAGGATTTCGATTAGATGATCTTAAAAATCTTTTAGAAACCCTTTCCACAAAACCGATCCCCCAGAGCCTTGTATGGTCTTTGGATGAATGGGAACATCGTTATCATGCAGCTGCTCTCTATAAAGGCATGATCCTTGTTCTCGAATCGGAACGACGTTATATTGTAGAAATCGATAGTGTAAAGGATCTGATAGATAGGGAGCTTGCCCCAGGGGTGTATTTGCTGCGGGATGCGGATGAAAGCTTGCTTTCGGAGGTATTGGAAAAAGCTGGGCTGGATACCCTAGCCCGGCCGGCACCTTCCCGTACAGGACCTTCCCGACAGGCAACGTCTCCTTCAGATGAAACCTCTGCCTTGCATGTCGGTTCTGGCACCCCCCAGGCCAACCATGCTTTTTCCAACCCCCAGGCCAGTCCGGCTTTTGCCCGGATGAACCCCTTCGCTCGCTCGAGCGGACGATCCCGTTTTGAGGAAGAAGATCCTCGTTCCAGCCTGTTTGCCCGAACCATTGCCCCAGCGCCTGCATCCCGGACCGACACTGCATCTCTGGCCGACCCCGCCAGCGAAGCGGATATGACAGCCTTTGCAAAAAAACTGCTGGAAGATCTCCACTCCAAACTTGAAGCAAAACCTTTAACCAAAGAACAAAAAAACGAACTGTCAGCTCGTATCGATCGGCGGCTCATCCTCGATGAAAGTCAGCTGGTGGCGGCGGCGGTGCGTTACGAAAAACTAGAAGCCCGGGGACTCGACTATGTGGGTAAGGTACGCCTGGTGGAACAGGCCCTCTCCCAGAGAGCTCTCATAGAACTTTTCTGGCGGGGTCCCAAGGGCGAGGCTAACCGTGCTATAATTCGTCCCCTGGCTCTTGAAAAATCTGGCACAGAGCTTATGCTACGAAGTGAATACTATCCCGAAGGTGAGGTCTTTAACCTGTCCATTGGGAAAATAAGTCTAGTGCGACGCCTTAAACGTTCAATTTTTGGAGAATGAGCTATGCCCTTATTACCCTTTTCTGCTGCCCAACCGGTTCCCAACCAGGCGAAACTCGCAGTACTCATCGATGCGGATAACACCCAGCCTGCCATTATCGATGGTCTTTTAAATGAAGTTGCCAAATATGGTGTAGCCAGCGTAAAGCGGATCTATGGGGATTGGACCAGTACCAACCTGCGGTCCTGGAAAGACCGGCTTCTGGAATATGCTATCCAGCCCATCCAGCAGTTTTCCTATACAAGCGGCAAAAATGCTACCGACAGTGCCATGATTATCGATGCCATGGACCTCCTTTATACGGAAAAACTGGACGGCTTCTGTATTGTCTCCAGCGATTCAGACTTTACCCGGCTTGCCGCCCGGATCCGCGAAAGCGGCCGTATCGTCTATGGGTTTGGTGAAAAGAAAACCCCCAAGGCCTTTGTGGCAGCCTGTGACAAGTTTATCTATACGGAAATACTGAAGGAACAGCAGGAAGAAAGCGAAGAAGATGAAGTAAAGACTACCGCTAAAAGCCAGAAGGATTTTAAGGTTGATCGGCGGCTCCTCTCCTTACTGCGCAATGTGGTGGATGATCTGGCCGATGAATCAGGCTGGGCGTACCTGGGTTCGGTGGGACAAAACATTACCAACCGATCCAGTGAGTTTGATCCGCGGAACTATGGCTTTAAGAAGCTGGGAGACCTCTTCCGGGCCATCCCCCAGTTTGAGATTGAAGAGCGGGCCCAGGAAAACGGCCCGGGCCGGCAGGTATATATTCGCTGGAAGCGCCGCAGCCGTTGAGCTCCCCTTAAACCTTCGGCCGCCGGCTTTCGGCTTCCCGGTGCATTTGTTCCAGCAATTCCATAATTTTGTCTACCGTAGCCTGTTTCTTGTCTTCCACACCGGCGGCCTCTGCCTCGGCCCGGGCCTTTTCACGGAATTCGGCGCAGCTAGTAACAGGCCCGATGGTAATACGAACCACATCCTGGGTCACCTGGTCTTCTGCCATGTCCCCCGGCTGTATCCGCAGAACCTCCCCATTTATGGCAATGGGGCAGAAATACTCAAAGGACTTAATATAAGAATCAATCTCCCGGACACCCCGTTTGCTTTCCGGGTCCCAGGGGCGGAACCGGGTTCCAGCAGGGAATACCAGGATAAGCTTGCCCGACACTTTTACCTCATTCAGAGTCTTCATAGCTGCCCGGTTAATTGCATTACTGCGGATAATCTCTGCCCGGTCCTTTTCGGGGTCCAAGCCCTGGAGGGAGCGGCTTGGGTAAATCACAATCCGGGTATAGGCTTCGGTAAAGGCTGCTACCACCGGGTTCGATTCATTGAGCTTTAAGCCTGCAATGGCCACAATGGCATCGGCCAGTTCCTGGCCATCGGGAAGCTCTTTTCGTAAGAGGTAGCTGATAGAAGGCAGGTCAAAGTTACTGTAATGTTCAACCAGTAAAAGGCAGGAATGGCCTTCTTTGGCCTTCTGTAATAATTCCCGCAGATGTTCGGCCCCATCAACCCCTGAGCCGGGAAGCATGAGCTCTTCGAGAATTCCATCAATATAAGGAAGTACTGCCTTGTTTGCTTCTTGATACACGTTGTTTTCTGTGACTACCGTATCAAGTCGGGCTTTGCCCATCATTTGCATAATGCGATCGCGATAAACTGCGCTAATTGGTTTCATAAGTTATTAGTATACAATTTGTAGAAATATACTGTCAATTGCGACGAATTTTGCATTGTTGTCAGCTATATGCAATAAATTGCATGTTTTTACAGAAAATATGCTCAAAACTGTTGCGTAAATCAAAATAGCGATGTATAAAAAATAAGTTCTATTCGTTGATATGATAGATCAAGGAGGAATCAACATGAAAAAGAGTGTACTAGTAGCCGCTCTTGTGGTTGGATTCGCTTCTCTGTTTGTTCTCTCCTGTGCTCAAAAGGAGTTGACCGCAGACAAGGCCGAATTCATCGTGAACAACGCCGCTGAACCTCAGACTCTGGATCCGTCTCTGATTCAGGGTGTACCTGAACACCGGCTTTATATGGCCCTGTTCGAAGGTCTTACCATTAATGATCCCAAAACTTCCAAGGCGATCCCCGGTATTGCTGAATCCTGGACCATCAGTCCCGACGGCAAGACCGTAACCTTTAAGCTCCGCAAGAGCACCTGGTCTGATGGAACCCCAGTTACCGCCAAGGACTTTGTCTACGGTTGGCTCCGGACACTGAAACCCGAAACTGCCGCCGAGTATGCTTACATGATTGGCATGGTAGTAAAGGGTGCCGATGACTACAATCAGGGCAAGACCACCGATCCTTCCACTGTTGGTGTAAAGGCTCTTGATGACTACACCCTCCAGGTTGAACTGGTTGGTCCTGCGGCATACTTTGTCGACATGACCGCCCACTATGCCTTTGCTCCCCTTCCCCAGCATGTTATTGAAAAGTTTGGTGATCAGTGGGTAAAACCGGGCAACTTTGTTGGCAATGGCCCCTATACCCTCAAGGAATGGAAACCTCAGGAATACATTTTTGCGGTTAAAAACCCCAAATACTGGGATGCCAAGAATGTAAAACTGAATTCTATTAAGATTCTTGCGGTTACCGATGAAAAAACATCCTATAATATGTTCCTTAAGGGCGAAATTGATTGGGATACTTCTGTTCCCACCGATATTATCGACGAAGTTAAACTGCGGCCCGATTATCAGGTTAATCCCCAACTTGCAACTTACTACTACTGCTTTAATAACCAGCGCAAACCCTATGATAATCCTCTTGTCCGCAAGGCTCTGGCTGCTGCGATCGACAAGAAAGCTCTGGTAGAAAAGGTTACCAAGGCCGGTCAGATCCCCACCGATGCCTTTACGCCTCCTATGGCTGGCTTCACTCCCCAGCCCGGAATTGGTTACGATGTAGCCAAGGCTAAGGAACTCCTTGCTCAAGCTGGCTATCCCAATGGTAAGGGTTTCCCAGTGCTCACCATTAAGTACAACACTAACGAAGGCCATAAAAAGATTGCAGAATTCGTACAGGAACAGTGGCAGAACAACCTGGGTATTAAGGTTGAGCTTAAGAACGAAGAGTGGAAGACCTTCCTCGATACCAGGTCCAATGCTCACGACTTTGATGTAGCCCGTCATGGTTGGGTTGCAGACTATATGGATCCCTCCAACTTCCTGGAACTCTTTATTACCGGTGGTGGTAACAACGATGGTCTCTATTCAAATCCCAAGTTTGATGAACTGGTAAAGAAAGCTGCCTCAATGCCCGACAGCCCAGAAAGAAATCAGACGCTTATGGATGCAGAGAAGATATTCGCCGAAGATCAGGGAATGCTGCCCCTTTACTGGTATGTCGATCTTGATATGATTGACCTTACTAAGTGGGATGGCTGGTATGGCAACCCGCTGGGTGTTCATCACTGGAAGTTCATTTCCAAGAAAAAATAAGGCGCTCTAGTCTCTAAATTTGGAAGGGCGCCCTTGGGGGCGCCTTTCTATTTAATCCCTGTGGTGAAACATCTTAAAAGAGGAACTACACCTGTGGTACTATCCTGTTAAGGTTATTACCTATGAGGGATAAACTCCCCGAATAGGTACAGTTACCTTCCGGTGACTATAGCTATTTGGCGAGTTCGTCAAATTATCTTAATCTGGAGGAAATGATGGCCAGGTTCATCATTCGTCGTTTGCTGAGTATTATTCCCACGATGTTTATCATCGTGACGCTCAGTTTTTTTCTCATTCGCTTTGCACCGGGCGGCCCCTTCTCTTCGGAGAAGAAAATCCCCGAAGCGGTGTTACAGAATATTCTTAAAAAATATCACATGGATGAGCCCCTCTTACAACAATACGGGCGGTATCTTCAGGATATTTTACGGGGCGATCTGGGGCCTTCATTCCGGTATCAGGATCAGACTGTGAATGAACTGATTGGGGCTACCATGCCTACATCGATCATCCTTGGTAGTTTTGCCCTTGCCCTCGCTTTCTTCCTGGGAACCCTGGCAGGAATTGTGAGTGCCCTGAGACAGAATAAATGGCCTGATTATCTATCCATGTCTATCGCAGTTATTGGTATATCGGTGCCCCTTTTTGTTATTGGTCCTGTCTTACAGCTCGTATTTGCTATGAAGCTGAGCTGGTTGCCTACATCGGGCTGGATAAACAGTCGGGCGGGGTGGAAAACAATTGTCCTTCCTATGATTACATTAGCATTCCCCTATTTTGCCTATATTGCCCGGCTTTCCCGGGGATCTATCCTCGAGGTTTTACGGTCAGACTATATCCGTACTGCCAGGGCTAAGGGCTTAAAAGAGTCGGTTGTTATTATAAAACATGTGCTTAAGGGTGCCCTGTTGCCGATCGTTTCATACCTAGGACCAGCCTTCTCTGGTATTATAACTGGTTCAGTGGTGGTCGAAACGGTATTCCTTGTCCCCGGGGTTGGGCAGATATTCGTTCAGTCTGCCCTGAACCGGGACTATACCCTCATCATGGGGGATATTATCGTCTATTCTGCGATCCTGGTGGTCATGAACTTTGTGGTAGATATCCTGTACGGATTGCTTGATCCGCGGATTGCGTATAAATAGGAGTACTTCATGGCTGATACTGCTAAAAATATGGTGAATGAATTCAATCAGCAGGTAAAGCCCGTATCCCTCTGGGCCGATGCCTGGAAGCGGTTACGGAAAAACCGGATGGCGCTGATTGGCCTGTATGTGGTCATTTTTTATATGGTGGTTTCCCTGGTAGCGCCGATTCTGCCGATTTACAACCCCAATGAGCAGAATCTTATGCATATCAATCTGAGGCCCTCCTTTAAGACCGCAGGGGAACTGGCGGTAGAAAAAGTCGAAAAGCGTATCGAGCGGCTTACGGAGGTTCTTAAAACCCAGGATAGAGAAGACCTGAAGACCGAACTGGAATCTCAGAAGGCTGAGCTGGCTAAAATTATGGATGAGGTTCAGCACAATCCATCCTATAAAAAGGTGTACATTCTGGGGACTGACTATCTTGGCCGGGATATGCTGGCCCGTATCATATATGGCGGACAGATTTCGATCGGTATTGGTGTAGTAGGTACTCTGACCGCTGTTCTTATTGGTATCATCATTGGTGCCGTTGCGGGCTTCCTGGGTGGTTGGGTGGATAACCTCTTAATGCGTTTTGTTGATGTCCTCTATGGGCTTCCCTATATGCTCATCGTCATTATTCTTATGTCCATGGTCCCCTCGGGCAGCAATTCCATCTTTATCCTCTTTATCGCCATAGCCATGGTTTCCTGGCTTACCATAGCCCGGGTTGTACGGGGCCAGATTATCAGCCTAAAAAACTCCGAATTTGTCGAAGCCGCCCGATCCATGGGGGCCAGCCAGGCCCGCATCATTTTCCGGCATCTCCTGCCAAACTCATTAGGGGTCATCATCATCTTTGCGACCCTGCAGATGCCTAGCTTTATTATGAACGAATCCTTCCTTTCCTTCCTTGGTCTTGGTGTTTCAGCCCCCGGTGCATCCTGGGGTACCCTGGTGGCCGATGGTGTAAAGGGTATGGAACTTTATCCCTGGCGGCTCCTGTTCCCTGCCATTTCCATGACTATTTTCCTGTTTGCCATGAACTTTCTGGGTGACGGCCTGCGGGATGCTCTGGATCCCCAGAGCAAAAACCGGACCTAGGTGTCGTAAGGAGTAACGGTAATGACCGATGAAGTAATTTTACAGGTTAAGGACCTGAAAACATATTTTCATGTTGATGAAGGGATTGTAAAGGCGGTCGATGGGGTAACCTTCGACCTCCGCCAGGGAGAGACCCTGGGGCTGGTTGGTGAATCGGGCTCAGGAAAGAGTGTGACCAATCTTTCCATTATGAACCTGGTACCCTTCCCCCCGGGGCGTATCGCCGGCGGCGAAGTGCTCTATCGGGGACAGGATCTCCTGAAAATGACACCAAACCAGATCCGGGATATCCGGGGAAATAAAATTTCCATGATTTTCCAGGATCCCATGACGAGCCTGAACCCCTTTCTTAAGATTTCCACCCAGATGGTGGAAACCCTGGTACTGCATCAGGGGCTTTCCAAGGCCGCAGCCCGGGATAAGGCGATAGAGATGCTGAAGCTGGCTGGCATTCCAGCGGCTGAAAAACGTATCGATAACTATCCCCACCAGTTCTCCGGAGGTATGCGCCAGCGGGTTATGATCGCCATGGCTCTTTCCTGTAACCCGGATATTCTCATTGCCGATGAACCCACCAGCGCTCTCGATGTAACCATTCAGGCCCAGATTCTGGACCTGATCCGGGACCTCACTGCACGGCTTGGTACGGCGGTAATCATGATTACCCACTCCCTCGGTGTGGTGGCGGGCCTCTGCGATACCATCTGCGTTATGTACGCCGGCCGTATTGTGGAACGGGGCCCGGTGGATGAAATATTTGCTCACCCCCGGCATCCCTATACCCAGGGGCTTATCAAGTCGGTTCCCCGGCTCGATAAGTTTACCAATGAACGGCTCCAGTCCATTCAAGGTCAGCCGCCAAACGTTATCGATCTGCCTGACTGCTGTCCCTTCTATCCGAGATGTGACAAGGCCATGGACATCTGCAAACAGAAGTATCCTGCATCGACGTCCTTCGATAATGGTTGTGCTGCGTCGTGCTGGCTCTATTCCCGGGAGGCTCGTTAATTATGAATACTGACTATTTATTGGATGTGGAGAATTTAAAATTACACTTTCATACCGGCGGTGGTCCTTTTTCTTCTCATAAGGGTTATATCCGGGCGGTAGATGGTATTTCCTTTAAAATCAAGAAAGGAGAAACCCTGGGGCTCGTCGGCGAATCGGGCTGTGGTAAATCGACCACTGCCCGTGCGGTGGCGCAGCTTCACCGGCCTACTGCCGGTTCAGTCATTTTTAAGGGTGAGGATCTGACTAAGCTCCATGCATCGGCGTTACTTAAAGCCCGTAAAAATATGCAGATGGTCTTTCAGGACCCCTATGCATCGCTGAATCCACGGATGACCAGCGGTGACATCATTGCAGAACCCCTGAAAATCTATAAGTCCCGGGGGCTCATCAATATGCAAAAGGGAGAGATTATCGACCGGGTCGAGGACCTCATGGAAAAGGTCGGTCTTTCCCGCTTCTTCAGGAACCGCTATCCCCATGAATTTTCAGGCGGCCAGCGGCAGAGAATCGGTATCGCCCGGGCCCTGGCGTTAAATCCGGAGCTGATCCTCGCCGATGAGCCCGTATCTGCCCTGGACGTTTCTATTCAGGCCCAGATCCTCAACCTTTTTAAGGATCTTCAGCAGGAATTGGGGCTCACCTATCTTTTTATAGCCCATGACCTGGCGGTGGTTCGTTATATTTCAAACCGGATTGCGGTCATGTATCTCGGTGTGATTGTAGAAATTGCTGACCGCAATACGCTTTTTGAAAAGCCCCTGCACCCCTATACCCAGGCGCTTCTTTCTGCGGCTCCCATTCCGGACCCGGTGGTAGAGCGGAAACGCCAGCGGATTATTCTGACCGGCGACGTTCCTTCCCCCGACAAGGAGCGGCATGGCTGTTATTTCTATGACCGCTGTCCGAAGCGGATGGACAAGTGCCAGCATACTATACCGAAACTGAAAGATGCTGACAGTGACCATCAGGTTGCTTGCTTCCTCTATCACGATCCGGAATAATACACTACCAGCGAGGTTTCCTCGCTGGACCCCACCACTAAGAGCCTGATGTCAGTGCTATACTGCACTGGCAGCAGACTCCTGTAAAACTGGAAAATTAATAATAAAACGACAGCCTCGTCCTTCTTTGGTTTGTATGCCAATAGAACCATTAAGTTTTTTAATACGATCCTTTACCAGGCTCAGGCCAATACCTCTTCCGGCGTGTAATGTTGAGGTTTTTTCTGTACTAAAACCAGGGTTGAATAGCAATGCGAGAAGTTGCTCCCTTGAAAGATTGTCCTGTGAGTCTATCAGTTGCTGTTCTTGAGCTCTCTGTCGTACCACATCAAAGGAAATACCTCTGCCATCATCGGTAATAGTACAAATAATCTGTTGGTGTTCCTGTTTTATTGAAAGTTCAATAAGCCCATGGGCAGCTTTTTTCAGTCTTTTTCGCTCTGCTGGAGTTTCTATGCCATGAACTAGAGCATTCCGTACAATTTGTGTAAGGATATCCTTTAAATCTTTAAAGGGCACATAATTCAAGGCATGTGAATCGATCTGTTTAATTACAAGCTTTGCTTCCTTTCCCAGGCTTTGTGCAGTTTTTTCTATAAGTTTTTCCAGAGTCTTAATCAATATGACTTCTTCCTGAACTGTATTTGATCCTCGGGTAAAACTCTTAAGCCGTTCCAAGAGGCCTTTAAATGAATCTTTTTCCTGGAGCACCGATTCCATTTCTAAGGTAAAATGAAGGAGATCATTGAATGTTACTTCATGTTTCACTTTAAGTTGATTAAGTTCCCGTTCTAGACCATGCAGTTTTTCACCAAATTCCTGGAGCCCCAGAATCACCGCATTCGATTTAACCGCATGTATCAACTGATATATTTCTGTAATTACCTCGTGAGTTGGTTTAGTTTGGTCTTTTAGTAACTCGTTAATAGCTTGAAAATTCTCTTCAGTTTCATTAATAAAATCCTGGAAAAGTCGGGGTTCAATATGAATGATTTCAAAGAGGGATCGCATCTCTTTTTGTCGTTTGCGTTCTTCTGCTTCAAGCTGCAGCTGAAGAGCCCGTTCTTTTGTTAAATCCTGGACAGAACCCAGTATGAATGTTTTGTTGTTTTCATTTGAGAACGTCGTAAACATGATAGAAAGATATTTGATTTCTCCACCTGGAAGAGGGGTAAAGGAAAATTCCTTAAGAGGGTTAATTTCCTCCAAAAGACTTTGATCGTGGCTTTTGTTTAAAAGCATTTCAAAGTAATCATGTAAAAGATCGAGTTCTTTGTTTTGTAACGAGTTTTGTAATAGGTTGATGAATGAAGCTCCGCTCAGGTTGCTTTGTGTAAAGATTTGTTCAAGTTTTGGTGAATACTGGGATTGAATACAGAGTTGTTCATCCAGCAAAAAAATACCTGTCGGCAGATTGTCCTTCATTGCCGAAATCTGATCCCGCTCAGCCTGTATAGTCTGAGTAAGCCTAAGAAGCCGTTTATCTTTATTTATCTTGGTTATCTCGTACACGATGGTACAAGTTGTAACTAAGATATACACTCCAATGCCTCTGAACGCAAAGGCTCGTTCATAGGTAAATTGAGAGATTCCTGGTATGAAAAATATAGCACATAGAAACATACCTAATAAAATAGCGAGGACAGTTCCTATTCGAATCCCAAGTAAAAATATAGCCAGTAGTGGAAAAGAATAGGCCCAAAGAACTCCAGACCCCTGAATTCCTCCCGATTGAATCAGAAACGTACAAAGAAAGAAAAAGGAAACTACCGTAAGGAATGAAGAAGCGGAAAAATTGACATTAGTTCTTAGTAATATAAAACCAAAGATGGTAATGGCGGCCATTGAAAGATCAAAGATCCCTTGGAGTAAAGCTCCGGCATGCAAACTTTGAACACCAAAAAGAATGAGTAAGGATCCGCCAAGAAATATCATCGCATTTAATAATACATAGCGAACAAAAAGATCTAATTCTTCATTGTCTGTCTTAAAATGCTTACCACTGGTAAAAATATTGAGGATAAAACCCATAGTTATTGCCCCTTGGTTATTTCTAGCGCTACAGAAAGACAAAATTCAGCTTTTTCAGAAGGTATAGCACAGGGAATACAGATGATGCGAGTCTTTTCGACAGGCCAGGAAATGGTATGTTGGTCGCCATGAACGATAGTAGGCAGTGATATGATAAGCCTAAAGGATTCTTCCAGACCCTTTTTAGCATTACCGGCTATGATATTGACCAGTTCGCCAATTGCATCCACTACCTCATCATCAACCTGAGTTTTCTTTACCCCTGAAAGGTTCTCTGTTATGCGTAGTGCGAGGTCTTCTTTCATGGACAGCACTACCGCACCACGGGCTTCCCCGGTAAGGCCGATAATGCCCGATATATCCCAATTATGGGTTGTTGTAGATTCACATAAATAGGGGCGTCCTACCGATATGGTATAATTTAAAAAGGACTGAAAAACCGATTCACAGACCTGTACAAAGGGTTCTATATATTTTTCCATGGGGAATCTCCTTACCAGATGATTTTTGAAAGTTTTTCAGTAAATATTCGTTCATTGACTGGTTTTATGATGTAATCGGTAGCTCCGGCTTTGAGAGCTTCTATCACATTATATTTTGCAGCTTCACTGGTAATCATGATGACTGGAAGGTTTTTATAGTCGGGTATGGTACGAATTTGTTTTAAAAAATCGATTCCAGATAGTTCGGGCATGTTCCAATCGAGCAGAATAAGGTCCACCGTATGATGCTGTACAAGGTGCAAGGCATCCTTCCCATTTGCTGCTTCTAGGAACTCACAGGGAATCCCCATGCTTATACAGGTGTTTTTTACAATGTTTCTCATAATTCGAGAATCATCGACGACAAGGATCGTCTTTGTGTTCATAGTAGTAACTCCAACTTTTAAGAATAAAAATGCAAATAATGTAAAATTGTAACTGTTGTTTCTCAATATAATAACACAAAAGGAATAGAAATAAAGGGGTGGATGGAAAAACAGATAAGCTGATTTGAAAGGAAACGTATTAGCGGATATACTTACTAATAGAAAAAATAGCAAAAAGTCCCATGATACCTTATACAGGGAGTACTTTCGTGAAAAGAGCATTATCATGTTTTCATTCATTTAATTTTAATAAATGGTTACTCTGTATACTCTTGTTTAGTACCTATATCTATATTGCACCGATATTTGCCCAATCTCCTACCCCAACAAAGACCTGGAATGCCGGTACCAGTGGTACCTGGGGAACCGCCGCAAACTGGAGTGGCGGGACCCTTCCTTCTGCCAGCGATGTAGTAGCCCTAGATGGAACCTCGTCGATTACCCTTGATAATAACTACACCATGAACAGTGTGGTGTTTAATCATAATAATGCGAATACGGTAACATTCTATTTAAACGGATTTACTCTATTAGTTTCGGGGGGAAGTCTGAACTTTGGTCAGAGTGGTGGTGGGGCAATTCCGAGCAATGTAAATATCGTAGGGCCGGGATCTATCAATGTAACGGGCTACATGGATGCGAATGAAAACGCCACCAATACCATCAACCTAAGTAATAATGTATCTATTTCTATCTCTGGTACTTTTTGGGGCAACCAGAATGCGGGTACTTCCACCACCTTCAATGGAGATGGCACCTGTAGTCTTTCTGCGGCAAGCCTTTCTGGCACGGGTTATAATATCATCTTTAATAATATGACCATTACCACCGGTGGAGTTACTTACCATTCCCCCACTACTTCTCAGACTCCGGCGGCGGGAACGACCATTACGGTTACCTTGACGGGAACTTTTTCTTCTGGAACCCAATTTCAATATACTACCACAAGAACCAATGACAATATTACGACCAATGAAAGCTATACCGTTGATGGTGCGATCATCACCGGTTCGGTGGGGGCTACCAATTTTACTACCCTTTCCGGAGCGGGTACCTTTTCATTCAATATAACCTATCCCGGAGCCGTAGATGCAGGGGATGGTCTTAATGTTTCTATTCTGGCCCCCAATGGGTTTATCCTGGGAAGTATTTCTTTTATTCAGCCCTCAGCCACCATCTGGAACTGGGATGGAGATACTAGTACCGATTGGAGCACCGCTGCAAACTGGGATGTGGGTTCGGTCCCAACAGTTACCTCACTTGTCGTTATTCCATCAGGAACACCAAATAGTCCAGTCCTTACAACCCATGCAACAGCGGCCTCGGTTACCGTCGATCCCGGGGCCACCCTGGACCTTAACGGATACAACCTGACCGGATTATCCACCATTACTAATAATGGAATAATTCGCTTACAGGGAACTGAAACGGTGGGAGGAACAAAGATAAATGGGGCCGGTAGTGCAATCGAATACTATGGCCTCTCAGGCACCTTGGTTTGGGGATCAACCTATGAAAATTTGACAATAAACAGCAGTGGAACGGTGACTGCCAATGCAGCGGTAACGGTAGCAGGGAACCTGACCCTAACCGCAGGGACCTTGGTTCTGGCAAACTTTAGTCAGACGATAGGCGGTAATGTGAGTGGAGCCGGGACGCTGGATGCATCGTCGATAACGGGAGGGAACACGCTGACGGTAGGCGGGTACATGGGGACGAACGGGAGTCCGGTGGGAACCTTGCTTGCCCCGACGAGTACGAGTGTGAGTGTGGGTACGAACTGGAATGTGACGAACTTTACCCACAATGGTGGTACGGTAATCTTTACGGGGACTGGGACGATCTATAGTGCTAATACCTTTAATAACCTGTCGATTACGACGGGTGCCGGACCTGAGACGGTAAACGTAAGTGGGACCCTCACGGTAGCTAACAATCTTTCGGTGGCTGTAGGCCACACCCTCGCGGTAGGGAACAACGTGCTGTCGGTGACGGGTACGACGACGAACGGCGGGACGATCACGCTGGGGAACCAGAGTGCGACGTTCGGTGGGCTGGTGACGAATGCGGGAGGGACGCTGACGGGAGGGAGCGGGACGCTGAACCTGAACGGAGGGATAAACGGAGGGACGCTGACAGCCTCGAGCGGGACGACGAACGTAGGCGGGGACCTGACGCTGGGGAGCTTTACCCATAACAGCGGGGTGGTGGTGTTCACGGGAAGCTGTTTACTGACATCGAACGGGCAGCGATTCTATGACCTGACGATCGGAGCAGGGGCGACGGTGACACCGCAGGATGCACTGGTGGTGAACCGGAACTTTGTGATCAACAACACGGGGACGTACGTGCACAACGGGCAGAGCCTGACCCTGGGAGGGGTGGGAGGAGCTGCGGGGAACGTGACGGACTCGAACGTGATGAAGCAGAACCTGGGAACGGTAACGGTGAGTACGGCGGCGAAGACGATGACGACCTCGATAGAGTGTAACCAGCTTACGGTGACGAGTACGCTGAACAAGGGGGCGGGGAACGACATCAGCGTCAGTGGAGCCCTGAATGTAACCGGTGGGACGTTGAATATGAACGGCGGTGGGACGGTGACGGTCGGCGGGAATGTAACGCTGGGAACGCTGTCGAACGGGGCTGGCTCGACGCTGGCGTTGAACGGCGGCGGGACCCAGGTTGTGAGGCCGAACGGGCAGACCCTGGGATCTGTGAGCGTGAGCGGCGGCGGGACGGTGGTACAGTGGAGCGGGACAGCAACGACACAAAATATAACGATAAATACCGGGACGACGTTCCGGCTGGACTCGACGGTGGTTCCCGGAGCGGTGACGCTGAATGTGAGTGCGGGGAGCACGGTAACGAACAACGGGAGCTTTGAGCTGAACTCAGGGGGCGGGGTGCTGACCCTGCAGGGGACAGCGGCCAGTGCGAACTACGCGGGGAATGATATCAGCTGGTCGGGACAGGACCTGACGATGGGGAACCTGGTGTACGGGCCTGCGGCGAACCTGCCGAACCTGACGGATGTGAGCCTGAACGCGGCAGTGACGTTCACGAACGGAATCGTAGCAGTGGCGGGGTCGAGCATCGCGGTGGGGACGACCACGTTGAGCCTGGGAGCCGCATCGACCTTGAATGGGACGATGACGGTGGGAGCCGGAGGGACGGTGGCGGCTGGTGCGAACGGGATAACGAACGGAGGAGCGATAACGTTTAACGGCGGGGGCTCAGCGATAAATTGTGGAGCTTTCACGAGCACGGGGACGATAAACAATACGGGGACGAATACGATAACAGCCTCTGGGAATGTGGCGATCTCAGGGACCTTTAACACGCCGGGGAACTCGACGCTGGTGATGACCGGGGCGGGGACGACGTTGAACGCCGGTGTGCAGATCGGGAACCTGACGACGGGTGGAACTGCGACGGTGACGAGCCTTGCGAACCTGCAGCTGGCGGGTTCGCTGAATCTGGGGACCGGTACGAGCCTGGCTCTGGGAGGATTCGGGGCGGCGATCACGGGGTCTGCGACAGGAGCGGGGACGGCACAGCTTAACGGCGGGAGCGGTCTGGTGACGGTGGGAGGTAACTTCACGGTGCCGGACTATATCGCGACGAGCGGGACAACCCGGATTGGGGGAACCACGGTAACCTTTACGACGCTGGCGCACAGCGGAGGTATGATCGAGCTGAACGGGACCGTGACGCCTGTAACCTTAACGACCGGAAACCAGACGTTCAATAACCTGTCGATTACGACGGGTGCCGGACCTGAGACGGTTAATGTAAGTGGGACCCTCACGGTAGCTAACAATCTTTCGGTGGCTGTAGGCCACACCCTCGCGGTAGGGAACAACGTGCTGTCGGTGACGGGTACGACGACGAACAGCGGGACGATCACGCTGGGGAACCAAAGTGCGACGTTCGGTGGGCTGGTGACGAATGCGGGAGGGACGCTGACGGGAGGGAGCGGGACGCTGAACCTGAACGGAGGGATAAACGGAGGGACGCTGACAGCCTCGAGCGGGACGACGAACGTAGGCGGGGACCTGACGCTGGGGAGCTTTACCCATAACAGCGGGGTGGTGGTGTTCACGGGAAGCTGTTTACTGACATCGAACGGGCAGCGATTCTATGACCTGACGATCGGAGCAGGGGCGACGGTGACACCGCAGGATGCACTGGTGGTGAACCGGAACTTTGTGATCAACAACACGGGGACGTACGTGCACAACGGGCAGAGCCTGACCCTGGGAGGGGTGGGAGGAGCTGCGGGGAACGTGACGGACTCGAACGTGATGAAGCAGAACCTGGGAACGGTAACGGTGAGTACGGCGGCGAAGACGATGACGACCTCGATAGAGTGTAACCAGCTTACGGTGACGAGTACGCTGAACAAGGGGGCGGGGAACGACATCAGCGTCAGTGGAGCCCTGAATGTAACCGGTGGGACGTTGAATATGAACGGCGGTGGGACGGTGACGGTCGGCGGGAATGTAACGCTGGGAACGCTGTCGAACGGGGCTGGCTCGACGCTGGCGTTGAACGGCGGCGGGACCCAGGTTGTGAGGCCGAACGGGCAGACCCTGGGATCTGTGAGCGTGAGCGGCGGCGGGACGGTGGTACAGTGGAGCGGGACAGCAACGACACAAAATATAACGATAAATACCGGGACGACGTTCCGGCTGGACTCGACGGTGGTTCCCGGAGCGGTGACGCTGAATGTGAGTGCGGGGAGCACGGTAACGAACAACGGGAGCTTTGAGCTGAACTCAGGGGGCGGGGTGCTGACCCTGCAGGGGACAGCGGCCAGTGCGAACTACGCGGGGAATGATATCAGCTGGTCGGGACAGGACCTGACGATGGGGAACCTGGTGTACGGGCCTGCGGCGAACCTGCCGAACCTGACGGATGTGAGCCTGAACGCGGCAGTGACGTTCACGAACGGAATCGTAGCAGTGGCGGGGTCGAGCATCGCGGTGGGGACGACCACGTTGAGCCTGGGAGCCGCATCGACCTTGAATGGGACGATGACGGTGGGAGCCGGAGGGACGGTGGCGGCTGGTGCGAACGGGATAACGAACGGAGGAGCGATAACGTTTAACGGCGGGGGCTCAGCGATAAATTGTGGAGCTTTCACGAGCACGGGGACGATAAACAATACGGGGACGAATACGATAACAGCCTCTGGGAATGTGGCGATCTCAGGGACCTTTAACACGCCGGGGAACTCGACGCTGGTGATGACCGGGGCGGGGACGACGTTGAACGCCGGTGTGCAGATCGGGAACCTGACGACGGGTGGAACTGCGACGGTGACGAGCCTTGCGAACCTGCAGCTGGCGGGTTCGCTGAATCTGGGGACCGGTACGAGCCTGGCTCTGGGAGGATTCGGGGCGGCGATCACGGGGTCTGCGACAGGAGCGGGGACGGCACAGCTTAACGGCGGGAGCGGTCTGGTGACGGTGGGAGGTAACTTCACGGTGCCGGACTATATCGCGACGAGCGGGACAACCCGGATTGGGGGAACCACGGTAACCTTTACGACGCTGGCGCACAGCGGAGGTATGATCGAGCTGAACGGGACCGTGACGCCTGTAACCTTAACGACCGGAAACCAGACGTTCAATAACCTGTCGATTACGACGGGTGCCGGACCTGAGACGGTAAACGTAAGTGGGACCCTCACGGTAGCTAACAATCTTTCGGTGGCTGTAGGCCACACCCTCGCGGTAGGGAACAACGTGCTGTCGGTGACGGGTGTGACGACGAACGGCGGGACGATCACGCTGGGGAACCAGAGTGCGACGTTCGGTGGGCTGGTGACGAATGCGGGAGGGACGCTGACGGGAGGGAGCGGGACGCTGAACCTGAACGGAGGGATAAACGGAGGGACGCTGACAGCCTCGAGCGGGACGACGAACGTAGGCGGGGACCTGACGCTGGGGAGCTTTACCCATAACAGCGGGGTGGTGGTGTTCACGGGAAGCTGTTTACTGACATCGAACGGGCAGCGATTCTATGACCTGACGATCGGAGCAGGGGCGACGGTGACACCGCAGGATGCACTGGTGGTGAACCGGAACTTTGTGATCAACAACACGGGGACGTACGTGCACAACGGGCAGAGCCTGACCCTGGGAGGGGTGGGAGGAGCTGCGGGGAACGTGACGGACTCGAACGTGATGAAGCAGAACCTGGGAACGGTAACGGTGAGTACGGCGGCGAAGACGATGACGACCTCGATAGAGTGTAACCAGCTTACGGTGACGAGTACGCTGAACAAGGGGGCGGGGAACGACATCAGCGTCAGTGGAGCCCTGAATGTAACCGGTGGGACGTTGAATATGAACGGCGGTGGGACGGTGACGGTCGGCGGGAATGTAACGCTGGGAACGCTGTCGAACGGGGCTGGCTCGACGCTGGCGTTGAACGGCGGCGGGACCCAGGTTGTGAGGCCGAACGGGCAGACCCTGGGATCTGTGAGCGTGAGCGGCGGCGGGACGGTGGTACAGTGGAGCGGGACAGCAACGACACAAAATATAACGATAAATACCGGGACGACGTTCCGGCTGGACTCGACGGTGGTTCCCGGTGCGGTGACGCTGAATGTGAGTGCGGGGAGCACGGTAACGAACAACGGGAGCTTTGAGCTGAACTCAGGGGGCGGGGTGCTGACCCTGCAGGGGACAGCGGCCAGTGCGAACTACGCGGGGAATGATATCAGCTGGTCGGGACAGGACCTGACGATGGGGAACCTGGTGTACGGGCCTGCGGCGAACCTGCCGAACCTGACGGATGTGAGCCTGAACGCGGCAGTGACGTTCACGAACGGAATCGTAGCAGTGGCGGGGTCGAGCATCGCGGTGGGGACGACCACGTTGAGCCTGGGAGCCGCATCGACCTTGAATGGGACGATGACGGTGGGAGCCGGAGGGACGGTGGCGGCTGGTGCGAACGGGATAACGAACGGAGGAGCGATAACGTTTAACGGCGGGGGCTCAGCGATAAATTGTGGAGCTTTCACGAGCACGGGGACGATAAACAATACGGGGACGAATACGATAACAGCCTCTGGGAATGTGGCGATCTCAGGGACCTTTAACACGCCGGGGAACTCGACGCTGGTGATGACCGGGGCGGGGACGACGTTGAACGCCGGTGTGCAGATCGGGAACCTTAGTTTAAATTCTGGCGGAAATATCTCGTTAGTTTCGGTGTTAAGCATTTCCGGGAATCTTACTATTCAGAATGGATCTTTTACATCCAATGATCACAATATTACTGTTGGCGGAAATTGGACCAATAACACCGGTATTGCAAATCATTTTATTCCCGGCACCTGTGTTGTTGAATTTACAAGTAATAATCCTGTTATTTCTGGTTCAAACGAATGGTATGAATTAAAATATTACGTAGCCGGAGGAACAATACGATTTGAGCGAAATAAAACACAGTATTTTCTTAGCAACGGTAAACTCAATATTCATGGAACATCTGGCAATAACATAACTATTACCCGAGATAACCAAGGGGATGACGGTCAAGATCTCAATTGGGTTTTACCTGCAGCACCAGATCCCGCGTTAATGTGGCAGATCAACCTCGCAGGAACAGCAATCGTCGATTTACAGCATGTAACGATTTATTACAGCGATGCCAGAAGTACCCCTATTTCCTATGATTCAGGTCTTGCCCTATTGGGTACAGTTACTGCTGATAACAGCCCACCAGGTGAACAGCAATTAACCTGTTATGGATGGATAAGCGGTCTCAATGTACTGTACAGTTATACTGAAGATGAAAATGGAAATGGTAAAATAGACCGTATTAAGGTAAAGACCCAATCGTTTTTAAATATGGACTTTTCTAATTTTGAAGTATCCGTTGATGGTTATGAGGTGGATAGGACTAAAGGCACAAATGGTTTCTCTGGTACCTATGGTGATTCAGTATTTTATATCTGGCTGAAAGAAAAACCCTATGTGGATGGAAATATAACCCCCTCTTGGAGGATTATAACACTACAAGCAAATAGGTCTCTGAAAGGTACCATAGCACCCTATTTCAGCCTGGGAACAGATCTGGCAAATCCAATTATACCGGCCGATACGGTTCCGCCGCGGATTGTCTATACCTTCTCATTGCCAGGTTCTTCTGAGACTTTTTTTGCTTTTAATGAACCAATAAATAATTCATTGGGGAATTCTATAGCAAATACGGATATAAATGATTTTGCTTCAGCAACAGCACTTAATGTGGTCGGACAAATTGGTACAGGATCTCTTTTTGGTGTTATGGCAACTTACCCTACTGCCTATAACATTAATGATATCGCAAATGGAAGTACGACTGTAACAATTGCTAATAATATCAGTGATCGGGCACAGCCAATTACCGATTGGACAACAGACCCTGTTTATTCAGCTTTTGTTACTGAAGCACCGGAATATCCAAATGGGACTTTACCCAACCCTATTTCACTTTCATCCAACTCCCACCGCATCAGCGACGTTCTTATCTCGGTGCCGCCGGCCAGTGCCACCGATGACCGTTACTTTGTCTGGCCTATCTGGGCCCGGGACAGCGTGACCACAGAGGTGAGCGAAAGCCAGTATGAGTCAGCCTTCCCCACGGGAAGCGAGGCTGCGGGCCAGACCATCGGTCTTGTGCGGGACTTTACGGGAACCCAGTGGCTCCGGGACCAGGACATCACCCTGCAGGTCCGGGTGAACCCCGCTCTGAATCCAGTCAATCTGTCGCTCCATTTCGACAGCAACGTGGCCGATACCTTCCGGGCAACGAGCGTCAACGGCCCCATAGGGCTCTGGCTCCCCGTCTTTAACCAGGGGAGCCCCTCAGGCGCCGCCTTCTCGGGTATCGTTCCCTGGCCAAACGACCCGGCCCATGGCGGCGGTACGAGCCGCTATGGGGGTGCACTGCAGGGAACGGGGCCACTCTGGAACTTCAGCATTCCCGCCAGCGACCCCCGGGTAAAGAGCGTCTCCACTCTGGACTTCTTCTTTACTTTGGATAATGGCTTAAATGCCGATAACCCCCTCTATGTGGCCCGACTCGATGTGGCCCCCGGTGCGGCGATACCGAGCAACTGGTACCGGCTCGTGCGGCCCTTCAGCTTCGACATCCACGATGTCACCAAACAGCGGAGCAATGCCACGATCCTCAACAACGTCATCGATCCGACCAAGGGCGAACGGGTACGGCTCTCCTACCAGCTCACCAAAGCTGGGCAGGTGACGATCCAGGTCTTTACCCTGGATGGCGACCTGGTACAGGTCCTGTACCGGGGCTACCGGCAGGCCGGGGACTATACGGCAAGCTGGGACGGCAAAAACCGGGGCGGACGGGTGGTTGCCCGGGGCATGTACTTTATCCGCATCGTCGGCCCCGATATCGACGAAATCCGCAAGGTGATGGTGGTGAAGGAATAGGGACCCCCTTTCCACATACCCTCTTTCACATACCACCTTCCACATACGATTTTTCTTGCGTGCTGGCTATACCCGGGGTTACACTAGTAGAAAGGGTTAAAAGCCCCGGGGAGGTAGCACCGTGCAGTACACAGGAATCCTTGCTGCTGCTTCGGGCCGACAGGTCTGCGATTTCAACATCGAGCACTGTACCCTGGTTGATGTGTTCCAGGGCCGCCTTGTGCCGGATACGACCGTATCGGTAGCCTATGAGCGTATTGTGGATATCAACGATGGCCTCTCGGCTCATCAATCTATAGACGCCCGGGGCTTATACCTGGCCCCCTCCTTTATGGATGCCCATGTCCATATCGAGTCCTCCCCCCTCAGCCCCGCTGAGTATGCCCGCATTGTGGTCCCCTGAGGGTCTTCCCCTGGATGTATACCTGACGGTCCCTTCCTGTGTACCAGCTACCAATTTTGACATTTCAGGTGCCAGTCTTTTCGCTTCGGACATGCATCAATTTGCCCGGGAAGAACGGGTGCTGGGCCTTGGGGAAGTGAACAATTTACCCGGCCTTATTGCCGGTGAAGCGACCTTGCTGGATAAACTCGCTATTTTCCGGGAAGCCCGTAAGGCTATCGATGGCCACGCCTCGGCCGTTCGGGGGCGGGACCTGTCGGCCTATATTTCCGCGGGGATCCGGTTCGATCATGAATCGACCAGTGCGGAGGAGGCTGCTAAAAAGCTTTTCAAGGGCATGTATGTGATGATCCGTGAAGGTTCCGCCGCCCGGGACCTAAAAGCCCTGGTTCCAACGGTAACCCCCAGGAATGCCCGCCGCTTCCTCCTCTGTTCCGACGACCGGCATCCGACCGACCTGGTCCGGGAGGGACACATCGATCGAATGCTCAGACTCCTCGTGGCCGCCGGCGTGGATCCCAACGATGCAATCCGATTGGCTACGCTGAATGTGGCGGATCGCTATGGACTCCAGACCTTTGGTGCCCTGGCTCCGGGATATCAGGCTGATATGGTCCTCCTGAAAGACCTTATGATTGTCGTAGGGGTTGATGGTACATCAATCTTTACGCCACCCGGTACTTGAATAAAATTGGGGAGGCCTGATGGTAACCTTAGGTGACCGGGTTATCGCTGATCTTCCTCTTTCCATCGGGGGCCTCATGACAAATCAAAGCGCAACAGAGGTGAACCAAAAGCTCGATGCTTTCGAAGCCTTTTTTTAAAACGAAGGGGTGTCCAATACCCAACCTCTCATGACCCTGTCCTTCATGGCCCTGTCCGTTATTCTTCATATCAAATTAACCGACCGTGGTCTGGTCGATGTGGACCGGTTTGAAATACCCGATCTGTTTTTCTGACATAAAGAACAAAAAACATAGAGATTCTCAGTTGCACTGGTTTTCATTTTATCGTATGCTGTTCGTTAAAATTGGCCGGGTTATGAGCCCGTCCTAACGAATGGAGGCGAAACGTGGAACAATTTTTTAAGCTTAAAGCTCACGGTACCACCGTCCGAACCGAAGTGATGGCTGGCATAACCACTTTTATGACCATGGCCTATATTTTGGCGGTCAATCCAGGCATTTTAAAGGCTGCTGGTATGATTCCGGGCGGAGTTTTTACCGCTACCGCTCTGGCTTCGGCCATCGCAACGATTTGTATGGCCCTTCTGGCCAATCTTCCGGTTGCCCTGGCTCCTGGTATGGGATTGAATGCCTTCTTTGCTTTTACCGTAGTCCTCGGCATGGGCTACCCCTGGCAGCTTGCACTGACTGCGGTTTTCCTGGAAGGTCTGCTTTTCATCATTCTTTCTCTGTTTAATGTTCGGGAAGCAATTGTTAAATCCATTCCTATTAATGTTAAAAAGGCTGTATCGGTCGGTATTGGTCTATTTATCGCGTTTATCGGTATGCAAAATGCCGGCATTATTGTAAACAATGATGCAACCCTGGTTTCCCTTGGTTCCATCAGCAAAGGTCCTGCCCTCGTTGCCCTTATCGGTCTTGTACTTAGTGGAGTACTGCTTGCTTTCCGGGTAAAGGGCGCCCTACTCATTGGTATTCTGGGAACCACCATAATCGGTATTCCCTTTGGGGTAACCACAGTACCACAGAATTGGACTCCCATCAGTATGCCTGCGGCTCCGCTCTTCCTACAGTTCCAGTTTGATAAAATTTTTACCTTCGATTTCTTTATCGTCTTCTTTACCTTCCTCTTTGTTGATATTTTTGACACCATTGGGACCCTGGTCGGTATTACTACCCAGGCCAGACTGATTAACGAAAAGGGAGAAATTCCCCGGGTTAAGCAGGCTCTCCTTTCTGATGCCATTGGGACTGCTGTGGGTGCTATGCTTGGTACCAGCACCGTAACCAGCTATATTGAAAGTGCTTCCGGTGTGGCCGAAGGGGGTCGGACCGGACTTGCTTCCCTGGTAACGGGTATTCTTTTCCTGCTGGCCCTTTTCCTTTCTCCCCTCTTCCTGCTCGTCCCTGGGGCTGCTACCGCACCGGCTCTTATTCTCGTCGGCCTTTTTATGATGAGTCCAGTTAAGGAAATTGATCTCTCCGACTTTACCGAAGCCATTCCGGCATTCCTCACCATCATCATGATGCCCCTCGCCTACAGCATTGCAGAGGGTCTTGTTTTTGGTATTCTTTCTTATATTTTGCTCAAGGCACTAACTGGAAAAATAAAGGATATTACTATAATAACGTGGATAGTGGGTATCCTTTTTGTGCTCAAGCATATTGTAGGATAATCAGGTTTGCTTGTCAGTTAGGACGCCGCTGTCAGAACTACCGATTTTGTTTATTAGTTTAAAAAAGGCCTTTCATTTGATGAAGCGCCGATATTCGGGGGTCTGGCCTAACAAGGTCATCTGGGCAGAATTGGTTAATTAAGCATCAATAACCGAAAGTGGCCTGTGATTAAGAAAGAAATTTATGACAATATGGACCAGGGTAAGGATATGAGTAGTGCTGTAAATCTTGTAGAAGAAAAAATAAAAATAGCCCGCTCTGCTCAGTCAGCCTGGTCCAGGTTTATCTGGGAAGAACGGGTTCGGGTTATAAAATGTCTTGTACCTTATCTTGCCGAACATGGGGAAGAAATCGCTGCTATTATAAGCAGAGAAACTGGTAAGACCATGATCGATGCTCTGGCTACAGAAATTATTCCGGCAGCACTAGGTGTTCGGTATTATTGCCGTTTGGGGCGATGGTTTATGAAGGGCCAGCCAATTAAGGGTGGTAGTATTCTTCTGGCTAATAAACGCAGTACCCTGGTGTACCAACCCTATGGAGTTGTGGGTATTATTTCTCCCTGGAATTACCCCTTTTCCATACCCTTTTCCGAAGTAGTTATGGCCCTCCTGGCAGGTAATGGGGTTATCCTAAAGGTAGCTAGTAATACCCTTCAGGTTGGTCGTGTTCTGGCTGCGGCCTTCGATGCGGTTAACCTACCGGAAGGGCTCTTCCAATATATTGAGATCCCTGGTAAAGAAGCAGGACCCGCAATGATTGCCGGTGGTGTGGATAAACTTTTTTTCACTGGATCTACAGCCGTTGGTCGGGAACTAATGGCCCTGGCCGCCCCGCGGCTCCTGCCATTAGTGCTGGAGCTTGGCGGGGCAGATGCGGCTATCATACGGGTCGATGCTGATCTGGAGCGGACTGCCGCGGGGCTGGTGTGGGCAGGATTGTCAAATGCCGGACAATCCTGTGGCGGAGCCCAGCGCCTGTTCGTTCATCAATCTGTATATGAAGCGTTTTTGGAAATCCTTGGCCGCCGGGTAAGGGCCCTCAGGGTAGGAATTCCTCTAGTTGACGGGAAAGTCCAGTGGGATTGTGATATAGGTTGTATGACCAGCCGCCAACAAAAAGAGGAAGTGCGTCGGCAGGTTCAGGTGTGTCTGGATAGGGGTGCCTGTATCTATGCTCGCAGTCAGGCTGGTAATATGGATGGGTCTGACCTCGATTTCCCTGCAATTATTTTAACCGATGTTACTCGGGATATGCCTGTAATGCGGGAAGAAATCTTTGGTCCTGTTATGGCGGTTATTCCAGTAGCTAATGATGAAGAAGCTATATCCCTGGCAAATGACTGTATCTACGGACTTACGGGCTCAGTCTGGACTAGGGATACAAAGCGGGGATATGAAATTGCCCGGAGAATCCGTGCTGGGGCAGTCATGATAAACGATCACCTCATGTCCCACGGTTTAGCGGAGACTCCCTGGGGCGGTTTCGGTGCCTCAGGTCTTGGTAGAACCCATGGCGAAGCAGGGTTCCGGGAGATGTTGCAAAGTCAGGTGATTATCAGGGATATACTACCGGGGGCTAAAAAGAATCTTTGGTGGCATCCCTATTCACGTAAGGTCTTTGATGGACTGCTTGCAATTTTATATATGGTGGGGCTGAGACACATGGTTAAAAAAAGCAAAGCCCTGGTACGTCTTGCGAGCTTTTTCTTCCGGTATTGGGATAGAAGTTGATGAACGATTCGGGTATACTCTCATTGTTATGAATGTGATTACCCAGGTATTAGTTCTCTTTTTTCTCATTGCAATCGGGTATAGTGCCAGGAAATTGCGGGTTCTTGATGATGGAGCTATCAGTCATTTTTCATCCTTTGTTCTGAATATATCTCTGCCTGCTCTTATAGTGGTTTCGCTCCAGCGCCCCTTTAGCAGAGCCCTTCTTGGTGAATCGGGACTGACGTTGGGGCTCTCTTTTGTCATATATGGTTTTTCATTTATAATAGCCGCTTTATATCCCTTTCTTGTACCCCTTACAAAAAAAGAACGGGGAGTACATCGCTATGCGCTTATTTTTTCCAATGTGGGCTTTATGGGGTACCCCGTTGTTGAAGCGGTTCTAGGACAGCAGGCGCTTTTTTATCTTGCCATCTATAATATTCCCTTTAATTTTCTTGCTTTTTCTATCGGTGCCTGGCTTATTGCCCGGGAGGGAAAACGGCCTTTATTTTTAAGCTGGAAAACCTTTATTAATCCCAGCGTTATTGCAACTATGGTGGGCTTTTTATTTTTTTTAGGTTCGGTAAAACTTCCAGCATCCCTCTATCAGGTATTAAAAATGACCGGAGATAGTACGTCTCCCCTTTCTATGATTGTTATTGGGTCAATCCTCGGTAAAATGCCATTCCGTTCTGTACTTGGTACCTGGCAGCGCTATGCCACCACCCTGGTTCGCCTTCTTGTGTTGCCAGCGATTGTAGGGCTGTTATTATATGGTGCTGGTTTCAGAGGCTTATTCTTCATATTACCTGTTGTCGTTACAGCGATGCCCGTTGCAGCGAACACGAGTATCCTTGCTGAGGTTTATGGTGCTGATGCAGAAAGTGCTAGTTCTTTGGTGTTTATTTCTACCCTCTTCTGTATTGTCACCATACCATTAGTAGCGCTGGTTCTGGGAATATAAGTTACGTCTTGACTGTAAAGCGTTTTTCCAGAGTTACCTGATTACCCTTATCGTTATAGACTACCCTATCAAAAGCCGCCAGGGTCATAAAGAGGCCCCGGCCATGTTCCAAAATTTCTGGACTGGGATTAGCTACTCTTTTTAAAAAGGTACGATGATCAAACCCTTTGCCTTCATCTGTTACCCTAAAGAGAGCCCTCTGCGGTGTTATAGAATATTCTACTTGGACCCGCCGGTCTTTGTATTGAGGAACGTCTTTCCGTTCTTGTAAAAACTCAAAATACCTTCGCTCTCGTTGTGCCTTTGACTTTTCATCAAAAGTAATTTCAAGATTTCCGTGTTCAATAGCATTAATAATGATTTCTCGAACACATACCATTGCAAAATTAGCATCTTCCTGGGGCATGTATTTCCCGAGATTGATACAGATATGGCGGCTAATTTCATCTGCTGCGGTGAGGGTGTTTTCTATTTCAAAACGTTCCCGCCCTTCAATAAAAGCATGTACTAATTCATTCTGAATATCTGGTATCACTCGAACTAATATTTCAAGTTCATCAGAAGTTTTTATGCTTTCCATGCGCAGTGAACAGGATTTAAATTCTCCGAGGGGAGAACGCATCTGTGCTTGAACTTCAACAATCTGTTTTGAAGTAAGCAGTCGTTCACGAATACTTTCAAACCGTTCTGCTAAAGAAATATGTTCCCGCTGATCTTCATAAAGCAGGTCTGTAAGTTTGGGGGTTTTCTCGCTGGTATAGGAAAGATCTACTCCTTCAAGATTGAAATAATCAATACCCGCTCCATTGCATTCCTTAAATCGGAAATCCTTATCCAACAATGCAATAGGATCTTTTGTTCCATTAAAAAGGCTACGATATTTTCGTTCATTTCGTTCGGCAGTAGCTTTTGCTACACTGAGATCATTGATACGTTCTTCCAAATTTACATTGGCATAATTAAGCTGTTTAAATAAGAACCCATATCGATTGGCCAGAATTAACGCACTGCCGATGGTAAAGATGAATAGTCCATAGCGGGAAAGCACCGCATCGGTAAGGAAAAAGATGGAATCTAAAATATCAAAGAGTGCAGTTGCAAACAGAATGGAAGCTCCAATAGCCACATTTCCAAGGGGCGTTTTAATGAGATCATGCCATATTTGACCTCCAAAACCTGAATGATTGTTGACCTGAGCGGTTCGTTTCCATCGTCGAAAGGCGGTGGAGAAGAAGTCCCACAAAACTGCGTATCCAAAAATATAGAACACTATAAAGAGGGCACTGTATTGCCAAATTTTTAAAAGATCGTGGGCAAACGCAAGGGATGAAAAAATAGTTCCCAAAGATAATATCCCGCAATACATTGCCATTATTCTGGTTCCCCATCGAGTCTTATTGATACTCAAGGTTTCAATGAATGCACTGACCGATGGCATGACCATGTAGAGTGTAATGAACTCAAGTTTCATTAATAATACTGAATCAGGGATAAACTGATAAACCGTATGAATTCTTGCAAAGAAATAGAGTCCTAGATCTATAGAGAAGAACCCATAAAATAGGTTATATCGATCCTGTAGTCTGAATAAATAGAGAACTATATGGTAAAGACCAATAAATATATAGATTGCACAAAGGGCAAATTTCCAGACATCGTTGTTAGATGCCTCAATTGATGTGTAGTCGGTAATGACATAGGGTTGAGAAAAGAAAAAGCCAACCGGTGTATTAGTGGGCTCTCCAATAATTCTGAAGGCTATAATGTTTTGCCCATCTACAAAGAGATCAGGATTGATGGGTAGGTATACATCACGATAACTTCTATGGGATGTTATAGAGCCGGTAGAATTCAAGTGCAGCTCAGATTTAATAAGGGTGCCATTCAGGTAAATTTCCCAATTATCACCAATGGAAGCAAGATGTAACCCAGGGACTATCCCGGTAAGTGTTTTTGTATTGACCATAAAAGGAATAACAAAGGTTGTTTCAATAGGTTTATAGGTTGTAATACTCAAGAATTTTTTTTTCGGTATTCCATCAATTTCCAGATAACGAACAATTCGAGGTCCCTCTGGTGTAGGCGGAAAAACCTGCCAGGCAGTATCGTTGGTATCCGGAACTGATGAAATAAGCCGTTGATTAAAACCTAAATGTACATATATTGGAAGGGTGTTTAAATCAATAAAAAAAGCTGATGTATTAGGGATACTTGGCAATGCGTATAAATAAATTGAAGAGAATAAAAGTGCTTGGAAAAGAAAAATTCTGGGTACTAATTTAAGTTTCATGTTCTGCTTCCTTGTTATATACATTTTTACCCAGGGTTACCTGGTTTCCTATTTCATTATAAGTCACATAATCAAAGGCTCCAAGTGTAATAAATATTCCCTGGTGGTTTTTTAAATATATATTATCGTGCAGTTGGACCTTTTTTAAAATACTGATGTGATCAAAGCCATTCCCCTGATCGGTTATTCGAATAAGTACCTTGCGAGGAGTGAATATATATTTAACAAAAACCTTCTTTTGTGGATCATTTTTATTTCCATGTACTATTGCATTAAGCAACATTTCATGGATACCTGTTCGAATAAGCTCTGAACCCTGTTCTGTTATAAAGTAGTAAAGGGCCGCTGTTAATCGTTGGCTAAGTAAATCCGCTTGTTCTGGTGAACTATCTATAGTATAACTTCCGCGGCTCCATTTTAAACTCATAAAGTCCAATTTTGTCTTTATTGGTACTACTCTAATTGAAAAAAGCGGTGATTCGTTGTAGTTGAGTTTGTCTACATGTAATGTGTATGATTGTAGTAAGTGTTTTGAAGCATTATATGGTGCTATGATACGAACTGTTTGTTTAAAACTGCATGATACATGGTGTTTATATATTGCTATGGTGGTTTTTAGTTTTAACTTGGAATCATTATCCATAGGTAAAATATCAAAGAGGGTGTTTTTATCACTTAGCTGTTTACTATTAAAAGTAAAATAATAGGCTGTACCAAGATTGTAATCTATGATATGTAGCTGGTCGTCAGTGATAAAAATGGGATCGATACTACTATAAAATATATTGTAAAAAACCTGTTCATTACGTTCTGCCATTAACTTACTATGATTAATGAGGCTAATTTGTGTTTCGAGAAGATGATTAGTAGTTTGTAAACGGGTTAAGAGATTTCGATAATGATGAGCAATAGCAATGATACTTCCAAAAATAAAAATTAAAAAAGAATAACGACTAAGTACATGATTCTTATGGGTAATAATCGTTTCAAAAGCATCAAACATAGCAGTGCATGCGAGAAAACTAAACCCAATGAGAATATTGCCAATAGGTGTTAATAAAAGAACATTTTTAACTTTTTTAATAATTGTACGAGTATCTATTTTATCTTTTTTTGTATTTAGGGCCTACTGAAAATGTCTAAAAATGATATTTCAAAACTTTTTTACGTTAAAATGGGTTTAATTTAGTATACTAAAACTTTCAAATATGATTTATGAGGTTTAAAACCAAGTAAAAATAAAAAGCGCATAAAAAGATCCCTCAGGATCTTTTCACAGTTGGTCAGCAATACACATACCATGATTGCTGTTTCACTAGTTTCGCGTAATTTTTCATAGATTGTACCAAGACCAAACTTTCGTTTCATATATCCAAAGCCACCTTCAATCGCTTGTCGAATGGCTTCGTCAAGTCTTTGAATCTTTCGTAGCTGTCGTACTATCTTTTTATTCTCTAATGTTTCTTTAATCGGTCTGCCTAAGGGTGGTCCAGACAATCGTATTCCTCGAGCTTCACAATAGGCTCGGTTTGCTCGTGTCCGATATATTTTATCGGCATGCACCGATTCCGGATATCGACCACATCGCCTCTTATATTTTTCTATTTGTGTTGGCAAATCTTCTTGTTCGTTATAGGGTTCCCATTGTAATCGATCTATAAAAATCATCCCGTGTTCGGTCATCGATGCTGATAGTTTTGCTCCGAATTCAAAGGCCGCTTTTGCTTTACCTCGGGCTATTGGTCGTACATGGGGTTGACTGATACTGACGATTTTTCCCGATATCGAATGGGTCTTTCCCTTATACATCTGTACCTGTTGCCGGTAAACCTCATGTATCACGATAAGATCACGTCGCTGTTTTGCACTCAACGTTGTACTGGGAACCTTGTTTTGTAATTCATTGATAGTCCGTAAATTACGTCGTATGTATTGGAGTTGGGTCCGAATCGCTCTGCGTATTTCTTTTTTTGTTCTTCGTCGCCCTCGTATAAAATTGAGATATTTGATACGGGCCTGTTTTCTATAGGTTCGTGGTTTTATGGTGAGCTCACTCGCTTCATATAACGTATCAATTATCTTTTCTGTTTTCCTTCGCGCTTCATCCAATAAAGTGACATCATGGGGATGCCGGATATCCTGGGGGACGCACGTGGCATCTATAATGAGTTGCCCTCGATTTCCATGATCATGGTCATCCTTTTGGTTTTCTTTGTTCTGTTTTTTTTCAGATTCTGCTTCTACCTGTTCTTGATACCGTTTCGCTATCAACTCATTTATCTGTGCTATTGCATCAGGTCCAAGCCGTTTTCGAAAATGAACCATCATGCTTGGATCAAAGGGTTTTTCATCTTTGTAAGATTCATATCCTAAAAAATATTGCAGGTAATGGTTCTCTCGTATTGTTTCTACCGTTTCTTCATCTGTTAATTGTAATTTCTCTTTTATCAATAATGATCCCAAGGCGAGCCGTACGGTCTTGGCTGTTCTTCCAATTCGTTTTGAAAAACATTTTTTATATTCAGCTTCTATCTCTTCCCATGGAATAATTGCGGCTAATCGTACCCATCGATTATCTTCTCGTAAATGTCCTCCGAAGGGTACATAAAAGTCTTCAAACTCAGGTACCTGTTCCTTTTCCTTATACATCGTTACCCCATAGTAAAGTGCACGCTTTTTAAGGCCTTACCCCTTTCTTCCGTGCACTTCTTATTGAGATTATCTCTGTATTTGCTTCTTTTGTAAAGAGTTGTTTGTTTTTCAGGAAGCCCTATTTAGTTCTTTTTGAAGGGTAATAAAAAAATGCCAGAGCAATATATATCCTAATATATACAAGGATGTAAAAATGCTGATTATTCCCCATAAATTTACGAGATCATGTCCAAAGGCTGGTGGGAAAATAAGTCCTAATAAAGTAAACAAACCGTAGAGGATATATAATCCAATGTTAATTCTTTGGCGAACCTTTTCAGGAGGAAGAAAGCCAGAAAGAAAAAATATCGTTGTAGGCAAGATAAGAAATAAACTACTGATTTCAATTTTAAATAATAACTCTGAATTTGAAATCCATTGATATAAAATAGATGATCGACAAAGAAAATAGATACCCAGAATAAGTGAAAAAAGTCCAAAGGTACGCATAAAAGTAAATGTTTTAGAAAGATTAATTAAGAAAATATATAAGCCCATGAAGATATAAATAATGCTTAAGGTTGTTTCAAAGGTTGTTTTTGTTGTTAATCTTAAGAGGTCTAGATTAGCAATCCTATAAGGGCTGGATGAATTTAAGCCAACCATTGGATTGGCAGGATCGCCAATAATGTGAAACAGCAAATAATTTGACCCTGTTCTCAATAGTGAAGGTGGAAAAGAAATCAGTAAATCTCGGTAGTTACAATGAGTTGTAATAAAACCTGATGTATCTAAATGTATTTCCCGCCGAAGAAGTGTTCCATTTAGATAAATCTCCCAGTTATCACCTATGGATGCAAGATGAAGTCCTAACATGGAGGGAATTGATGTAGAAAAATCTGCTAATTGATTGCTGGATACGATAAATGGAATAATGTACGTAAATTCCTCAGGTTTTTGAGTAATAATACTTAAAAAATGATGTTTGCTATATTCCGGTATATCAATAATTCGAACAGATCGATTGCCATCTAACGAAGGTGAAATACATAACCAGTCATGAGCTATTGGTGAATCATACATGGTTATATACTCACTTTTAAAATCGTTGTGTATAAAAACAGGAAAAAGGTTAAGATCGATAATTTCTGCGGTTTTATTAGTATGAGATTGTGATGATAATGTAGGAAGACATATGAAACATAAGTAAATAATAAAAAAAAGGTGTCCCTTCATATAACATTATTCCAAAAAGTCAAAAATCTAGAATTAAATACTAATATAGGTCTATCTTGTTTGCAAGGTTTATATCGAGGAAATCTTGACCAGTCTTATGTAAAGAACCATACTAAAAAGGGGGAAGATTGTTTTGGGTGATTGTAATAATCAAGATATTTTAAAAAAATCATCACTTTTCTCAGGATTATTAACCGATGATGAGGACTATATAGTATCCAGAGTAAGTCGTTTTCAGTTGCGAAAGGGAGCTCGTCTTTTTACAATAGGTGATCCAGCAGATCGTTTTTATTATATTGTATCTGGATCGATTAGAGTTTTTCGTATAAAAACTGATGGACAAGTTGAAGAGCTTGCCATTTTTACTGGCCAGGATCTCCTGGGCGAGTTCGATTTTGCCCGGCAAACGATCTATGATGCCGTTGCAGTCGCCTTGGAAGATACAGAATTAATTTGTTTTCCTGCCTTAGGACTTAATTTTGAAGATATTAAGCGTGAAAAACCTGATACGGTTTCCCGTATTTTGCTTCGTTCTCTTTCTATGATTTCTAGCCGCCTCAGATCTACCCAAAAACTCATTTCAGAAAACACTTCTTGGGTTCAAGAATTAAGGCGTCGGGCCTATGAGGACCCCGGTACGGGGCTCTGGAATCGTGCTTTTCTCGATGAAGAAATCCGGCGAGAATTACAGGCCCCAACTGCACTAATTCTCATGAAACCGGATCGATTTAAAATCTTAGTTGATGGTCTTGGTCATAGTGCAGGGGATGAAGCAATGGTGAGTATCGCAGGAATTTTAAAGTCCCTGGTCCGGCAATTTGGACGTGGTTGGGCTTTACGTTTTAAAAGTAATGAAGTAGGACTCTGCCTGCCCCGTTGTAGTCTTGAGTCTGCTCAAACTGTGGCTCAAAACCTATATAAAGCTGTCACCGCTTTAACACCGATTTCACCAACAGAGAAATTTCCCGGTTTTACCTTCTCAGCCACGGTTGTATTTGGGGTGTGGCCTGACATGCTCGAGGATTGGGATACCCTGGTGCAACAGCAATATGTCTATATGGTTGAACAATGGCAGGCTGGAGGAAACAGAGTTATATCATTTCCCGGACATCTTACGGCAAAGGTTTTGCATAATGAGTAAATCGATGAGTAAATCTCCACTTGATAACGAGGCCTTAATCAATTCGCCTCTTTTTGCAGCTATGAGTGAACTTGAATTTAATGCGGTAACAGCCTTTTTGGAGCGTCATCATTATCATAAGGGTGAAATAATATTTTCTGAAGGAGATCCGGGACAAGAGATGTTTATTATTCTGACCGGTCATGTGGTCGCCACGGTGAATCTGGGTAATGGGAAACAGCGAAAAATCTATGATTTTGAACCAGGCCGTTTTTTCGGTGAAATGGCAATTATTGAAGATGCCCCCCGGTCTGCGACCTGTACCGCCACAGAAGAAACCGATGTTTTCGTACTCCAGGGGCTCGATTTCTACCGGCTCATTTTTGAACATCCCATGATTGCCCTTAAGCTGTTAGGTGCTATCAGTCAGGTAATGACCAGCTGGCTTGATGAATCTTCTCGCTTCTTGAATGATCTTCTTCGTTGGGGTGAAACAGCCCGTCTCAGGGCAATTACAGACAGCCTAACAGGCCTTTATAATCGACGTTTTCTCGAGGAATCCCTGAACAGCAGGCTCGAAGGCCCCAATAAAGTGAAGCGGAATATTTCTGTAATGATGATGGATCTGGACAGGATTCATGAGATTAATAATGCCTATGGTGAAGCTGCTGGTGATAAGGTGATTAAGGCAGTAGCGGGTGTTTTCCGACAGGTACTGCGGGATGCGGACATTGCTGCCCGGCTGGCAGGGGATGAATTTGCCTTTGTGCTTCCTGATACATCATTGGAAGAAGCCATGAGTATCAGCGAACGATTGAGACTTGCGGTTTCTGCGCTCCCTATACCCCTTTCATGGACAGATTCTCAAGGGCGTTTACAAGAAATTGAGCTTTCTATTAAGACCTGTCTTGGGGTAGCCGTGTCACCTCAGCACGGTACTACCGGGCCGGAACTTCTTGCCGCCGCCGATGCGGCCCTCCGTAAAGCAAAAGACCAGGGCCGCAACCGGGTTATCGCTGCGGAGTAAACCGTACAAACACCGCACAGCTACCCACCGAATAGTCTGTACCGGCCAGGTCTGTATAAGGACCGCCGGTCGTTCCGCTTCCTATTTCCATAATGCTTGTGTTGCCCCGAAGTCTGGTGATATACCTCCAGGCACCTTCTATACCAACTGAGATGTTGGAGACCAGCCGGTAACTAACCGTAAGTTTGGGTTCTATTCCAAAGCCACCATTAACATGTTCGGTGAATTGAAGTGGCAACTCGCGTAGGTAATGATCATCTTGATCATTACAACTGTTCAGCACATACACCGAAGCAGCAGCTGTCAGGGTGAGTCGATTGTCTACCAGCCATAACACCTCAAGGGTAGGGGCTATGGAGACCCAGTTCTGCCAGTAAGCGATGCCCGTACCATACACTGGATCTTTTGGGAAGGAACTGGACCATGGAACATAACTTGAGTTGTTTTGTCCGATGTTGGAACCGTACTGAATATACCCATCCCGGGCGGTCCAGTGCAGGTTCATAAACGAAGCTGTAAGACCGGTCCTGATAATAAAACGGTCAGAGACCATGAAACCGTACCCTATCGTCGCATCGACCCATTGGGAATGTTCGCTGATGGCATCGTGGGCGGAGAAATGAGTTAAAAAATAAGAATTGGTAGCAGTATTGTATCCGAGCCAGTCCTTGTCGGTGATGGTGCCGCTCTGCATCGTAAAGCCGAACCGGACGTCCAGTCTGCTGTAAAAACCAGCCATAGGGCTTTTCCCATATGAAAAAGTAAGGCTTGTCCCATAATAAAGGAGACCTTCCAGGGGCCAGACCAGTTCGCTCAGTAAGTCCGGTAAACCCGAGTCCTGGTAGACCAGTTCCCTGGCATGGCCATAGGTAAGCCCCAAACTGTTTTCTATACTCCAATAAAGACTGGCTTCTTCTGCGGTGCCCAAGGCTGGACACAAGAGATGCAAAAGCAGCACTGGAAAAATTGTTAAGGTTCGCCAGATTCTTTTCATGAAAAACATTCCCTTAAGTACAATCTTGTCAGCACTTTACTGTATTATTCCGCCGGTGCCAAGCAGGATGCATTATTTCAGGAAGCAGGGCTTCCCCCTGCAGGTTGCAGGAGCAAAACCTTCAGCATTGTCCTTGTTAAACCCCTGCTATTGAAAAAAGGGGGCCTTTATTGTATAGTCTACATCGGGCAGCCTTACGGCTTCCCCAATGATCCATTAGCTCAGGTGGATAGAGCGAGCGCCTCCTAAGCGCTAGGTCGGACGTTCGAATCGTCTATGGATCAAAAAAAAGCCGCTTGCCCTGTAAGGGCTGAGCGGTTTTTAGTGAGTGGCTGTCACTCGTGGATGGCCACCACCTCGTAGCCCGCATCGGCTACGGCATCCTTCAGGGCCTGATCATCCAGATTGGAGCCTTCCACCACTGCCTTGTTACCAGCCAGGTCAACCTGAACCGTTGTTACCCCTGCAACCGCTTTCAGCGCATTGGTTACATGCATGACACAGTGCTTACAGGTCATTCCTTCTATTTCTAAGGTCTTTGTCATAAATCCTCCTTCCATCAATATGGTAGACAAAACACTTATAATACGCTTTTGAAGCCCTCATTGCCCTTGTTATTTATATGAAGCCCTGTCAGCCCCTGTGGTGATGGGCGGCTTAAAGGTTCTAAGCCGCAGGGCGTTGGTCACCACCGAAACGGAACTGAAGGACATGGCCGCTGCGGCAATCATGGGATTTAAGAGGGGGCCACCGAACAGGTGGAGCAGTCCCGCCGCGATCGGTATCCCTGACACATTGTATCCGAATGCCCAGAAAAGATTCTGTTTAATCGTTCGAATGGTTCTCCGGGATAGCTCTATGGCGGTCACCACATCCAGGGGATTACTTCGCATCAGCACCATATCGGCGCTTTCTATGGCTACATCCGTACCAGACCCCATGGCGATACCGATATCCGCCTGTACCAGGGCTGGTGCATCATTGATGCCATCCCCCACCATGGCAAGCCGGTGCCCTGCCTTTTGCAGTTCCTGAACCGCCTGGGCCTTATGTTGGGGATGTACCTCCGCCAATACCTGGTCAATCCCGGTCTGGCGGGCAATAGCTTCTGCGGTTTTTCGGTGATCCCCGGTAATCATAATGACCTTGAGCCCCATCCGGTGCAGAGCCGCAACCGCTGTCCGGCTTTCTGCTTTGGGTGTATCGGCGACTGCCAAAAGTCCCTGCACGGTCCCCTTCAGGGCAAGGAACATGACGGTTTTACCCTCCGCAGCCAGGGCTTCGATGGGGCTGTTTCTGGTTTTTTCACCCCTGAGAAACTCATCCATATTGATGGAATGCTCTTCCATGAAGGCCTGGTTCCCCAGCAAGACCACGCTGCCGCCCACATTTCCCCGGATTCCACGGCCGGGAATCGCTGTTACTTCTGTTACTTCCGGCAATGCCAGATTCCGTTCCCGGGCGGCAGCTACAATAGCTTCTCCCAGGGGATGTTCTGAAAGCTGTTCAATCCCTGCTGCCAGGGCTAGCAATTCGTCTTCGGATAGGTTGCTCTCTGGTGCAGGCTGCAGATCCGTAAGCCGTGGTTTCCCTTCAGTAATGGTTCCGGTTTTATCAAAGACCACCGTATCTATTTTGTGGGCAATCTCCAGGGCTTCCCCTGATTTAATAAGAATGCTCTGCTGGGCTCCCATTCCGGTACCAACCATAATCGCGGTAGGTGTAGCCAGGCCCAGCGCACAGGGACAGGCAATAACGAGGACCGAGATAAGGATCGACATAGCAAATACCAGGCCTTCTCCGGCAATAAACCAGAGGAGGGCCGAAACGAGGGCGATCCCGATGACAATGGGGACAAAATAGGCTGAGACCTGGTCCGCAAGACGGGCAATGGGGGCCTTATCCGCCTGGGCCTGTTCCATCAATCTGATGATCTGAGCCAGTACCGTATCCTGTCCAACCCGGGTAGCTCGGATGGTAATTGCCCCGTTTTTATTGAGGCTGGCCCCGGTTACTTCATCCCCGGCCTGTTTTTCCACAGGAAGACTTTCACCGGTCAAAAAGGACTCATCAATCGCAGTAGAACCTGAAAGGATGATGCCATCGACAGGGATTTTTTCTCCCGGCCGTACCAGGATGGTATCTCCTGGAATGAGGCTTGCGATTGGGACTTCCTGTTCGACGCCCTCACGAATGACCCGGGCGGTTTTGGGCTGAAGGCCGATGAGCTTTTTGATAGCCTCCGAGGTTTTTCCCTTGGCAAGGGCTTCCAGGGTTTTGCCAACCAACACCAGGGTTATGATAACCGCAGCACTTTCAAAATAGAGATGTTCAACCGCCATGTGATCTCCCATGAAAATCTGGAAGAGAGAAAAGAGACTGTAGAGGATGGCAGCGGTGGTTCCCAATGCAATGAGGGAATCCATATTGGGACTGCCGCGGAACAGGGCTGGATACCCCACGTGGTAAAAACGGAACCCGGCAAATACTACCGGAATGAGCAGTACGAGCTGGACCAGAGCAAAACGCAGGGGATACTGCATGGGGGCAAGCCACGAAGGAATAGGCCAGGAGAGCATCATGCCCATGGCAAGATAGAAAATAGGAATGGTGAAAGCTATAGGAATGAAAAGCCGCTGTTTCTGTACTTCTACTGTGGGTTCTTCTTCCTGGGCTTTTATTTCAACCGCTTCATAACCGGCTTTCTTAATTGCAGCCTTTATATCCGCAAGGCTTACCTGGGTATCATCAAACTGAAGGGTCAGCTTTTCAGTGGCAAAGTTGACATTGGCATCCGAAATACCGGCGAGTTTTTTTACCGCCCGCTCGGAAGCCCTCGCGCAGGCTGTACAAGTCATACCCCGAATCTGCATGGTGGTGGTTTTAATCATGAACTGCCTCTTTGTTCTATAAAAAAGTTAACATAATTAGTCATAATTGACAATAGTTAGATGTTTATAATTCTGTGATAATGTACTGAGGCTCTCATGAGTGCGCTTCGTTCGTGAGCATGGATAAAAAAAGGCAGTCCCTTATCGGAACTGCCCTCAAATTGTTAACGATGGGATCTCATGGTGGTTGGTGCTACTATTAATAAGCCTTCAGTATCTCAAGCAGCCGGTTTTTATCGATGTTTCGTAGGAAGTTGGCGAGCCGTGGTCCCTGATCCTTTCCGATCAGAGCCTGGTAGGCGGCCCGGAACAGGACCTTGCCATCCATCTGGTGTTCATTGGCTACCGCATAGATCGCTTCGCCGCAGGTCTTGTCGTCAGCGAAGGTTTCGATTCTGGCTACCACCTGGTCCCGCAGGTCCCGGACTGCGGCAGTTTCTGCATCGGTCAGTTCTGCCCGTTCCCCGGCAGGCCGGAGGTGGAACCGGAAGTCCTCGGGAGCACATTCCCGAATCCAGTACCAGGCGCATTCACAGCGTTTGCGGAAAGCCGGTATCTGTTCTTCCTTGATATCAGGAAGTCCCGCAATCACCTTGTCGATATTGCCGTCGGCAATCTGAATCAGGTTGCAGAGATGCCGGAAGGGCACCTGATAGGGCATCATGTTGGGCATGCCGTTTACCTGGGATAGTTCATAGATGCGCCGTTCCTTCAGGTAGGTTTCCTCATCCTTGGCTTTTTCTACTCCCCAGGCAATCCGTTCGGTCTTGTCATAATCTTCGTAAATCTTAATAACATCCAGGTCAAAGGAAATAACAAATTCCGTATTGGGCCGGGTCCCTGCAAAAAGGTAGCGGGTTACTTCGGGGGTGTACACCCGGAGTATATCGTAGAGGTCTACCACCTTGCCCTTGGAACTGGACATTTTACCCGGTGTTCCCTTAATACCGATAAAGTCATAGCGGAAGGTGATGGGGGCTTCCCAGCCATAGACGTCCTTGCAGACATGTTTTGCCGTGTCAAAGGAGCCGCCCTGACTGTGGTGGTCCTTACCGGCCGGTTCAAAATCAACCTTTTCAAATTCCCACCGCATGGGCCAGTCGACCCGCCAGCCAAGCTTAACACCCTTGGCTGTTCGGAGGTCCACTGTTTCCTTGTGGTTGCAGGTGGTGCAATGGTAGGTAACTCCCCACTGGCCGTCCCAGCCATCAATTTCGGTGGTATCCCGGTTACAGGAATCACAGAATACACTGATGGGCCACCATTCGCCCTGAATCTTGTGTTCCTCATCCCGGTACTTATCCAGGATATTTTTAAGAAGATCCCGGTGTTCCAGAGCTTTACGGATCCCTTCCGCATACATGGATGATCGGTATCGTTTTGCCTGATATAAAAATTCAGGGAAAATACCTACCTCAGGCAGGATTGATTCTACATCTACCTCATGGTGCCGGGCATAGCTTTCATCCCGCTCCCAGGGGTCGGGTACCATGGTAATGGGAAAGCGCAGGTATTGGGCAAGCATATCCTGCTTTGGCATGTTCAGAGGAACCTTGCGGAATACATCGTAATCGTCCCAGGAGTAGATAAAGCGGACCTTCTTGCCCCGATCCCGTAAAGCCCGAACGACCAGATCTACCGAGATAATTTCCCGAAAATTACCAATATGTACCGTACCTGAGGGGGTAATCCCGGAAGCACAGGTGTACAAATCCTTATCACCTTTCTCGCGGATAATTTTTTCCGCGGTTTGGTCAGCCCAATGTATATTCTTTGTGTCCATAACAGACCGAGTATATCGAAAAGTGCTTTTTGTAGCAATGTAGTAATGCTGAAAGTCCCGGAGCAAGTCGGTGTACTTTAGAAGATAATTCTGAACCTCTGTTAACGGCGCCAGAACTCAGGGGTAAACAGGATGATCACGGTCCAGAGTTCGAGACGGCCTGCAATCATGGCAAAGGACCAGACTAATTTGACATAATTGGGAAAATTCGAATAGTTCTGACTTGGGCCAATGAGTCCAAAACCGGGCCCAATATTCCCGATGGTAACCAGGGCTGAAGAAAAAGCTGAAATGAGATCCGCCCCGGCACTGGAAACAACCAGGGTAACCAGAAGAACCAGGGTTAAGTACAGAAATACAAAGCCTGCAACACCATAGACGACATCTTTCCGGCCAACCCTGCCATTGAGCTGGATGCTGAAGACCCCCCGGGGATGCAGCAGTCGTCTGATTTCGTTTCCCGCCTGCTTAAAGAGGACCACATGGCGTACCACCTTAATCCCCCCACCGGTAGATCCGGAACAGCCCCCAATAAACATGAGAAGAAACAATACTGCCTTGGCAAAGGATGGCCAGAGGTCAAAATCAGCGGTAGCAAAACCAGTGGTGGTGATTATCGAGGCAACCTGAAAGGATGAAAACCTGAGGGCTCCAGCCAGGGTGCCATACTGGGGCAGTACAACAAGAGCAACCAGAACTGAAGTAATAATGACAATGGACAGGTACACTTTAAGTTCGGTATTTTTAAGGAGATCCTGGAATTTACCTTGTAAAATCCGGTAGTACAGGCTGAAGTTCATTCCTGCAAGAATCATGAATATGGTACAGACCCAATCGATCCATGCAGAGTTGTAATAAGCAATGCTTATGTTTTTCGTCCCAAAACCCCCGGTAGCCATGGTTGCAAATGCATGGGTAACCGCATCGAACCAGTTCATGCCGCCCATCATGAGGAGCAGTACTTCCAAAGCGGTAAGTCCTATGTAAATGAACCAGAGGATCTTTGCCGTGGCGGTGATTTTGGGGGTAATTTTGTCCTTTTCAGGGCCTGGTGTTTCAGCCTTAAGGAGCTGAAAGCCCCCTACGCCTAGGAGGGGTACCAATGCAACGGTGAGCACCACAATACCCATGCCGCCAAGCCAATGGGTCATGGCCCGCCACAAGAGGATTGACCGGGGGAGTTTTTCTAGATCTTTAAATATGGTCGCTCCGGTGGTAGTAAAACCGGAAACACTTTCAAAAAGGGCATCTACAGGGTTGCTAGTTACACCGGTTATGACAAAAGGAATGCTTCCCAGTATACTGGTTAAAAACCAGGCCAGGGAGACTAGCAGGAACCCGTCTCCCGCATTAAAGGCAATATTGCTGGATTTTCCCAAACCTAAAGCCAGGAGTGCTCCGCTGGTACAAACCACCAGGGGATACAGAAAAGCCCTGATGCTTTGTGTTTCCCGGTCAACAAGGGCAATGAGTAAAGAGGGAATCATGGACAGGGCGATGATTCCAAGCAATAGCGCTAAGACCCGAATTAAAATGCGTCGTCTCATTCCTGCCTGCCAAAGAGTCGTTCTAATTCGTTACCCACACCCTTTTGTGCAATAATCACCAGCCGGTCATGAGGTTCAAACTGGTGTTCCCCATGGGGAATAAAGGATTCGCCGTGCCGGGTTATGAGCATCACTAAACCTCCCGACGAAAGGTGAAAATCCTTGAGTTTTTGACCGCAAACCGGAGCTTCCGGTGCGACAAGAATCTCTAAAATCTCGATAGTGCCCTCCCCAAGCCGGTGGAGGCCTGTTACACCGCTTCCCATCAGGCGGGCTAGAATGGTATCGACGACTACAGATTTAATAGGTACAACCACATCGATGCCGAGCCTCCGGGCAATGGTCCCATAACTTGGAGAGTTGACCAAGGCTATTGCCCGTTTTAACCCATGGGATTTCATATAAAGGGCGGTAATAATATTAAGCTCCTGGTTATCCGTAGCGGTGATAATCAGATCCAGGTCCGCAATTCCTTCTTCCGATATAAAACCTTCGTCGGAAATATCTTCATTAAGTACCAGAATATCGGGGAATTTTACGGAAAGGTCCTTACAAAGCTCATAATCTTTTTCGATAAGTACTATTTTTTTAAACCGCCGGGGGGAAAATTTGGTCAAAAAAGAAAAGAGTGATTTGGATTGCGGCTGAGCCCGTTCAAGGAGGGCTTCGGTAATAAGGGTTCCAATGCGGCCACCGCCTACGATCCCAATTTTTTCCACCTTTTCAAGTTTTTTACCGGAAATTTCAAAAACCTTCTGAATATCTGCCTGGCGGCCTATGATATATACCCGGTCGCCCTCGTGTAATGTGGTCGTTCCACTGGGCAGGATATGCTCATTACCCCGCTCAATGAGGGCTACCAGTATTTCTGAGCCGATGAGGCTATGAAAGATTTTTATGGATTCACCGCAGAGCGGGCTGGTTTTTGCAATTTCTATAGTCCCCATTTCAAAAGCACTGTCACCAAAAGCCAGAATGTCACCTAAAGCACCATGTTCAACGGCCTGTACGACGGTCCGTGCTGCCTCCCGGTCGGGGTGTACAAAGTAATCGATCCCGAGGGCCTTTTCGCCGCCCCTGGTCAGGTTGTCATAATCCGGATTACGGACCCGGGCTATTTTTAATACCTGGGGGTAACGTCCTTCGGCCAGACCGCAAATGATGATATTGAGCTCATCCGATTCGGTGACACAGATGAGGGCATCGGCCTTAGCGATACCCGCTTCTTCCAGGGTCTGTATGTTGTTAGCTTCGCTATTGATGACCAAACAGTCCAGCCGGTTTGATGCATGACGGGCCCGCTCTTCATCAATTTCGATGAGGGATACATCATGTTTTTCATTGATGAGGTGCCTTGCCAACTGGGTGCCGACCATGCCGGCTCCAACGATGATGACGCGCATAGGTCTATTCTATCATATCTGCACCCAGTAGTTCCAGAAAACCAGGATAGGTGACAGCGGCCGCTTCGGCGCTATCCACCGTGGTTGCCCCCTGGCATGCGAGCCCTGCTACCGCCAGGGCCATGACGACCCGGTGGTCATCGTGTCCCTGAACTTCTGTACCTCGAAGAGGCTGCCCCCCTTCGATGACAAGTCCATCGACCTGTTCTGTAATGTGAGCGCCGAGTTTACCTAATTCTTGAGCCATGACTGCAATGCGGTCTGTTTCTTTAATACGGGCATTGGGAACATTGATGAGTTTTGTGGTCCCTTTGGCAAAACATGCGGTTGCGGCCATGACGGGGAGCGCGTCCGGTGTGGCATTCAGGTCCAGTGTTTGGCCCCGCAGTTCTTTGGGTGCGGCGATCGTGAGGCTCCATCCATCAACCTGCTGATTCCATGAAACCTGACAGCCCATGAGAGCAAGGTATTCAAAGAGGGCCTTGTCGCCTTGGGTGTCCGTCGGGTCAAGTCCGAGAAGGGTAACTGTTCCGCCGGAGATGGCTGCCGCGCAGGCGGGAAAGGCGGCGGAAGAAAAATCCCCCGGTACGATTCCGCCCATAGGTTTGTAGGAAGCACCGCCCCAGATCCTGAAAAAGGACCTGTCCGGGGCGGCTTCATAATGGACACCCTGAGCGTCCAGGTATGCCAGGGTCATTTCCACATAGGGCTGCTCGTTCAGGAGGGGCACCTCCAGTTCTGTAATCGTTCCCGGTGCAGCCAGGGGAGCCGCAATAAGCAGTGCCGAGAGATACTGGCTTGTGGGGCATGCTATGGAAACCCGGCCGCCCTTCCAGGGGCCCTGAATTATGATGGGTGCACAGCCGTTATTCCGGGATGATTCAGCTCGGACCCCCAGTCCCTCCAGGGCTACTAGCAGATTTTGAGCACTTCGCCGGCGTATCTGGTGATCTCCGGTAAAAATGGAAATTCCCCCATGGAGCCCCGCGACAGCCAGGGCCAGGTACAGGGTTGTTCCCGAATTACCCACGTTCAGCACATCCTCTGGGGTCTTCAGATTCGGCTGCCCCGATGGGTCTTTCCCTACACCGGTTACAATCCAGCGGGCGAGCCGGCTCCCGTCCGGGGCCGGAGCATTGGGGTTTCCGGACCGGCGGGCTTCTTCGGCCGATTCCCGTACTTCTTCGATATGGGCACCAAAGGCCCGGCAGATTGCAACACAGGATCGGGCATCCAGCGAATCCAGAGGATATTCCAGGACGCTTACCCCTTGGGCCAAGGTCGCAAATAAGAGCCGCCGTATGGTATGGGATTTGGAAGCAGGAATTCGATAAGTTCCAGTAAATTGATGGGGATGTATTACCGCGCGCATGCTGCCACTGTACTGAAGGAGTGGGGTATGAACAAGGGGCAATCGACATTTCCCTTCGAAAGGGCTATGATGACATAAATGTCAGCCCTCTGGCTGACCTGTGAGGAGCCTTCCTATGGAACGATTTGAACAGCCTCCGGAGGATCTTTTTGGTATGGATCCTCAGGAGGCCAAGGCCTATATTGCGGCCCATCTGGCTTCCTTAAAACTCACTGAAAAAAAACGGGCTGAGCTGGAAGCGGATCTGGCAAAGTGGACGGGCCGCATTGAACTGGCTCGAAACAAGGGAGCCGAAGACCTGGCCTTGGAGGCTGAAAAAGTTGCGGAGCGTCTCCGTGCTGATCTTGCGAAACTACAGGCTGAAGCAGCAGAACTTCGTTCCCAGATTGATATAATGCAGCGTCAATTACCGGCGCTTAAAGCTCGGGAGCGGACAGTAGATCCGGACCTGCTGGAGCAGGAACTGCTTATGGCTGCAGGACGTATGCCCGGTGATGAAGCCGCTGCAGAAACTGAACGGAACCTGGCTAAGCTCGAAAAAGAAGCCCAGGCCAATGCGGCCCTCGAGGCACTGAAGGCGAGGCTGGTCGGTAAGGCTGACACTGCCGGCGTGGCGGACAGCTCCAGCCATTTCGACGGCGGTGGCCAGGCAGACAGCGGGGCCGACACAGCGAACGCCGGCCACCGCGACAGCTCCGGCGGTGATACAGGCAACTTTGCTGACCAAGAGGTAACCCCATGAGTAGAGTACCCCTTTTACCAGAACATCCGCGGCCCCTCCTCTTTGCCCACCGGGGCTGTTCTTCCTTGGCGCCGGAAAACACCATGGAAGCTTTTCAGATGGCACAACAGTTGGGTTCGCCGGGGTTAGAACTCGACGTTCATCAATGCAAAAGCGGCCACCTGGTGGTGCTTCATGATGATACACTTCTCAGGACCACCGGTCTTGACCGGCCTGTGGAGGATTGCACCTGGGACGAACTAAAGGATTTGGATTGCGGTTCCTGGAAAGATTCACGATTTTCCCATTGCAGGCTTCCGCTCCTCCATGAGGTGCTCGATGCATTCTTGCCCGATATGTATATCGATATAGAACTTAAAACCAGAAAAACTGCCGGTGATCCCCTGCCTGGAGCTCTGGCAGAAATGCTCGAATCCTTTGGCAAACGAGCAGAAGGGCATATTACCGTGTCATCCTTTAATCCGATTGCGCTACGGAACTTTAAAAAACGTGCGCTCCAGTTTCCTACAGCGGTCATCTGGTGTGATGATCCGGAACTCCCTGTTTACCTGCATCATGGTGAAGGCCGCTGGATTTCGGGTTGTGACTACTTAAAACCAATACATAATAAAGTATCGAAGGCTTTCTCCTTTACCCTTGGAGCCCTTGGGGCGCGTCCCATTGTTCCCTGGACTGTAGATAATCTTGATGTAGCTCAGGATCTGCTTAGAAAAGGCGCCGCAGGGATCATCACTAACCGTCCCCAGGATTTACACCCGCTCATTACACCAGAAGAGGAGCCAGCCCATGGCTGATGATAATGCACCAATGCCCAGCCCGACTCCAGAGCGGGCTGGGCAGAATGGAAATAGCAGGGGGGCAAGCCTTGTAAAGCAGGGGTCTATTCTCTCGCTGTTAACCCTCGGGTCCCGAATCGCAGGCTTGGTACGGGAAATGGTTAAGGCGGCCCTTCTGGGCACCAGCCCCCTTTCGGATGCCTTCAGTGTTGCCTTTATGATACCGAATCTGTTTCGCCGTCTTTTTGCTGAAGGGTCTATTGCGGTAGCTTTTATTCCTACTTTTAAGGGATATCTGATCGAGGATAACAAGGAAAAAACAAAGGACTTTTTATCATCATTTATTACTCTCCTCACGTTTCTGGTAACGCTGGTGGTACTTCTCGGTATAGCTCTCACTCCCCTTCTGGTACCTATTTTCAGCCTTAAGGAACTGAATGAAACAATTCTCCTTACCCAGATCATGTTTCCCTTTTTGGCCCTTATTTCATTTGCCGCTTTCCTTCAGGGAATTCTCAATTCCCATTCCATATTTGCGCCATCTGGATTTGCACCAATAGTTCTGAATGTGGTCATCATCCTCTGTTCCTATGGGCTTTCACCCCTACTTGGAAATCCCGCCCGGGCCATGGCAGTGGGAGTTCTTATCGGGGGAACCTTACAGTGCCTTATCCAGTGGCCGGCGGTGTACCGGCTTGGGTATAGGATTAGCTTCTCTAGTATGAAAAAAGCCTTTACCAACCCGGGTACCAGGACGGTTCTGCGTCTTGTAGGCCCGACTATAGTCGGTATGGCGGCCTATCAGCTCAATGACCTGGTATCCACTGCCCTGGCAGGGCGGGCTGGACCGGGGGTTGTGTCGAGCCTACAATATTCTCTCAGGCTTCAAGAACTGTTCCTTGGCATATTTGCGGTTTCTATCGGAACGGTACTGTTGCCGGATCTGGCGGGTTATGCAAAAAAAGGTCAGTGGGCTGAGTATAACCAGCGGCTCATAACAGCCATGGATATCATCGCCCTTATTACCATACCGGTGACGATATTTTCGCTCCAGCAGGGAGAAGTCATAATTCGCCTGTTATTTCAAGCTAATAGCTTTAATGAGGAGTCGGTGGCGCTTACAAAAAACGCCTTTACCTATCATATAGTAGGACTTTTTTTTATTGCGATTAACCGTATACTGGCCCCAGCCTTCTATGCTCAGAGTGATTCCAAGTCGCCGACTCTGGCGGGAATTCTTTCTTTTTTTGTGAATATGATCTTGGCTGCCCTTCTGGTGGGGCCTATGAAGGGGGGAGGGGTCGCTCTAGCGCTTACCCTGGCAAGTATGGTGAATACGGTCTTTCTGCTGCTCTTCCTGCGGAGAAATCCCCAGGTCGCAGTAGGACGGGCCGTTGCATCAGCCCTGGGATATACAACAAAACTGGCTGTTTTTTCAGGCCTTGCGGTGCTGCCCCTTGTCTGGTTGAGCCCGCGCTTGCTGAGCATCTTTCAAGGACGTGGAAGACTTATTGGCTATGGAATGCCACTTCTTATCAACACTCTCGTTTTTGGGGTGATTGGTGCAGCCCTTCTTGTTCTTAGTAAGGATAAGCAGGCTCTCTATATTGCTAAAAGTCTCAAACGCCGCTTTTAATCGATTATTGAAATAGAACGTCAATTAAGAGGCCGCTTAAGTGAGCGGCCTTTCGTTACTTCACATGCTTGTCTAAAAAAGCAAAGACCCGTTCGAACCAGAGGTCCCGGTTTACCATCACGCTTTTGGCATGACTTGCTTCGGGTACGAGTAGCAGCTCTGTAGGGCCTGTTTTAAGAGAACCCCGTCGGTCTGCCATGACCTGGGACATCCAGGTGGGTACATAGGTATCCGCCTCTCCATGGATAAACAGGATAGGAACCGGGCTTTGCAGCACCGCTTCTTTGGGCGAGGGATCTGCCAGGTGGTAACCCCGGAACAGGTACAGTAGCATATCAACTATCTTATGGGCTGGTTTTGCAATAAAGCGAGGAATTCCCGTATCGGCCAGCCGTGCATCAAGCTCATCCGCCGCAGAAGAGTAGGGGCAATCGGCAATGATGGCCTGTACTTTCCAGGTTTCTGCTGATGTGCCTGCGGGAGCTCCTATCGGTGCATACTGCAGAACCGTGGCTGCTCCCATAGACTCTCCTATTAGAATGAGCGGCAGATTTACTCCAAAACGGTCTCGAGCCCAATTGACCACCGCACCAATATCATGTTTTTCATGGTAGCCATAGGCAGGGACCGATTTGTTCCCCCCAGGGCTATCTCCATGGCCTGCCAGATCAATGGCTACCACATGCCAGCCCCGATCGATAAAGGGCTGCATGTATTTGAGCATCCCATAGCGTGTCCAGGTGATACCATGGACAAAAACTGCTATCCCCTTTGCATCAAGTCCTACTGGGGCTGCTGGTGCGGAAAGTACTATGGCGCCAATAGGGGCATCCCTGTAGGCTGAATGAATACGGACCAGTTCCCAGGGGAGATTCAGAAAGTCCTCTGTGTATTCGTTATGTTCGAGTCCCCAGGTGCGGCAGTATTCCAGATCCTGGAATTGTGCTCTGAACATGAGCCTGTAAGAACGAAGACCTATACCGATAACTACAAGAAGCCATAGACCAAAAAGTGAAAGAAAAATCCAAGGTAGTACTATAAACAACCGAGTCAAGAAAGACCCCCTTAATCTTGCAATAGTGTGATGCGGCTTCTAGAATATAACTATGAACCTCTTTGATGCAATTGCCCATCGGCGAAGTGTTAGATCCTTTCTTGATAAGACCGTAGAGCGGGAAAAAATAGTATCTATTTTTTCAGCGGTTCGCCTTGCCCCTTCAGCACGGAATGCTCAGGAATGGCGTTTTATTTTGGTTACTGATCCAGAATTACGGGAAAAAGTTGCCACTGCAGGAGGGCAACCTTTTTTAAAACAATGTCCGGTGATTGTGGTAGCCTGTGCTGAAACAGATAAACGAATAATGCGCTGTGGTGAACCGGCTTACCCTATCGACGTGGCTATTGCGATTGACCACCTTACTCTGGCAGCAACAGCTATGGGTCTTGGTACCTGCTGGATTGGCTCTTTCGACCCGGAACCAGTCAAGGAAGTGCTCCAGATACCAAATGAGGTCCCTGTAGTGGAATTGGTTGCCTTAGGTTATCCCGCCGATACAGAACGGCCCGTGGCGGATAAGCACCGGCTGCCTCTGACTGAAATTCTTTGGGAAAACCAGTGGCGTAAACCCTTTTCGGTATAAAGGTCCATCAGCTCGCCCGAGGCAGAGGTGCTCCATCGTTATCATTATCGCCGTCGTTATTCCCATCGGGGTCATTTTGTCTAGCCTGGGCAGAGAAAGCCGCCAGGTCAAGGATATACTGAATTTTTGCCAAAGCCACAGGAAGTATCTCCCGGAGCGGTGCACGATCACCGGACCGTTCAGGAAGTAACATGGCGGCCTCTCCTGCGAGGTCCCCCATGACAGGAGGAAGGGTTCCGAACAGTTCCTGCAGTTCTTGCGCCGAATAGGTTTTCCCCGTATGGCTGCTCACCGAATCACTTTTCATGAATTTGCAGGGTCGATACCGTACCGAACCATCCTTACCACGGTCTCCCGAATAGGCAAAAAGCCTGCAAATGAGAGGACGGCCTTCATAGACGGTGCAATGATATGGATTATTCTGATCTGAGAGGATACATCCTTTTTGGTCAGAATCAAAAGGTATCGAATGTATCCTATCCCGTTGATGAATGAGTAGCCAGGACGCGAGAAAATAGGCTTCCACATCGAGAATATCGGGCTCAAAGTGGTCACAACAGGATCCACAACCCTCGGGGCATCGGAATGGTGTGGCAGAAATCCACCCTGCCTGGCTCTTTTCTATTCTGTCATAAATCTCGTAGAGCTTACGCAAAGGTTCAGCTAGCGCAGTCTCCGCGAGGGCTGGGGTATGGTAATGAGAAATAGCTTTCATTAGTTTGTTCCGGGAATGGCTTACTGTATCGAGTAAAAAAATTAGCGTCAAGGGCTCCCTTGGGCTATACTTGCAGTATGAAAACGGTCAAATTTATTTTAGCCTGTCTATTCGTTCTATTCATTTTGATGAACATAGGCTGTTCTTCTTCGGCTCCTGCGGTCGCTACCGTATCAGGAGATTCTACCACTCCAATGGTTACAGCCCCAGAACCTGCAAAGGATGCTAAATCAGCTCCAAAGATAGGGCTTGGGGATACCGAAATGGATGACTATGGTGTGTCAGAAAAAGTAGGCCGCTCTGAATATACTACAGGTTCTGTCTCGGGGCGTAAAAACATTGAATCCGGCTTAAAAGCAGGCCTTGTAGATGATAATACCCAGTATAACTATTTCCTCGATTTTCTTAATCGTTTCAAGGATACACCCGGTATCAGACCCGTTCCCGTAGAAAACCGGATTATCCTTACTGTTCTTGATGAACGTAAAAAGCCTATCCCCAATGCACTTGTCTCAGTCTATAACGAAAAAAAGGTTCTCGTAGAACAGATAAAAACCTATGCAGATGGCAGGGTACTCATCAATCCGCTAACAGATTCTCCGGGGCTCTGGAATATTGAAGCTAGCACGCCGGGATCTGGCAGTGGCAAACAAGCCTTGCAAGGGCGGATTTCCGTTTCTCCCCAGGGCTTGCGGAATATTGAATTATCTTTATCCACCAAACCGAGTCAGGGCGCCCTATGGGTTCCTACACCAGTACCGCTTGATATTGTTTTTATTCTGGATACTACTGGCTCTATGGGCGAAGAAATCGAGCGGCTCAAAGCAACTATCGAAATCATCAGGGATAATCTGGATCTGGCTACTCCGCGTCCGCAACTTCGTTTCGGCTTAGTTCTCTATCGCGATCGGGGTGATGATTATATTACTTGGCCTTTCCCCCTAACGGAGAATTTGAAAAATTTTCAGTCAAATTTAGCCAAAGCCAAAGCAGATGGTGGTGGTGATACGCCGGAAGACCTGGAAGCTGCTCTGGCAGTTGCATTAGATGATAAAATGGGTTGGAATCCTAATGGCGCTCGGTTGATATTCATCATTACCGATGCCCCAGCCCATACCTATATTGATGGTATCCCCTATAATGAATCCGTAGAGCGGGCTCGTACCCAGGCTATTAGAATCCACAGCATTGGAACTGGGGGCCTCACCCTCGATGGAGAGTATCAGCTCCGTCAGATATCCCAGCGAAGTCGGGGAAAATATATCTTTTTAACCTATGGTGAAAAAGGTGAAAGCGAAGGTGGTGCCCCTGGTGCAGTAAGCCATCATACAGGGGCAAACTGGACCGCAGATCGTCTTGAGGCAATTATCATCCGACTAGCCAAAGAAGAAATTAGTCTTCTTTCAGGAGATTCAGTCAGTGTTCCCTCAGATGACTATTATGAGGCTAGAGCAGTCCCCGAACGGGATGTAGAGTCAATATTGGATGAGCTGTTCACCGAAACTGTTGTCCGTCTTTTGGATTATGCTACTACACCCATCACAAAGGGGACCCGTGTTTCTCTGGTTCCTCTGTCGTATCCGGAAGCTGCTTCGTCATTGGAAAAGAAGAATGCTGAACGATTCAGTGCACGGCTTTTACAGGCAGCAAATCAGTCTCAGCGTTTTACCCTGGTAGAACGGAATGATCTCCAGGCAATACTCCAGGAATTGGAACTCTCTCTGTCGGCGATCGCAGATCCGGCAAGTGCCGCAAAGGTGGGTAACCTTGTAGGGGCAGAATATCTTATCCTGCCAAGTATGATTAGTCTTCCTGTTACCAAGGGTGATGATAATGCCTGGGAAGTGTACCTCAGGCTGGTTCGGGTCGCTACTGGAGAAATTATTTCAGTTTCCCGAGCAAGGATAAGCCGGTCCTTAGGCTACCTTGACTAAAGCCGTGTATATTTATACTCTGAAATGTATAATTATACATCCATGGAGGAATCATGAAATCTTGCAAATTGTTTGTTTCTTTCTCAACGGTCCTCATAACCATTGCAGTTCTGGCAGGAATCAGCCTGTCCTGTTCATCAAACCAAAAACAGGATGCTCTGTATAAAATTCAGAAAGCCAAGACCCTGGTTATTGGTACGTCGGCAGATTATCCACCCTACGAATTTCACAGTCTTAAGGACGGAAAGGATCTTATCGTTGGGTTTGATATTGCTATTGCCCAGGAAATCGCCAAAGACCTCGGTGTAAAACTAGAGATAAAGGATATGCAGTTTGATGGACTCCTGGCAGCCCTGCAGGCTGGTACCATCGATATTGTCATCTCCGGTATGACCCCTACGGAAGAGCGGAAAAAGAGTGTCGATTTCAGTACTACCTATTATTATGCGGTCCATGGGGTGATTGTACGGGCAGAAGATAAGGAAAAATACCAGACCGTTGAGGCTCTGAAAAATGCTCGGCTTTCTGCTCAGAAGGGTACCATCCAGGTTGGTATTGCCAAGACTCAAATCCTCGGTCTCTCTGAAGCTGAAGCTGAAAAGCCTTCCGATAAGGTTAAGGAATTGGGTACCATTAAGAACCTCATTCTGGACCTTAAAAATAAAAAAGTCGATGCAATCGTCGCGGAACTCCCTGTGGCCACTGCCTATGTGAATAACAACCCTGATCTGGCCTTAGCAGCACCTACCTTCACCGATGACCAAGGTGGATCCGCTATTGCAGTAAAGAAAGGGAACCCGGAACTTCTGGCGGCCATCAATAAGACCGTGGAACGGCTGATGGCTGAAAAGAAAATAGACCAGTTTGTTACTGAAGCCAATGAACTGGTAGAAAATTAGAAGTTGGTAAGCGAGCGTGAACTTCACATTTTTAGGTAAATATTGGCAGTTTTACATCGTAGGGGCTAAGAACACTATTTTGCTCGCAGCTTTGGCGGTTATCATAGGTACCGCTATCGGGCTTTTTCTTTCCCTGTTAAAGCTCTCCAGCAGAAAGCCCCTCCGGTTTATTGCTACCGCTTACATTGAGTTTATCCGGGGTACCCCCCTCCTGGTACAGCTTTTTATTATTTATTATGGCCTTCAGACTATAGGGATCCGTTTCCCCGATATTCCCTGGATCGGGATTATACTAGGGATTAATTTCTCCGACTTCATGTCAGGGGTTATAACCCTTGGCCTTAATTCAGGGGCCTATGTGGCAGAAATATTCAGAGCTGGTATTCAGGCTGTTGATAAGGGACAGATGGAAGCCGCCCGGTCTCTCGGGATGCCTCATCGTATGGCCATGCGGCATATCATTATTCCCCAGGCCATTCGAAACATTCTTCCTGCTCTGGGAAATGAATTTGTTGTAGTCATAAAGGAATCTTCTATTGTTTCGATCATTGGTATCGGTGAGCTCATGTACAAAGCCGATACCATTCGGGGAAACACCTTTCAGCCCTTTGAGCCCCTGCTGGTTGCGGCGCTCCTGTATTTCCTTATGACCTTCCCGCTTTCCAAACTGCTGGCTTATATTGAAAGGAGGATGCATTCCGGTGAACGCTCATAACGAAGAACTGATAAAAACAATAGATTTGTATAAACGTTTCGGTTCTCTGGAAGTCCTCAAGGGCATCAGTACCAGTTTTGAGAAGGGCGATGTGGCTGTCATTATCGGACCCTCTGGTTCGGGGAAGAGTACCTTTCTCCGCTGTCTTAACCTGCTCGAGACACCTACTAGCGGTCAGGTGATTTTCGAAGGTGTGGATATAACTCGGGCGGGGCATGATCTGGATCTACATCGGCGTAAGATGGGAATGGTGTTCCAGCTCTTTAACCTTTTTCCACACATGAATGTTCTGGATAACATTACCCTGGCACCAATTAAACTGCGGGGGCTTACCAAAGAAGAAGCAGAAAATCGTGCTATGGAACTCCTCAAACGGGTTGGACTTACTGACAAGGCTCAGGTATTTCCCCCAAAACTTTCGGGAGGACAAAAACAGCGTATTGCCATTGTCAGGGCTCTGGCTATGCAGCCCGATGTTATGCTCTTTGATGAACCCACCAGTGCTTTGGACCCTGAGATGGTTGGAGAGGTTCTCGAAGTAATGCGAGATCTTGCTTCTGAAGGTATGACGATGATTGTGGTAACTCATGAGATGCGCTTTGCCCGGGAAGTGGGAAAACGTATTCTTTTTATGGACAGCGGTATCATTGCCGAAGAAGGCCCGCCAGATAAAATCTTCGGAAATCCAGAAAACCCTCGAACCAGAGAATTTCTCCGCAAGGTCTTATAGTATATATCCCTAGTTGTCGCTCCTATGTAACAAAAGCCCCGGCATCATCCGGGGCTTTTGTTTTTCAGCTGCTTTTTATATCGTGGTAGTTACAACCCTTATTGTCACGACAGGGCTGCTACCAGTTCCAATATCACGGCAGGGCTGCAGCAAGATCATCACCAATGGTTTTCTGACCTAACTGCCGCCGGGCTGCTTCCATGGCTTCCTTTTCAGTACTACCGAGGCCAGGTACCTGTTTTACCGATGAATAGAGAATCCTGCCGCTTGCAAGCTCTACCACCTTAACTTCCACAGAAACGGTGACAATTTTTTGTGTTTTATCATCCTTTACGGACACCACGCGGCTGAGGCCATAGGCAAAACGTTCCGCCTTACCCGCAAGGGCTGTCTTTGCAGCAGCCAAAATCGCTGAATCGTCCTTACCGGCTATTTGGTCGGCGGTCATCGGTGCCACCAATACCTTAAAACCATTGGAACTCAGGGTTTGGAGTAAGGCCGAGCCTGTGGTTCCTATCGATAGATTCCCCCCAGTGTCGGTATCTACAATGAGTACTGCCATGGGAATGTTTTTAGCCTGGGAAACTATGGTATACTCAAAACTTATCCGTTTATCCGCAATAGCATCCTCCAAGCCTGCTACAAGGGATTGAAACGTATCGCCTGCATTATACAGGGCTTCCATTTCGGCTGACAGGTCGAGTCTCATGGTAAGGGTCGCTTTACCAACAAAATCGGGAGACGGATGGTTAAAGTCCACGACCCCATCGGGCCCTGCGAGAACCTTTACGGTTTTCGTGGTCATCCGGCCATTGGCCAGCTTGGATTGATAGCCTACGATGATGGGAGCCTGAGGTATCGGTTTCCCATTGCTTGAAATTCGGGCTCTGAAGGGTTCTTTAAATGCAACTCCTGGGCTCGCTTGGAGCCGGTCGTTTAATTTCTCTAGTTTGATGAGAGCTACCGCTTCTCTGGCATTATTGATATTCCGTTCAAACTTAATAGACGCGTTTTCTATAGTTGCCCCTGATGCTGCTGATGCTGCGGCTATAAACTGCCGTACTGCACCAATCACATCCCCTGCTGCAAGAAGTTCCTTTCCCCTTGCTTCAGGAACAGCCACTGCATCAATCTTTTCCTGGAATACAGCGGCGATCCGCTTCTTTTCCGCTTCCAGGTCCTTAGTGTTATATTTACCAAGAATATAGACCGTAACTCCATTAGGTTTTTTTTGAACATAGCGTTCAGCAATCTGGAATCCGGCTACCCGGTTAGATGAAGTCTGCTTCACCGTCTGTACCAGATCTGCCTGGAAACTGTCCAGTGTAGACCGAGCCGTTGCAGAGGATTCAGCGGTTATCGTAACACCGATATACCGCATGATTTCGGCAATAAGGCTTGCCGTGGCAGCCTCTGTGGCTTGTACCTCACCATTTGCCGGTCCGTCTGCATACCCCACAAAATAGGTGAATCCACCACTTGGTCCAGGGGTTTCTAGGGCCCATGCAGGTGGTGGAGTGTTACTGCTCTGGTCAGTCTTGGCCGCGGGGCCGCCTGCACAGGCTGCCAATAACAAAGCCATGATAAGTACTAATAGGCTGCTTTCTTTCTTATTCATAATATTTCCTAAAAAAACAGGCGGCCCCTCCTCCCGGATGGTACCGCCCCTGGGGCTCATACAGAACCTTTACATTAGCCCATTTAAGATGGGCTCTTCTAAAAACTCTGTAAGTTTTTAAAAGTCTACCACAGCTTAAAGGCGCCTCTATAAAAACCTAACTGAGTTTTTAGAGGCGCTCAGAACCTATAAAACAGTATTTTTCAGATTAGAACCCTTCATAGAAGGATTGTTTTACCCGGTCTACCGCAGTCTGTTGTTCCTTGGTGAGTGGCTTGTCGGTTTTTACACCGTTTAAAACATTATCAATTTGTTTTTTCAGGGTCTCCTTATCGATAGTAACAAGAACATAGTAATCATATACTTCCCGATCTACGGTCTTGCCATCTGCTTTGAAATATCGCTTCAGAACCCAAAAATCTGCTTCTTTACGGGCTCCTGAATAGGTCGCATCAGAGGCGGTTTTCACGACGTTTTCAAAGTACCGGCCATACTCATCATCAGGGCTACCCGCAGCAGCACCGGCGAAGCGGGCTTGTACACGGGTCGATACGAGCCGTGCCATATCTTGAGCAACAGAGAATCCCGTAGCCCACTGGCGGAGTGCGTTCAGGTTCGTACCAGAATCTTCGCCGACAAATACAAAAACATCTTTGTATTTCGGAAGGGCTTCGATATCTCGTAGCCCACCACCATTCATGTAAATTTCAAGCCAGTCAGGAATAGCACCGCCAAGAGCCATTGTTTTATGATCAATTACGACATAATTTGGTCCTTTTGTAGGAACTTGTTCTTTGGGTGGTTCCTTAGCAGCGGGTTTACTTGCACAGCCAGCAACTGAAAGTGCAACCAGGGCAACTGTCAGAGCTACATAAATCTTTTTCACTTTCTCCTCCTTAGAATCGGGTGTTAACCGACAATGGGTAAGTTTTTAAGTACCTACCAGGTACCATAATAACCAATATCACAGTAAGAATAAAATATCAGGATCCGGTATTAAAAGTTATCGTTTTTCCCCGAGTGTAGACCCAGTAAGCCGATTCCATCCCAGGGGTTTTTTCGAAAGCGCTATAGCAGGCATCTTCTAAATCAGAAAGGGAACCAAAAAGGTAGACATCCATGGTAGTTTGATCCGCCGCACTGGGTCCCATCACGATTTCCCGTACCCGGGACCGTAAATTCCGTCTGAAGGCTGCAACCGCCCTTGAATCAGTAGTTCTTTGAATAATAACCTGATACCGAATACCGTTGGCATAGCGGTTTCTCAACACATTGGTAGAATCTCTGATAATTCGAGGCATGAGCTGGGCTGTTCCTGCGGTAATTGCATTAATAAGGGCATCTTCCTGGGATGTAGTACTGATAGAACGGTCTGTTCTAAAGGTTACTGAACCTAGCAATTCTGCAGTAGAAGGATCATACATATTAGCTGTAAAGTTTGCCTCTCCATAATGACGGCTATTTTCAGTAGAAGATCGGGGAATACAGTCCAGTTCTACATACACATCGGCGCCTAACTTTTGTGCAATATATTGGGTTATACTCATAGAAGAACCAACTTCAGCTTCGTAGGCGGCTCGCTGATCCTCTATATTTTTCAGAAGCTGGTCATACTGAATAACATCATAGCCTTGCTTAAGAAGCACCTCATTCCCTTTTGTTAAGATTGATCGTTTCTGAAATTCTGAAACTGTAGCACCTTCTTTGACAACCATCATATACTTGAGCCTTTTAAGGTAATTTTCAAAGAACTGTTTTTCCTTCGGGCTTAACTCAGGTGCACTTTCTTCTTTAGAGGGTTCAGTAGTAGTTAATACAGGTTTTTCTGTTCCTATTTTTGTTGTTTCTGTTGGAGTATTGTCTGATTTTGTTGAAGCTTCGTCTGCCATCTTTTCACCAGTAATAAGCTCTTGAGCTCTTTTTCTGGCATCAGATTTAGGAGCTGGGACTGATGCACTTGGCATTTCTTCTTGTTGAGCTTTAGGTTCAGGTGATGATACACACGAAATAACAAAGAAGGCTGTAATTAAGGGTCCCCAGAATCGATTTTTTAACATAAATCCTCCTCAGCAATAAAAACTATCTAGAATATAGTACAACAATAGATAAAAATCAAAGCATAGAAGAAATCTTTTTATGGTTTGCAGATTTTATAACTTGACACCAAACTCGTCAATTATTGCAATGATGGGAAATAGTGTATGAAGCTCCGTATTTGTCATAGAGGTCAGCGTACTATCGTTTAAAAGTTGTTCTGGAATTGGACTTTGGTAAAGTGAAATGTCTGTAGTTTCCAGTTGTTGTTCACCAAAACCAAATGAACCTTCATTTGCATATACAAAATCATCTGGAAGTGGTAATGTAAGTACCGGACTGGTATTGGGGGCTGTTGCTATCGTTATATTGGATCCTTTCTGTTGTAAAAGTAATTCGATAGTATAAAAAGTAAGTGGTTCTAACATAGTATGCAATGTAGTCGTTTGGATTGAATTTTCATCAACCTGAGCTTTAAGAATAAGTTTATCAGAGTCTATACACAAACGAATGGCAAATGCTGCTTTAGGATTGTTTCTATTTTCAAATATTGCATAAAAAACAGTTCCCTTAGCATTTTTACTAAAGGGAGCAAAACGTAGTAGAATAGTTCCTTGGTGTAGTTGGTTATCCTTTTCTGCTAATATTGGTTTTTTTAGTAGATACTGATGGACTTCTCCAATTGCCAAGCCATAGGAGTCTGTTCCTGCTAACCAAAGCGGATCAGATAATCCCTTTTTAACAAGAGAATAATCTTCGGAGTCATTGTTTGTTGTTTCTGCTGAAAGAGACCCTAAAAAATGATACCACCAGGAATAGTTGTTTGCCGCAAAATCAATGCCAGGAATTGGTGCATTTTTTGAAATTGCAATACGGAGATTTGCACTTATACATGGTACTTTGATATTTAGTTTAGAACTATGAGGACTTTCAGGATACACTTCTAACCGAATAGTATGAAAGCCCTCTTTTTGAGAGGTTTCCCATAGCAAGGTCGGAGACAATTCTGTAAGTCTGCCTTCTTTGAGGATGTTTGCTCCTTCATACCATATAAGGTATGGATCCAGTCGAATATCAAAGACAATAGAGCCTTCAATCAATAGGTTGATATGTGGGGGGTACAGTGGTGCTGTCGGTGAAGGTTTATGTCCAGGGGGATAACTATAAAGACTCGTAATAGATAGGGTCGCGTCTCCTAAGTAATATATGGGTATTTCTTTTTCAGATAATACTGTGGAATTCCCTAAAACTTTGATTACTATGAGATAGGGGCCTATCATTAAGTCCTTTGGTAATTGAAATTCTGGAAGATTTTTATCAAGGTTGGGAAGCAAGATCCTCGTTCCTGATGTCTCAATTGGGGATTTTACATAGAGAATCTCTGAAGAAACTTCTTCGTTTTGTAAGTTTTTTATGTGTATTGATAGGCCTTGGACATCAGGATCATTGTCAACAGAATTAATAAAAACCGGTTTTATTATTTTCTGTGCATTGATTAATCCGTTGGTTTCAAGGGGAGTATTGTCAATGTATAAAGCAACTTTGTAGGTACTTGATTGTGGAATAATTGATGATATGTCAGTACATGATAGTATGAAAAATGATAAGATGAGGATTACTATATTATTTAGGATTCTAGATGTTTTCAACATTTACAATTTTAATATACTATAGATTTTAGTAAAATTCCAGAGATGGTTGATGGGCTGACGTATATAGAAAATAGTGCTTTAATATGAGGTATTATGCGAGCTACACGAGCAATTATCCATCTTGAGCGACTTAAGGCAAATCTTGCTGAAATTCGAAAAAAAATTGGGCCAAAAACGGCGATTTGTATTCCGGTAAAGGCCGATGCCTATGGACATGGGGCGGTAAGGATCGGTATTGCAGCTATTAAAGCAGGAGCAAAATTCCTTGCGGTCGCTTCTGTACAGGAAGGAATTGAATTACGGGAAGCGGGGATAGTGGCCCCTATCCTGCTTTTTTCCCTCCCCATTCCTGAAGAATTGGAGGATGTGGTCCGATATCACATTACTCCCCTCGTACCAGATACAGAATTTGCTCATTTGGTCGGGAAAACTGCGGAACGGCTTGGTGAAATACTTCCGGTACATATTAAAATTGATACTGGAATGGGACGGATTGGATGTCGTCCGGAAAATATTTTGGATCTGGTTGAGGTGATAACATCCTATCCATCACTTCATTGGGAAGGAACTGCTACACATCTCTCCGTGGCTGATTCTCTCGATACCGATGATCGGGCCTACACACAAAAGCAGCTTCAGCGATTCTCAGATGCTGTGGATGCATTGTGTCAGCATGGTTATAAACCGGGAATCCTTCATGCGGCAAATTCCGGAGCGGTAGTTCTTCATGAAAATTCCTATTTTGATATGGTACGGCCGGGTCTGTTAGCCTATGGTTATCCTCCCATTCCAGAATTAGCAAAGACAGTACCTGTACAACCAGTAATGGAACTGCAAACCCATGTGGTTTTTATGAAGAAGGTATATCCGGGAGAAGCCATTTCCTATGGCCGGAAATGGCAAGCGTCACAGGAAACCGTTATCGGAACACTTCCTATTGGGTATGCCGATGGACTTCCCCGGCGGCTTTCAGGGAAATTATCCCTGTCTATAGGAGGTAGGCGGTATCCTTTAGTTGGACGAATTTGCATGGATCAGTGTATGATAGACCTTGGAATGGATAGTCCTGTTAGGCGTTGGGAACCGGTGACTGTGTTTGGTGGAACCGAAGCGGATCCTACCGCCGCAGAACTGTCAGAACTTTTGGGGACTATCCCTTATGAGATCACCTGTGGGATCAACAAACGGGTCCCGCGGGTCTATGTAGAATAAGGGTGTTTTAAATATTAAAGTTTTTATACTTCAGTTTCTAAGAAGTGCCTATAATCAATGGCAGTTAGAAAATTGATTAGCCTTACGAGGCTCATCCTGGATACTAGGTTAGGAGGTTTACCCCATGGCAGTGAGCAAGCGCTACCCCGTTCCAAAGGATATTGAGATCGCCCAGGAGGCTCAGATCGAGCCTATATTACACATTGCACGGAAATTAGGTTTGCCAGGTTCATCGGTTGAGTTATTTGGGAATATAAAGGCTAAGATAGACTGGAAACTTGGACAAAGCGATTTACCAAAACGAGCCCGATATATTGATGTAACCGCTATCAGCCCCACACCCCTGGGAGAAGGCAAAACAACTACCACAGTGGGCCTTGTGCAAGGGTTGGGGTATCGGGGGCATCGTGCGGTTGCAACATTGCGACAACCCTCCATGGGGCCCACTTTTGGTATCAAGGGGGGTGCTGCAGGAGGGGGGTACAGTCAGGTGATCCCCATGGAGGACATCAACCTGCATTTGACGGGAGATATTCATGCGGTTTCTGCGGCCCATAATCTCTGCGCTGCAGCTATCGATGCCCGGCTGTATCATGAAAGCCGCTGGTCCGACGCTTATTTTGAAAAGCTGGGTTTGCAGAAACTGAACATTGATCCCTATCGGGTTGGTATCGGCCGGGTTGTGGATATGAATGACCGGGTCCTCAGGCACATTATTACCGGACTCGGTGACCGGGAAGACGGACCGGTGCGCCAAAGCCGCTTTGATATTTCTGTAGCCAGTGAAGTCATGGCAATTCTTGCATTGGCTACAGATCTGGGAGATCTCAGGTCCCGGATTGGCCGGATGGTAGTTGCCCATGATACGAAGGGAAAACCGCTCACTGCGGAAGATTTTGGTGTGGCCGGGGCAATGACAGCCCTGCTTCGCGACGCGATTAAGCCGAATCTGCTCCAAACCCTGGAGGGCCAGCCTGCTTTTATTCATGCGGGTCCTTTTGCCAATATTGCCCATGGCAACTCTTCGGTCATTGCTGACCAGATTGCGGTTCGCTATGCGGACTATGTGGTAACCGAAAGCGGTTTTGGTGCCGATATGGGAATGGAAAAATTCTTTGATATTAAGTGCCGAACCAGCGGTCTTGTTCCCGATGCGGTCGTGGTGGTGGCTACGGTCCGGGCGTTAAAATCCCATGGAGGCGGCCCTGCGGTGGTTCCCGGGAAACCCCTTCCCAATGAGTACAAAGAAGAAAATCTTGACTTATTACGCCGAGGTCTTTCCAATCTGGTCGCCCATCTCGGCATTGTTAAGCGCTTTGGGATTCCTGCGGTTGTCGCCATTAATGCCTTTCCTACGGACACCCAGGCTGAGTGGGATCTGGTACGGGAAACTGCAGTACAGGCAGGGGCCTTTGCAGCGGTGGTAACCCATCACTGGGAACAGGGCGGAGAAGGGGCCGCGGATCTGGCTGAAGCAGTTGAAAAGGCATGCGAAGCACCAAAGCAATTTCAGTATTTGTACGAACTTAATCAGAGTCTTACTGCTAAGATCGAGACTATTGCCCGGGATGTCTATGGGGCTGATGGGGTCGATTATAGTGATGAAAGCCGGGAAACTCTGGAAAAACTCGAAGCCGATGGATTTGGGACTTTACCCATCTGCATGGCCAAAACCCAGTATTCCCTTTCCCATGATCCAGCCCTGAAAGGGGCCCCCAAGGGCTGGCGGCTCCCAATCCGGGAAGTTCGGCTTGCCGCAGGAGCGGGCTTTGTTTATCCTCTCTGCGGTGATATGACGACCATGCCTGGTCTTCCCAGTAAGCCCGCCTTTATGGGAATTGATATTGATGAATCGGGTAAAATTACCGGCCTTTCGTAACCAATAACAGGTTTTGCATTATTGCCGGAGCCGCGCTCAGTTTGGCGGCTTCGGCAAAGCAGCGCTTCGCTTCATCAATATCTTTGTACATATTCATTGCAATTGACCCCCGGTTATTCCAGGCGGGGAAGTTGGTCGGGTCAGCTTCGGCTGCGGTCTTAAATTCCCTGTAAGCCAGCTCCCAGTCTTTATGCTGCTGGGCTGCAAGACCTCGTTGCAGGGCCGCTTCTCCTTCCATGGCTTTCCGGAAAGCCTCTTCATTGTTACAAAGAGCAATGCGCCGCTGCATAAAATTGATATCCGGCGATATCTCGGATCTGGAACCTCGGTTTTCTGCACGGGCTAAAGCAAGGGCTTTTTCGTAATGCTGGGCCGATTCACTTGCCTTTCCCCAGGAAAAATAAAGATCTCCCAACGCTCGATGCCTGCTTACTGATTCTCCGTAGTCCTCTAAGTCTTTCAGAAAACAGGTTTCTGCAGCTTGAAAATCCCTGAGGGCAACATACACAAGCCCCAGGTTGTGGCGGATGCCAATACGCTGGGGCCATTTCTTGAGCATTTTGTTGAACAGATCCCTGGCTTTTGGGAAATCATTTTCCACAAAGGCATTCAGGGCCCTTCGTTCATAAAAAGCATAGAGCAGGTTCATAGTACCTGCAGTATATCATTAATACCCGGGCATATCCCAGAGGCCGCCAGCGTTAATGACGTCGGTCCAGCCTGCGGCTTTTAGAATTCGGGCCGCCAGGGCACTGCGGGCTCCGGAAGCACAATAGAGAACCAGAGGTCGATCCTTGGGTTCCAGTTCTTTCATTCGAACCTGCAGTTCGCCCACGGGAATGTTAATCGCCCCGGGAAAAGCCTCATCCATAAATTCATCTTCTGTACGGACATCTACCACCAGAGCTCCAACTTTGATTTTTTCTTCTACTAAATTTCCTGCCATCTTCCTCTTCCTTCCTTATGCTTCAATATTGAGACCCTTTCTCAGTCTGAGAGTGGCCCAGCCACCGCTTATATATGCAACATCCTGGTAACCCAGCTGCTTCAGAACCCGGTTCGCTAAATGCCCTTCGAAACCACCTTTTGAAATGATCCGAACCGGTTTATCTTTGGATAGCTCATCCAATCGATCCCGCAGTTCGTCCAGGGGAATATGGATAGCCGCAGCCAGGTGACCATGGGCATATTCGCCATAGGTCCGGACATCGAGGATCTGTACTGAACCATCCAAAGGCAGTTCATCAGCAGAAATTTGAGGGCTGTAGCCGGTCATGGTATTCACTGCCGTAAAGGCGGCCATGTTCAGGGGATCATTGGCGGAAGAGTAGGGCGGTGCATAGGCAAAATCGATCTCCGTAAGGTTTTCAACTGTCAGCCCTGCATAAATTGCGACCGCTGCTGCATCAATCCGTTTCTCTACACCTTCCTTACCATAAGCCTGGGCGCCGAGCAGTTTTCCCGTCTTTGCCTCATAGACCAGGGTTAACAGGAGGTCCTGATCCCCCGGATAATATGTTGCATGATGGGCCTTGAGAATGGTGGTTTCCCGGGCATCCAAACCGGCCCTGCGGGCTGCGGCAAGGGAAAATCCCGTACTGGCTGCGGTCTCATCAAAAATCTTAACCACTGAGGTCCCGATGGCTCCGCGGTACTTGAGGGGCGCCGGTCCGGCTTCTCTCCGCTGTTCAGCCAGGGCTGCTAGAAGGTTGGTCGCTGCAATACGGCCCTGCCGGTTTGCCGGACCTGCCAGAGGAATCCGAACCTTGGCCCCCGATACCCGGGAAACCACCTCTATCATGTCGCCTGCAGCCCAGATAAAGGGATCCTGAGTCCTGAGATATTCATCAACAACGAGAGCTCCGGTTGCTCCGATTTCAAGACCTGCTTTTTTTGCGAGCTCCGTATTTGGCCGTACCCCTACGGAAAGGAGTACCATGTCTGCCGGAATAGTACTGCCATCATTTAAAGTAACACTATCCTTCTGAATACTCTGCACTCCCTTCTGGACCAGGACTAGAGCTCCTGCGGCTTCGAAGCGTTCCTGTATCCGTTTGCCATACACAGCATCCATGGGGGGCATCAGGTGGTCGGTAAGTTCAACGATGGTTACCAAGAGTCCCCGTTCAACAAAGGCTTCTGCGGTTTCAAGGCCGATAAAGCCACCCCCTACTACGATCACATGTTTCGGATTGTGCTCTTTTATGTATTTGTTAATGGCATCCATGTCGGGAATGGTCCAGAGCTTAAACACATGAGTCTGGTCAACCCCAGGGAGAGGCGGAATAACCGGAGTACCGCCCTGAGCAAGGATAAGTCCATCATACTCTATGGTGCTAAGGGCCTGATTAGGATCTGGGGACTTGTTGTTACGCACCGTGACAGTTTTTTTCTGCCGGTCAATTTCGACAGCTTCGGTGTTCAACATAACCTGGACTCGATATCTGCTGAAAAAACCCTCAGGAGTCTGTAGGAGCAGTTTGCTCCGTTTCTCAATTGTTCCGCCAATATGATAGGGAAGGCCGCAGTTTGCAAAGGAAACATAGGGGCCCCGTTCAAGGAGAATTATTTCCGCAGATTCGTCCAGCCTGCGAAGTCGGGCTGCCGCTGTAGCCCCAGCAGCCACACCGCCAATAATCACTATTTTTTTAGCCTTTTCTGGCATAGGTTCCTCCATGGGAATGATATTGTATGTTGAATATATCAAATATAATATATATAGTCAACCTGAAATACGATAATTTTTTGGCGAAAAGAAATTAAAAAATGTTCAATATTCAGGGGCACCTTAAGGAACTGAAGTTTTTAGAAGTCCGCATTTGATTGACCCTTTTATCGTATCCGCGTATATTGTAAGTACCAAAAAATTGTAGGAGAAACCTATGAAGTCTTTATATAGTGAATATATTCGCCGTAACGAAGGTGAAGATGAGCCCGAAGAAAAAGAGTCTGTTCCTCAGGGTGGTCCTGATCCGCTCGTTGGGAAGATGTTAAAAACACGAACGATACTTCTTTCCGGTGAAATTAATAAGGAACTGGCAGAAAGAACCATTCGCCAGCTTTTATTGTTGGAAGATATGAGTGATGATCCGATCAAGATCTTTATTGATTCACCTGGCGGAGATGCAGATGCTGGGTATGCCATTTTTGACATGATCCGTTTTGTTAAGCCCCCTGTCTGGACCATCGGTATGGGACTTGTAGCTAGTGCTGCTGCAATAATTCTCCTTGCAGCTCCCAAGGAACGGCGGATTGGGCTCCCAAACAGCCATTATCTCATTCATCAACCCCTTTCCGGTATTCGTGGTGTAGCTACAGATATTGAAATTCATGCCCGGGAATTGGAAAAATTGCGGGAAAAGATCAACCGGCTTATTTCCCAGGAGACCGGTCAGAAATTTGTACAGGTAGAAAAGGATACGGACCGGGATTTCTGGATGAATGCTGACGAAGCGGTTAAGTATGGCCTCATCAGCCGGGTGGTCGAACAACGTTCAGATTTATAAAGTGGAAGATATTTTAATGTAACCAAGGGCTTCAGTAATGGTTATAGCTCGAAATGTCATGAAAAGGATATGAATGGATGGTGTTACTTAAATATAAAATCTACTTACGTGTCATGGTACTTTTTTTTATTTGTTTGGTACCAGTTCGTCTTGCAGCTCAAACGTTGAATATGATTTTTGTGAAAGGGGGGACCTTCTGGCAGGGCAGTAATGAAGCGCCCTATTCCGCCAATGAACGACCACATAAAACTACAGTCAATTCTTTTTATATTTCCAATACTGAAATTACCCAAGCCCAATGGCAAGAGGTTATGGGTACAAACCCTTCGAAATTCCCGGGAAAGGATCGTCCTGTTGAATATGTCTCTTGGTATGATGCAATACAATTTTGTAATACTTTAAGTCTTAAGGAAGGGCTTATACCCACATATAAAATTGATGGTACTAAGGTTGAATGGGACAAGACTGCAAATGGATATCGGTTGCCCACAGAGGCTGAATGGGAATACGCTGCCCGGGGAGGTCAAATAGGTGCAATTACCGATGAGCCCCTTAGTAAGGCCCCTTATGCTGGTACTGACAGCTCAGCTGCTTCTGTAGGCTGGTATGAGACGAATAGTGGTAAAAGTACAAAACCTGTAGCTCAGAAAGCCCCCAATGCATTAGGCCTTTACGATATGAGTGGCAATGTATGGGAATGGTGCTGGGACTGGTACGGAGCTTATCCAAAGGAAGAAGTAGTCAATCCAGATGGATCTCAAAACCAAACTGGTCAAAAAGTACTTCGGGGCGGTTCCTGGTTTACTCCGGAAAAACTGCTCCGAACGACATACCGTTACTGGAATGTGCCGACATTTAAGGTTAATTCTGTGGGTTTTCGCATTGCCCGTAATGCAGGAGCCCAAGACGGAGATGAATTTGCCCTTCCTGGGGGCCTTAATCTGTTTGAAGCTCTTTCACCACCTGAACAAAAACGTTAAATGCCCTTTCGATGCTGCTAAAGCCTTTAAGGGGTACTCCTTATAGGATAACCCCCTGAGGCTTACTTATTTTGTTAGTTAGTATAGATAAAAATGTTTAAAGAGAAGGGGTCCTTTTAATTCCCTCATTAATAATTAATCCGTTTTTTTACTTCTTCGACAAGACCTTCAGGTGAGAATCCACCAAAAAAGAGCAGTTTACCGTTTAATACAATGGCTGGTGCAAGATCAGCCATGGAAAGAACCCGGTGTACATCCGCATTGCGGACCAAATTTTCATTTGTTGCTTCATAAAAATAGGTCTCTGCCGGAATACCCGCCTTCTTAAGCAGGTAGGTAAATTCCTCTACTAGAGTCTCTGTAGTTTTTTTTATACCGGGCTGACAAGCCCCATCACCACAATGCCCTTCACAGCCTGAACAGATTTCCTGGGCGGCGTAACCATATATTTCAATAGTGTTCATGCTCTCTATTGTATATATCGATAAATATAGAGTCAATCATTATTGCGTATTTTCCACAAGTTCTGCCAATAAGGGCATAAGTTGTTTCTTACGGGAGACGATATCCTTAAGCATATATACCCCTTCTTCTAATTTGGGAAAACTGAGCTGGGCAACAAAGTTCTTTTCTCCCTCTACAAAAAGAATAGAGGTCAGTTCGGTTACATCGGTTACCATGAGGGCACTAAAGAGTCGTTTGCCCGCATGTTTAACCGTGTTCAGTTCTGCTAAAATTTCATCCTTTCGAGCCACCAATTCTTCTGGTGTATCGGTTTCGACCTGGCTCACGGTAAAATGGGCCCCCTGTTCCTGGTATTCTTTCATATCCATACGAACCAGTTCTTCTGCGGGCCGGTTATTAATCTGGCTTGCGGCACTCATCAATTCTCTGCCGAGCTGGGGAATTTCCAGCCCGGTTATAGATGCCAGGTATTCCGCCGCTTCCCGGTCTATATCGGTGGTAGTGGCGGATTGGAGTACCAGCGTATCAGCCAGGATGCCGCACAGTAAGATTGATGCGGTTGGTCGGTCTAAAGGAACCCGTTGTTCCCGGTACAGGTTGGTTATGATGGTACTCGTAGCGCCTACAACCTTGTTGATGAACGTGATGGGGTATCGGGTAGAAAGATTTCCCAGCCGGTGATGGTCGATCACTTCCAGTATTTTATAGTTTTCTATACCTTCTATTGCCTGGGTGGGTTCATTATGATCAACCATAATAACCTCCAGATTCGACTCTTTAATCAGATCCCCTTCAGATATGACCCCTGCTATATGGTTTTCATCATCCACCACGGGGAGACAGCGGGACGCGGACTGGGAAAGACTCTGCCGGATCTTTCGTACCGGGTCTCTCAGGTTTACCGGCTGAATGGTCTCATCGCCCATAAAACCTACCGGGGTGGAATAGATGATAAGTAAAGATGTGGAGCTAGTATCAAAGGGGCTGATAATAATAGAGACCCGATTTTGTTCTGCCAGTTCTATAATATCCTTTTCCAGGGTAATCCCATTGGTAATTACCAGAGCCCTGACATGTTTTTCGATACAGAAACGCTGTATTTCCTTTCTGTCTCCCACGATAACCAGGGCATTTTCAGGCATTTCCGCAGATAGATGGGCTCGAAAGGTTTCCTCTGTAGAACCGGCTACCACAATGAGGGACTTACGTACCTCGGTCTCATCAAATACGGTGATTGGCTGGGCTCGCAAGGTATTGATCAGGAGGTTGATGGATGTAGGAATAGCGGATTTTTTATGGGGATTTATTTTTTGCAGTATGTATTTTGCAAAGGCATTGTAATGGAGGAGACTTTTGTAGGTCCCATCCTGGTTAACAATCGGGAGCACCTTAAGGGATTCCCGTTCCATTCGTTCAAGGGCTTCCCAAAGTGATATGTCTGCCGGTACGCTGACCGGACTGTCGTTAAGGTAGTATGCAACCTTAGGGACCAGATCGGGAATAAATTCCGGTACGGGGACCGCAAATCTGTTAAAGATATATTCTGTTTGGGGGTTTATTTTCCCTGCCCGCCCAGCACGGCAATAGTGCATCCCTTGTAACACCTTAAGTCGCGCATAGGCAGCTGCGGATACTACCGAGTCGGTGTCCGGATTCCGGTGTCCAATAACATATACCAGTTTATCCATGGTTCCTATTTCCTGAAAATGGTGATGCTGTGTGACGTAAAGGCGGCCGAATCTCGTCCTTGTCGTTGTATATGGTTGATGAGCGGCCGGCCTGATTCGATACATGCAAACAGTTCTGAAGCCTGGCTTCGGTGTATTCTGGCTGATCTGTTCGACAGGTTGATGAGCCCCTGGATTGCGCCACTGCGGCTGAATACATGGAATACATCCCGCTGTATCCGGATAACCCCGTATTCATCATCTGAGAGTTCATCATAGAGGCGAGAAATCCGTTTAGTTAATTCAATATCTTCCTGGGAAAGCTGGGTCGGGTCATCGGAGAACATCACCTGGCTTGCAAGCATAAAGTTGGTAAGGGCGACAACCTCTTTTTCCTGTTCAGTCAGTTTACAATTATGGGTCCGCAGGAATACCACATCCGGATCATTAACAAAAAGGGTGTTATCCAGATATGAGCGGCCTATGGTATCATGAAGACTGACATAGGCCGAAGGCCGTCCCACATGCCCGACGAGGCGTACCTTAAGCCAGTCCCACTGTTCTTTGGTATCAGCCCCGATGCGGGAAAGGGGGAAATACTTATATGAGGGCCCAAAGGGCACCCCGCAACCCAGGTAGGCAACAGGAAGTCCCGACCTTGTTCCCTGACGGGATGTGAGAATTTTGCAGGCCCCATCATAGTGTTCATAGGCGGAGCCCCCCTTCGCAAAGGCCCCATGCAAGAGCCCTGCATAGAGGAAATCGAGCTTGAGGTAGCGGTAGCCCCATTCATTAATAGCCCGGTCCATGAGCTGATCCAGGTACTCTTGTACAGCCGGCAGGGAAAGATCCAGACAGTAGAACTGTTTGTCCCACAGATCGTTGTAGCCCGCAACCACAAGTTCCCCCTGTTCGTCCTTTAATACCCAATCGGGGTGTTCTGTGAAAACCGGAGACTTTCGCGTTATGAGGAAGGGGGCAAGCCAGAGACCGGGAATGTAACCTTTCTTTTCTATGGCTTCTGCGATGGGCTTAAGCCCATGGGGAAAACGCTGTGGATCTATTTCCCAGTGGCCAACCGCCTTTTCCCAGCCGTCATCAATCTGGAATATCGTTGGTCTATTACGATCGATATATTGTAACTTAATTAAGTTATCGGTTGTCCCAAGACTTTCAAGGTCTTCCAGAATCAGCTTTTCATTAATGTCGGTGTAATGGTTATACCAGGATTCAAAACCACCGGGCATATCTTTTTTGGTAATCCAGGGACTAACAGTGCCCTGTGAATCGGTAGGTTGGATGCGCTTTTTCCCAGAACCCTGACGTACAAAACTGAGGGCATAAAATTGTTCTTCATTCTTATAAAGACGACGGAGCGTATCCTTAAGCTGGAAGAAATTACCAGCAAGGAAGATAGAAAGTTCAGCGATGGTTTCACCAGCTTTCCAGGTTTTCCCCCGGGCAAATACTTCTATCGCAATACGACCCGCTTTTCTGTCGATCCGGTATGTGACAGGCGGCAGAGATCCTCCTTCTTTCGAAGCTAAACAGAGATAGGTGGAGCCGGAACGAATATACATGATGAAATGGCCCAGAATTTCTCCTTTACCAGGATTATCTCCATCCCGATTGGTAAATTTGAGCAGTTCCGGAACAACATGAACTTTGCGAGGTAAGGATTCTCTGCCAACTAATTCCCATCCGGCTGACCAGGATTGCCAGCCTCCAGGATGAATTGCCAGTTTATTGGTTTTTGATAATGCTTTTACAAAATTGCTATCCGCTTGAATAAGTTGTGCCACTTCCTCAAAACTGAGGTAATCAACGAGCAATGCTATATTTTCATCATTGCTTTGAGCTTCCCGTATCGCTTCTGGGGATCCAACTCTGTACCGGATGGTTTGTACAGATTGTTTCTGTGTAGAAGCTTCTATGTGCCGTTCAATGCCATGGATTTCCATATTCTGTGTCCTTTACTAAGTTTGTTCTCCAGTCTACTATGAGTACGGGAGTACTGTAAATAAGAATGATTGAGCTTATTATATTTTTAGGTAATCATGGCAAGGAATATCAAAAAAATAGGCATAATGCAGGGTGGCTCCTCTGGGAAGCTTCCCAGATGGCCAGCTATATGTCGCTGCAAAAAAAATTTAAATCCCAGTATGGTTCTATCGATTACGGGAAGCTGAAAAATCTTCGAAGCCTGATAGAATGGCAGGAAAAGGGAAAGGATCTCGCAGTCGAAGGGAGTAAGACCTTGCAACTGCCAGAGTCTCATCCAGATAAAATTCACTGCCTTCTACCTGAAACCTATATGAACCGTTCTGGCGATGCGGTGATTGAGGCCGTAACTTTTTATAAAATTAAACCGGAGAACATTTTAGTAGTTCATGATGAACTCGAATTACCTCTTGGCACCGTGTCATGTAAATTTTCTGGCGGTCTGGGTGGACACAACGGTTTACGTTCAATAAAGGCCCATGTGGGGACCGCCGATTTCTGGCGTCTCAGAATCGGTATCGGCCGGCCCGAGCATAATGATATTGCTTCTTATGTGCTATCTGATTTTTCCCGGGATGAAATGCCTGTGCTGGAACAGGTGCTTGCTGTAACCTCATTGGCCCTGGAGTATGCTTTGGTTTTTGGCCCGGAGGTTCTGCTGCCAGCTTGGAATAAACGCCGCCTTACTTGACCCGTTTGGGTGTTTTATAGCTAATTATCAGTATGGAAACAAAAAAAACTCCAGCAGAAGCCTTTGAAGGGCTTTATTCGGTTGTACGGCGGCTCAGAGCCGATGATGGTTGTCCCTGGGATCGGGAGCAAACCCCAGAAAGTTTGCGTGGTGCACTTATAGAAGAAACCTACGAATGCATAGAGGCAATAGACTCTAAAGATTGGCTCCATGTGCGGGAAGAACTGGGAGATATTTACCTTCTGGCAACTATGATTGCCTATATGCATGAACAGAAAGGTCTTTTTTCTGTTTCCCAGGCTCTGGAGGAAATAACAGCCAAGCTAATTCGAAGGCACCCCCATGTCTTTGGCGAGAGTTCCGCCTCTACGAGTGCTGAAGTGTTGGAACAATGGGCAAAAATCAAGGTTGAACAGGAAGGTCGGAAGCCGAAAGATTCCCTCATGGACCAGGTGTCAAGGGCTTTGCCTCCTTTAGAGCGGGCATACAAATTACAAAAGAAGGCCGCTAAGGTAGGGTTTGACTGGCCTGAACTATCGGGAGTTTGGGAAAAAATAGAAGAAGAGTTGGCGGAAGTTAAAGAAGCCTGTTATATCCATGGTGAACATGAAACAGAGGAGCATCGGGAACATTTGGAAGAAGAACTGGGGGATCTTTTATTTTCTGTAGTTAATATGTGCCGCTATCTGCAAATAGATCCTTCGGTGGCTCTACAGCGGACCAATAATAAATTTGTCCGTCGTTTTCAACATGTAGAGCAAACGATGAAAACTCAGAATATCCCTATGGACAAGGAACATATATCACAAATGGAACAATTCTGGCAGAATGCTAAAAATACCTATTCTGAATAACTATAATGAAAAAAACGGGTTTGGAAAACATTCTGCCAAACCCGTTAATAAGTTATTTTATAACAGTGTTTTGCAAGCTGGTATGTATTAGTAGTGAATAAAGAGTGAAAGAACCGCTACCACAATCATCGCCACAATGCCTTCTACGGCAGTAGCTGATGTGTAGGCCTTGTAGGCCGTATTAACCGGCATATTGGAGAACTGGGAAACTACCCAGAAGTAGGAGTCGTTAGCATGGGACACGACCATGGCTCCTGCCCCAATTGCAATGACGGTTAATGCGGGGTTGAGCCCCAAGGTCTGGAGCAAGGGAGCCAGGATTGTTGCAGTGGTGATGATGGCAACAGTGGAAGATCCCTGAGCCGTCTTGAGGGCTGCCGCAATAATGAAGGGGAGGAATATTCCCAGATTAAGACCGGTCATATTGGTTTTAATAAAATCTACAATTGGGGAGCCTTGCAATACCTTTCCAAAGGATCCACCTGCGCCAGTTATTGCCAGGATTATTGCAGCATCTTTAATGCCAGCAGCCATCCATTTATCTACCGCAGTACCCATTTCCTCTTTCTTTACCAGTAATAATGAGATAAGTACACCGATTGTTAATGCTGTAACCGGGTCCCCGATGAAGCTGATAGCTGGAGTAAGCCAACCTTCCTTACCAAAGGGTTTTGTGGGGAAATCTGCTACGGATTTTAAAAGGATGAGAACAATTGGAACTACGAGGGGCATAAAAGACATAAAGGCTGAAGGTAATTTCCCGTACTTGTTAATTAGGTCTGAATAGGATTCTTCTACGTCTGAGGGAATGTCATATTTTTTCCCTATCGTAATAGCCCAGAAGTAACCTGCAAGCATAGCAGGGATAGCGGCGATGAGCCCATAGAGAATAACTAACCCCAGGTCCGCTCCGACAGTACCTGCTGCAGCAATAGGCCCGGGAGTTGGTGGTACCATGGTATGGGTTGCATAGAGTCCAGTTGAAAGGGCGATTGCCATGACTGCCATGGATGTTCCCGATTCTTTTGCCAGGGCTTTGTTCAAGGGCGTGAGAATAACATAGCCAGAGTCACAGAAAACAGGAATTGATACAACATAACCGGCAATGCTCATGGCTAGGGGGGACCGTTCTTTACCCACCAGCTTAAGAATTGCCTGAGTCATAGAAAGAGCTGCGCCGGTTTTTTCCAAGATGATACCAATGATAGTACCTGCAACGATAACAATACCAATACTAGAGAGAGTGCCGCCGAAACCGTCTTTAATGGCTTTTACCACATTAAGGGCTGGCATGCCGATAGCAAGACCGAAGAGGAATGCCACCATAATGAGCACCACGAAGGCGTTCACCTTAAGTTTTCCTGTAAAATACACAATGAGTACTACTGCCACAAGGAGCAATAACAGTGCGATACCACCAGATACCATACAAACCTCCATTTAGTCCATTCTGGACAGAATAGTAATATTGTAATCAGCTTTTTTTAGTTAGTCAAATTTCATATCTGAGCAAAATGGTAGAGAAAACCTTAGACTTGCCCGAAGTTCATAAGAACCTGTTTAATTCTTTGTTCAAGTAAGGTAAAAGAAAAGAAGCGTTTCCCCAATTCAAAGTTTTTCATCGTCATCATCTGTACCGCTTCTGGGGTATCTAAAATCGCCCGTACAGCATCAAGGGTATCATCGGTAATGTATGAATCCATGGTAACCACATCAAAATCTACCGGTTCAATGTCCTGTTCAAATATGGAATAGCGGTTCACGAGTATGGGTTTACGGAACCAGATGGCTTCTAAAAAGGCGTTGCCAAAACCTTCATATAACGAGGGATAGGTAACAAAATCTGCATTAAGGTAACAATCCCATAAGCAATACTTTTTCCTGCCATCGGATGTAGAACCCCGTTCTGGACCAATAATATCAGGTCGAACAATTACATCAACTCCAAGGAGTTGTGCATATTCCATGGTGCGGTTAAAATAATGGGAACCCTCATCCCGCTCCTGATGGCTGATGAGTAGTTTTGCCTTATGGTCTCTGAGCCGGCTTGCTAGTTCTATGGAATGTTCTATTCCCTTTCGGGCGATGATTCTGGTTGGTTGAAGTAGAAGGGTTTCATCCGGCTTAATTCCCAAATCGGAGCGGAAACTGCGACCATAGTCATCCAAAGGTGGTGGCTCTTTAGAGAAATCAAACACATTAGGAATTATGATTGATGAAAGTCCACAGCGGTATGATAACTGTTTTCGAGCTTCGCTATTTATTACGACATGGTTTATTGTGTGGAGCCGGGGTGGAAACGCCATGGAAAGATAATCTTCTACCGCATTGACGGTAAAACGTTGACGTTCCCAGGCAAAATCATGATGATGGGCAATGGTGGGTAAGCCAGTTTCTGCAATAACTTCCGTAATTGCCAAACCCAGGGGTATATTCATAGGTATGGTAACGGCATTTTCAATGATTAACAGATCGATTTTAAAAAAGTCTATATAGTCATAGAGCGCAAGTTTGAGCCGGTGTCTAATATCCTGTATTTCCCCTGTAAGAGCTCTGCTGCGAACCGTCGTCCCAAAACAGCGTTCCTGTATTTCTTGAATCCTGGGATGGCCGAAGAAGGCTTCTTCAATTACTCTAGACTTCTCTGGTACCCAGTCAGAAAGGCCGGAAAAAAAGAAACACTCAAACCCCATTTTTTCAAGGACTATGCGCCATTTTTCGGTTTCCAGGGAAACTCCATCGGTCCCTTTGAACCTGGTGGAAACGAAACCAATGTGTTTTATTGTACTCGATTTGCTGAGGTACATTAATTATCCTTATTTTCCCCCTCAGGATACAACCGTTCAAGCCGGGATCTGAGATGGCGTTCGGTAATACCTAGGGCTCGTGCTGCGGCGCTCTTATTACCCTTAGCTTCAAGAAGAGCTTCTTCTAGAATGCTTCGTTCAAAGTCTGTCATAGATTGTCTATAATTTTTTTTAATTTGCGCATTCCATGGGGCACTATTGTTAAGGGGGGGCAGATCTCGGTCCAGAATCAATTCTCCCCTACAAAGTACTACTGCCCGTTCTATGATGTTTTCCAGCTCCCGGACGTTTCCAGGATAATCATGTCTCATAAGTTTATTCATTGCTTCTCGAGAAACACCTTCGACGGTTCGGTGATTCCGTTCATTAAAACGCGTAATAAAATGCTCCACCAGGGCAGGAATGTCCTCTTTACGTTGGCGTAGTGGAGGAAGTTCAAGGGTAATAACATTAATACGATAATAGAGGTCTTTTCTGAAGTGTCCCTGTTCTACTAATGAAATTAAATTCTTGTTTGTAGCGGCAATAATCCGTACATCAAGCTGGCGAGGTGTATTTTCACCTATCCGTTCTATGGTCCCGAACTGTAAAGCTCGAAGTAATTTTACCTGTATACTCGGTGGAATATCACCAATTTCATCAATAAATAGGGTTCCCCCATTAGCCATTTCAAACCGACCAATCCGGTCCATATCCGCTCCAGTAAAGGATCCTTTTCTATGGCCGAAGAGCTCGCTTTCTGCTAAAGATTCTGCGAGGGCAGAAATGTTTACTGCGACAAAAGGGTTATTGCGTCGTAACGAACGTTCATGAATAAAACGGGCTACCAGTTCTTTTCCGGTACCGCTCTCTCCAGATACAACAATAGTGGCATCACTCTCGGCACATCGGGCTGCAGTTTGCATGACCTGGGCCATCTGCTTGCTTTTATAAATAATACCAGCTACTGCAGGGGAACTGTCTCTCCCTTCTGAAGGCGGTAAAAAGGCTTCTCTTATGAGAACGCTCTTCTCATAAATACGCAGCACCAGCTTTTCAATATCTTCTGGATGTGTCGGTTTTATCAGATAGTCATCTGCTCCCTGTTTCAGAATGTCAACGGCTTCCCGGGCATCGGAAAAGGCTGTCATGACAACTACTGGTATCATAGGGTTCATGTCTTTAATCGTTTGAAGCACTTCAATCCCATTCCCGTCGGGTAATCGAAGATCTGTTATAACCAGATCTATCACCTGGTCATGGACGATTCGAAGCCCTTCTTGTTTTGTCTCCGCAGCTAGGTATTCAACAATAGGATATTCTAAACGTCTTAAAATCAATGATAAACGCTCCAATTGGGCTGGATCGTCATCAATCGCAAGGATCGTCATCATCTCTATAACTATACAATGAACTTGTCATCTCAACAATAGAAATTTTAGAGATTTATAGCAGACTTTTGGATTGTATTATTTTAAATACTCGAGACGGTCTATAAAAAAGATCGGTAGCTTGTCAGTCAGTGTGCCTAATGTGGGTATTTTTAAAAGAAGAGGGGTGTCCAATAGATTGGACACCCCTGTGAAGGTTAATTTGGTCAGAGCACCTTTACCACATTGTGCATGTTGTAAATGGCTTTCTTACATTGTTTCTGTACCGAGAGGCCTCTAATTAGAAAGGCCGTTCAGCCAGATATTTGTACTCTTTCCAAGTCCTTTCAATCTGAGCCTTTGCCTTGGCAAGCAGGGCTTCTGCACGGGCCGGATCCGCAGCCTTAAGAGCCTTGAACCGTACTTCCTTGTACATGAAGTCTTCGACCGGTGTGGTCGGATCCTTAGAATCCAGCTGGAAGGGGTTTTTGCCCTGGGCTTTGAGCCGGGGATCATAGCGGTAAATCGGCCAGAGACCGCAGGTAACCGCCGCTTTCTGCTGATCCATACCTTTCATCATGTCGATACCATGGTTGATACAATGGGAGTAGGCGATGATGATGGACGGACCGTCATAGCTTTCGGCTTCCCGGAAAGCCTTAATCGTCTGGGCAATATTGGCACCCATAGATACCTTAGCGACATAGACATAACCATAGCTCATTGCGATTGCGCCCAGGTCCTTCTTAGTAATTTCCTTACCGGCAGCGGCAAATTTTGCGATTGCTCCGACCGGGGTTGCCTTGGACATTTGACCACCGGTATTGGAATATACTTCCGTATCCATAACCAGAATGTTAACGTTCTTACCGGAAGCAATCACATGGTCAAGGCCGCCAAAGCCGATATCGTAAGCCCAACCGTCACCACCGAGGATCCAGACTGACCGTTTAATAAAGTGGTCTGCCAGGGAGAGAAGATTCTTAGCCAGAGGTTTGCTGTCTTTTTTCAGGGCTGCTTTGAGTTCATCAACCAGTTTCCGTTGTTCTTCGATTGCTTCATCGGTATCCTGGGGATTAGCAAGAATCTTGTCGAGCAGTGCTGCCTGAATGCCAGCATTCTTTGCTTCCAGGGCAACTTCCCGGGCATGTTCTGCTAGTTTATCACTGGTAAGCCGCATACCCATACCGAATTCTGCGGCATCTTCAAAGAGGCTGTTAGACCATGCAGGACCGCGGCCATCATCCCGTTTTGCATAGGGAGTGGTGGGGAGGTTACCGCCGTAAATGGAGGAACAACCGGTGGCATTCGCAATAATTGCCCGGTCACCGAAAAGCTGGGAAAGAAGTTTTACATAGGGAGTCTCACCACAGCCAGCGCAGGCCCCGGAGAATTCAAAGAGGGGTTGCTTCATCCCGATACCCTTTGCAAGGTTCAGGTTAAGCAGCTTGGAATCGGTGTTCGGAATCTTGAGGAAGAAGTCCCAGTTCTTGGCTTCTGCTTCGCGGAGCGGGAGCTGGGGTTGAAGGTTAATTGCCTTGAGCTCAGGATTGGTCTTATTCTTAGCGGGACAGATGTTTACACAGGCGCCGCAACCGGTACAATCCTCGGGAGAAACCTGGAGGGTAAATTTCATGCCCTCGAATTCCTTGCCCTTGGCATCGGTGGACTTAAAGGTTACAGGGGCTCCAGCCAGTTTGTCCGGAGTATAGGCCTTCATACGGATAACCGCATGGGGACAAACCATCGTACAGTTACCGCACTGGATACAGGTCTCAGGATCCCAAACAGGAATCTTTTCGGCGATATTCCGCTTCTCGTATTTAGTCGTTCCGGTGGGGAAGGTGCCATCGACGGGCATCTTGGATACGGGGATTTTTTCACCTCGGAATCCAATAATTTCCCCGATAACTTCCTTAACAAAGGTAGGAGCATTTGCAGGAACGGGAGGAATAATCTTTACATTGCCGGAAACGGTCTTTGGATAGTTCACCTGCTGGATTCCTGCCAGGGCCATATCGATGGTGTCGATATTCTTCTTAACGACCTCTTCGCCCTTCTTCCCGTAGGTTTTCTTGATGGACTTCTTGATCAGCTCTACCGCTTCGGCTTCGGGAAGTACACCAGAAATCTTGAAGAAAGCGGTCTGCATGATGACGTTAATACGGCCACCCATACCAGCCTTTTCTGCAAGGCTTACGGCATCGATAACATAGAACTTAAGTTCCTTGTCGATGATCTGCTTCTGAACTTCTACAGGGAGGTGGTTCCATACCTGATCTGCCGGATAGGGGCTAGCCAAGAGGAATGTACCGCCTTTTTTAGCCTTGGCAAGCATATCAACCTTTTCGATGAAGCTGAATTTATGGCAGGCGATAAAGTTTGCCTTTGTGACCAGATAGGGCTTTCGGATCGGTTTTTTGCCGAAGCGCAGGTGGGAAACGGTAACGGTTCCAGCCTTTTTAGAGTCATAGACAAAGTAACCCTGGGCATAGTTGTCCGTGGCATCACCAATAATCTTGATGGAGTTTTTATTAGCTCCGACCGTACCATCGGAACCGAGACCATAAAACAGGGCTTCGTGAACCCCTTCTTCTTCAAGGTCAAAGTTTTCATCCCATTCTAGAGATGTAAAGGCCACATCATCGTAAATGCCGACGGTAAAGTGGTTTTTGGGGGTGGCTTGAGACAGGTTGTCGAAGATTGCCTTAACCATGGCAGGAGTAAATTCTGCAGAACCAAGACCATAGCGGCCACCGACAATTTTCGGATAGTCCTTGAACTGGCTCTTGCCGCCACTCATGGCTTCACCTACAGCAGTCCGGACATCTTCGTAGAGGGGTTCGCCGAGGGATCCCGGTTCCTTCGTTCGATCCATTACCGCAATGGCTTTTACTGTTGCGGGGAGAGCTGCAACAAAAAGGGATGCATCGAAGGGACGATAGAGGTGAACCTTAAGTACACCGACTTTCTGGCCCTTCTTATTCAGGTAATCTACGGTTTCTTCAACCGGTTCTGCGCCGGAACCCATAATGATAATGACCCGTTCTGCATCGGGAGCCCCGTAGTACTGGTAAATCTTGTACTGGCGGCCCGTAAGTTTTGCAAACTGGTCCATGTATTTCTGTACGATTGCTGGAACCGCTTCATAGTATTTGTTGACCGTTTCACGTCCGGTGAAGTATACGTCAGGGTTCTGTGCGGTACCCCGGATTGCAGGCTTTTCAGGGGTCAAGCCTCGAGCTCGATGAGCTGCAACCAGCTCATCAGAGATGAGTTGGCGCATCAGGTCATAGGAAAGCTCTTCAATCTTCTGTACTTCGTGGGAAGTGCGGAAGCCGTCAAAGAAATGCAGGAAGGGAACCCGGGATTCCAGCGTGGCTGCATGGGCAATAAGGGCAAGGTCCATGACTTCCTGCACATTGTTGGAGGCAAGCATGGCCCATCCCGTCTGGCGGCACGCCATGACGTCTGAGTGGTCCCCGAAAATGGACAGACCCTGGGCTGCCAGTGCGCGGGCGGCGATATGAAACACGGTAGAAGTTAATTCGCCGGCAATTTTGTACATATTGGGAATCATCAGCAGAAGACCCTGGCTGGCAGTAAAGGTAGTGCTGAGAGCACCAGTGGTCAGTGCACCATGGACTGCACCGGCCGCACCGGCTTCTGACTGCATTTCTACAACCTGGGGAACGGTGCCCCACAGGTTCTTCCGACCCTGGGCAGAATACTCATCGGAGAGCTCTCCCATAGGACTGGACGGAGTAATTGGATAAATAGCAATTACTTCACTGAGGGCATGTGCCACATGGGCCGCCGCAGTGTTTCCGTCGATCATAACAATCTTCTTATCGGACATATGCCTTCCTCGTTGGTGGGATAAAATATGGAAGTGTTTCTTCTATATTATAGCTCCGAGTAAAATTGTGCAAGCACCCCGGTACTGTCTACCGCCGGATTGGTTTACTGTCCAGGTGTTTGTTCCTGTTTAACAAAGAATTGCATGAGTTGTATGAAATAATAAATAATTTTATACACTTCAGTTATTCGCTGATCGATGGGTTTTTCACTGGAATTTTCAATATCTTTCCAGTTGATGATAAGTTCATGGGGTGTTCGCTGATAATCCTCTAATACTTGTTTTAGATTTTTTCCTACAATGATGAGATTTTGGGCACTCAGATTAATAAATTTAAGGGCTTCATCGTTCACACCCTTCAATAAAGTTCGCACATATTTTATGTGTTCCTTATCCCGTTCTGCCTTGGCCATGGCGATGCGGAGCCTGCCGCCCATGTCCCCATCGTCAGCCAGGGAATCATCAAAGGTTATTAATTTATCAGAGATGGCCATCAGTTCATGATAACCTTCAGATAATTGTTGAGAAAGGATGTTAGTAGACCATTGGCCTCGAACCAGGAGTAGGTCACAGAGTTCTCGAATATCTTTTTTAAAATAGTCGAGCAAAAAGGCTTTAAGGAAATTAAGTCCTTGAATATGTATGTAGCCTCCTAGCATTTTTTTCTGAAAAGTAACATTTGCTTTTTCGGTGTAATTTTTAAGCCTGATTACTGCAGAGGTTCCGAAGATTGCTTTTGCGAGTTCCTCAATCTTGGCATTTCGTCGTTCTTGTACGAGTTGCTGTATAAATACTTCTACTTGTGTTCTGGTTTTTTGCAGATACGCGTCTAGTATATATTCATTGGGAATATGTGGTTTAGGAAGCCAGCTAGGATTTTTGTCAATATGGCGGACCATAAGTTCAAAAATACCAGCCCGTTTTAGATCCCGGAATATATTAACTAACCTGTTCCATTGGTCAATAGCGACAACCTCGACTCCCTTATAGGTTTTAAGAGCAGAAAAGGCTTGTTTCCAATCTTGGTCAAAATCGATGGCATAAAGGACTTCCAAAAAATCTTTGATGTCATCGCTGATGTATTCACCCCTGATAGGTTCAAACTGGGGCTTATAGGTAAAATTGCGTTCTGAAATGTTTGCATCAAATTTTTTAAGGAGAAAGAAATAATCAAAATTAACGAGCTGTACAAAGGTAAGTATCTGGTTATAACAGCGATCGATAGCATTACTCCGTTCTCCATCGAAACCTGCAATAAAATTAGTAAGATCATTGTTAAGCTGTTGCGCCAGTTCCTTAATTGTTGTTGTTTTTGCCCGTTCTTTAATGGACTCTTCTGAAAGTCGTTCTTGTAAATTGAGCAGAGGCTTGTCGAGGAATGTTTCTATAACTAATTGTTTAAGCTGATTAGATTTATCGGCATTCTGTAAAAAAACCTGGGATGGGGAAAGGACTTTATAAATATCGTAAAAGAGTTTAGCAAAAAGAGGTTGAACCTCTTCGCCTCGAATCTTGTAAAATTTGTATCTATTCTTTGTAATATCCCGAGCAATTTGTTTTAGCTGACGGCGTTTTTCAGATTCACTATCCATTCCGCCGGTAAAAAGAGATAACAGCTTTTCTAGAAACTCAATTGCCATGGGGACCCCTAGATAAAATATTCTAGTTTACATACAGTAATGGTAAAATGGACCCAGCGTCAATAGCAGATTATATACGAACTGAGGCTTATGATAAAGGATTTTCCCGGGTACGATTCCTTTCTCCATACAATCCTGGTACTATTTTTAACCGATTGGACGGTACTGACAATCATTGGAAGGGGGCGCCTTCTCTTTTAGTCGTTGCACTTCCCTACGGTAATTCTGGTATTGCAGGGGCTTTAGGTCAACCTTCAACGATTGCGCCTTTTGCACGGCGAAATTATTATGCTGAAGCGGTTACCAGACTTAAGGACGTGGCAAAGAATGTGCGGGCCCGCTTTGGTGGTCAGCGATCTGATTATCGAATTCTATGTAATTCACCAGTCCCAGAAAAGCCGCTTGCTCTCCTCTGTGGTTTAGGCTGGCTTGGTAAAAACAGCCTTATTATCACTCCTGAAGCGGGATCCCTCGTTATTATAGCCGCAATGACCTTGCCTTTTCAGCTTCCTGGAGATTCCCCCTTGTCCGGAGTATTCCTCGGAGCACGGGCTTTGGCTTTCCCTGCTTGCAAAGTCTGTGGAGACAGCCCAGCTTGTATGAATGCTTGCCCTACCAAGGCTCTCTCCGGTGATGGCACTGTCCAAACTGATCGATGTATCCAATGGTATGCATCGGGGAATGGTACTACGGTACCTAATTTTGTAGCAGATGTCTGGGAAAACCAGCTGTATGGTTGTACCTACTGTCAAGATGCGTGTCCTTATAATAAAAAAAAGATTAAGGGATCAGACACAGAGCGGGGAAAATTACCGGAGTTTTTTACAGCAGAATGGGTTCTTTCCTCTTCCGATGAATCGATACGAAAGGCTGTGCAAGGATCAGCCCTGGGTATGCAATGGCTTGGCCCGGTGTCCCTTCGGCGCAATGCCAGTCTTGTACTGCGCCGAAAGTCCTCGGTATAGACCTATTAAATAACCACGTTATGAAATGAGTATTATTTTTTCTTTGATGCAGCTTGAACAGCCCCGCTGATTGTGGAAAGAATATCACTCAGGGTTGTTCGGGCCGATTTTCCCTTATCTATGGCTCCTTTAAAATTACCATCCCCTTGATCTTTTTCTGCAGATGCCAGCGTGGCTTTTGCATTATTGAATTGTTTCGTTATATCGGTAACGTTAAGTTTAACACGGGCGACTTTCTTCGCACCATTCAGCGTATTGGTTACTTCCAGTACTAAGGACTTACATGAAGCAATGAGTCCAGCCGCTTCATCCTTAGCCCGTTCAAGTCCTGTACTGCCATCGGCAATAGCCTGATCAGCAAGTTTTATGGTTTCCTGGGCTAGAGCTTTTGCAGTATCATACCGTTTCGCATCGGCTTCTGCTTTCATTTTGGTAAGAGAATCGGTTGCCCGTTTCAGCGATTCTGGAGCATATAGGGTTACATTAGGATCAGATTGAGCTTTTGCTACCGCTGCTGTGGCTGCGTCCATTTCAGCTGTTGGCGGTTTTGCACAGGAAAAAAGTACGACCAGGGATACCAATGCAATTCCTGTAAGATACATACTGTTTCGTTTCATGGGTTCCTCCAAAAGTGGGTATACATACCCTTTCTCTATCTATCGGCAATAAACTGCTGCTCATGATACCGCATCTTGATAAAAACTTAAATCATCCCAAGCTCCTAGAGCTTACTCTATAACTATATCCCCCACCTATCTATAAAAACAAGAAATTGTGTATTATGGACCCATGAAACATCTGAAGTTTGTGCCCTTTATTATAGCTCTGCTTATATCAGGGATATATATTCTGAGCATTCCTGACCTTCCCTTAGGACCAATGTATGATCTCTTGATGAAATTGAGGCCCAGGCTGGAAGCTCCCGCAGATCTTGTGGTGATTGATACTACCAATCTAGATGGAGATCCCATTACTTCAGACGATGTGGTTCGTTTGCTCATAACCCTCTCTGCTATGGAAAGTCGTCTGGCGGTGTTTCAAACCAGGGTCCATTTGCCCGATGAGCATCAAAGCTTCAGCAGTACCGAACGTCAGCGGCTAGTACAGAGAGAATTTGCACGGATTCAGAAAAATATTATCAATCTATTTGATGGTATCCGTTTGGGTTCGGTACGGCCTCAGGATGCCGCGCGGTATGTTCAGGATGTAACGGGCCTTGTGGAAGAAAGTAAAAATCGGCTTCTCCTCACTATCGCCGAATCAGGTAATATAAGGGAATTGGAGCTCGAAAAGGCCCGTGCTCTTTTTAACCGAATCATTGTATGTGATGACCTTGAGTGGGGGCGTTCTGCAGGAAGTGCACTGGAAGTTTGGGGCGGGCAGGCCGTGTATTCCAGCGTAGATAGGGATGCTGACGGTATGTTACGGCGAATCTATCCGGTACGAGAACTGCCTAATAAACAACTGGTCCATGCTGGTATGGCCCTGCTCCTATACACCATAGGTGGAGATGCTACCATTGAAGGTTCTGTGAATACCCTCAGTATAAGAAATGAAAAGGTCCAGTATGTGCTTCCTCTGGATACTCGCGGCCGCTTTCTGGTTCATCATACTGAATCCTATAAAACGATACCATTAAAAGATATACTTGCCTATCAGGAACAGGAAAAAAAACTTTACGAAGCCCTCAAAGAAATGGAGCGGTCCGGTTATTTTATTCATCTGGATCCCCTCCAGTATCCTACTACATTATATGAATATACCCAGTCTCTGGAAATGGAGGTATTGGATTCACCTCTGCCAGATCTATTACGACAATGGCGTGAAGCTCGAAAAGCGTTTTATAAAGCTGTATCAGAGTATCTTCAGGGCCCTGCAGAACAGACTATTCTTAAGGGCTATGATGCACTACTTGTAACAGAGAACCTGAAGGAAGGAGGCAAGGAACGAATTGCTTCTCTTAAAGAACTGGTTTCCCAATCCTTTAGCTGGGCACGGAAAGCCTACGATGAACTGATGGTGTTGTATACTCAACTAGAATCGGTTCTTTATAATGGTTACTGCATTGTCGGTTCCACATCGGGAGATGCAGAAGCTAGTGTGGCCTTGCTCAGTACTATCCTGTCCCGTTCTTTTATCTATCCTGGAAAACCCCTCTATCTTTTTCTGGCAAATACGGTTGTTCTTCTCGTACTCTTTATCATGAGTACTCTGTTTTCTCCCCTCTGGTTTTTTGTGTTTTCTGTTATTTTAGCAATCATTTGTCTCTTTATTAATGCTGGGCTTTTTGTTATAGGTGGATACTGGTATGCACCAATTATACCGGTAGGTATCGTGTTAGGTTCATCGCTGCTTTATCTGCTTGAACAGGCTCTGCTCTTACTATATATGCGCCGCCATCAGGAACTGGCGCTGAAATATCGCATGTCACAGGATGCCTTTAAAACCCATCTCCGGTCTATTCCCCTGCATGATCTGGCGGTGGTCCCAAAACCAGTCGATATTCAAGAAATGGAAGCCCTTATTCTGTGTGTACGGCATGCATCCTTTTTAGGCGATGGCCCTTCCATCCCTCTTAAAGATTTTGCCCAGGATGTGAAAGTTTTTCGGCACAAAACAGCAGAATTGATCAAGTCATATGGTGGTACGATCCTGTGGATGGACGGTGAGGTACTCTTTGCAGCCTTTGGTTTTCCCCACCGCGCTTCTCTGCCTTCCTGGAATCCTGCTCGAGAAGCCCTGACTGCAGCCCAGAACATTGTTACTACTTTTTCTGATGAACCGGTGACGGTGGGTATTGATTATGGGATTTCTGCCTTTTATTTTGATGTTCTTTCTGGATATTCTGCCCTTGGCAGAATCAGTATTCATGCACGGGTCTTATCTGGTCTTGCCGGACGCTATCAGGTTCGACTACTCTGTTCAGAATCCGCTATAAACTATATACAAAATCACATTGATGAACCCCTTGGCGCATCATTCATCGATACACTGGTGGATAAGCAGGAACAGCGGGATATCAGATTCTTTACTATCCCTTATAACGGTCATTCAGGATTGTAAAAACCGAATTCATCAATTTAAAACGTACCACCTTGCCCGCACCGTGTTCCGGAAATGCTCGGTATCGCTCACCATCATCGGAAAAAGCGGAGGCTTTTTCACCAGGGAAGGGGGGGTACCGCTTTTGGGTCCAGCGTAAAGATGGATCTTTAAGACTGGTACCTGGTTTTGCAGGGTCAAATTCGATAAAAGATTCGTGGACCCCCCGTTCTTCCAAGGGGGCCTCATCGGTACTCTGGAGGTACCGGATTCTTCCGTTTTGAAAATCCACTGACTGGATTATGGCTGAATGTACTGCCCGTCCGTCACTACCCCGAAAGAGAATGATATCGCCACTTCGCAGGTTTTGTATGGAATCTGGTACTTGTTCTAACTCAGGCCGTTTAGAATCGAAATACCAGGTCCCGACAAATTGTCCTGGGTCGAGTTTTCGGGGCAGTTTCAGGGCCCTTTGTACGGTACTCCGTAAATCGACACCAGCTTTACGGGCTGTAGAGGTTAGCACATGCCACACAAATCCAGAACAATCCATACCAAGCCGTCCGATACAATAGAGGTAATTATATATATCGGTGGGGTCTACGTCCTGTCCGTAGTGGAGCACATAGGGTCGATGGGGCAAGCCCTTGTATGCTTGGGCTTTCATACGGGCAATTTCAAACAAGTCTCTCGTCCAGGTCCAGCGACGGCTTGCAAGATCGAATATGAGTACCTTTTCTTTTCCATCCTGTAGTATGTTGAGATACCTGGAAAAATCCTCTGATGTGAGGATGGTATCGATACTGGTCCATAATTCACTAGGATTCGACTTTCCTCCTCCTTGAATGATAAGGTCTGTATCTGCCAGTTCTGACCGTTCATTGTTTTCGGCAAAGGGCATTCTGATGTTCATAACTCTGCCATCAATGATGTAGGTCTTGAAGCATTGGCGGTAGGCTTCCTCGATGGCAATTTCAGTACCCCGTTCCCATTGTTCCGAGGGAGATGCGAATTGGGTAATTGCCGAAAGGTCAGGAGACTCTGCACTGGCAAGGATCCCTGGCAACCACAGGGCCAGATTTAAAACAGCAATGAGGGGAAAAACAGCGGACCGTCGTTTCATCAATATACTAGATATACTGAACTTCGAACTCGACAGGAAGCGCCTTTTTAAGAAGCGCACTGACTCCGCAATAGCGATCCTGTGAAAGGCTGATAGCTTTGCGGACGTTTTCATCCTTAAGGCCGTCGGAGGCTTTAAATTCGTAGATAATTTTAATGGTAGTATAGGTTTTAGGGTGTTCTTCGGTTAGATCCCCCTGGACCCGCACGTTAAAATAGGATACGGGTTCCCGCATCTTTTTGAGTATGGAAATCACATCCATACCGGTACAGCCTGCAAGGGAAACAAGGAGAAGCGGTTTAGGCGTTGGGCCGGTATTGTTACCGCCTACTGCCGCATCCGCGTCCAGAGAGATTTTGTGGCCGCCGACTTCGGCCGTAAAAGACATGTTGTTATTCCACGTACAGTTAATTTCATGTTGCATACTCTACCTCCTTTTATACCAGCTTGGTACTAGTTCCACGATGATCCCGATACTTAATAACCCGTATCGTTTCCATGGTTACGAGACCTTCGGTAACAACCTCATCAAGAAAGGGGAGAATTTTATCGATCTGTTCAGGTATATCAATAATTTCAATTATAATCGGCATATCGTTGGACAGATCGAGTATATGGGCGCTTTTTAGTTTGCTATCAGCCCCAAATCCCATAATGCCTCTCTGGACTGTTGCACCTGCCAGACCTAACTCACGGGCTTTTTTTACGATGACCTCGTAGAGGGGGCGACCTTGATGATGGTCATTTTCTCCGATAAAAATCCTCAGAAGGAGGTCTTTTTCTTCACTATGCATGGAAGCCTCCTGTTAACAATGATTTTAGCATAGAAAAGGATATCATGCCAAAAAGAACCGCAAGGAGCCCTAAGCCATTGTGGAGGGCAAGATTAAGCAGCGTGTAACCGACTTCATGTTCCTCTGCCAGGTTTATGGTTTCCAGGGCATAGGTTGAGAAGGTGGTAAAGCCTCCTAAAAAACCTGTGGTTACCAGTAATCTGAAGGCAGGATTTGCGGTGGATTCCTTAAAGGCCTGAAAGAAAAAGCCAATTAGGAACGATCCGATAAGGTTCACTGCCAGAGTCCCCAGAGGTATGGGGGCAGTGGAATGTTCTGAGATGATACGAGATAAGAGATAACGGGAGACAGCCCCAGTGCCCCCGCCTAGTAATACTGCCAGTATGTTCATGATTGAACAGTATGGCAAATCCTGGCGGGGTATTCAATTCCTCTATGACTGGGGGCCCGACGTTTAATCTTATATACCGAGCAGAAGCCGGGCGGTGCTGAAATAGATAAAGAGCCCCGAAATGTCCACAATGGTGGTTAAGGCAGGGCTTGCGACGAGGGCCGGATCAAGCCCGAAGGCTGCTGCGATGAGGGGGAGAAGAGCCCCAATAATCGTAGCACTGAGAACTTGAATCCCAAGGGCTATACCGATGGCGAGCCCTATATTAATGATGTTCATAGATTCGGGGATGCTTGCTCCGCTTGAGGTAAAGTATACCCGGAGGAACGCAAGTACCCCCAGTACTAGAGCGAGCAGAAGACCGACCTGGGCTTCTTTCCAGATTACCTTAAGAATATCCTTTGGGTTTATTTCTTTCAGTGCCAGGGCTCGAACCACCACAGTAGCCGACTGGCTTCCGGTGTTGCCTCCTGTATCAGCCAGCATGGGCATATAGAAGGCGAGGATCATCAGGTTCATAAGGGTGGATTCAAAGGACTGGAGGATAGCCCCTGAAACCAATCCCAGAATAGCGAGAATGATAAGCCAAACGACCCGATGACTGAAATGGGTCCAAATGGATGTTTGTAGGTAGTTGGTATCCTCATGTTTTCCTGATATAGCCATGAACCGTTCCATGTCTTCGGTCCGTTCCTGCTCAATAACATCCAGGGCATCGTCGTGGGTGATGATACCCACCAGATTTCCATTTGTATCTACCACCGGCAGTGCTACCAGGTCGTACCGGGAGAATTTATAGGTTGCTTCTTCCTGGTCCGCTTCTGCCTGAACGGCAACTACCTGGCCATCCATAATGTCCCGGAGTTTTTTGGAAGGATGGGAGAGGATGAGATCCGCAAGGCGGACAGAGCCTACTAGGTGGCGGCCTTCATCGAGGACAAAAATGGTATAAATAGATTCCTTAGCGGGACCTTCCAGCCGTATTTTATCCAGGGCTTCCCGGACTGTGATATCCGCCGGCAGAGCAATATAGTCCGTAGTCATAATGGAGCCAGCTGTGCCTTCCTTATAGGATGCCAGCTTCTTTATATCTTCCCGTTCCCGTTTGGCCAGGACGGGGAGGACCGAATCGAACTGTTCTTCCGGCAGGGATTTTAATAGGTCGACCCGGTCGTCCGGAGAAAGGTTGATGACTAGCTTGGCCAGGTCGTTTTTATTCAGTTTTGCTGCAATATGGGATTGCAGGGAACCTGGTAGTTCGCAGAAAATATCTGCGGCGGTCTGGAGGGGAAGTTTTTCCAAAACGAGGTTTACATCGTCCTCTGGGAGTCCAGATAGAATTTCTGCGGCTTCTGTGGGGTGTCGGTCTTCGATAAATGCGGCAATTTCTTCGAATTTGCCCTCTTCGATGAGGGCCTTAATGTCCGGCGCGATTAATTGATCCAGCATGATTGCCTCCTATAGTGATTACATTCGGAAGCACTCCTGCTGGTTGGTCGGTCTACAATTCAGAGACAGGCAGACAAGAGGAGGAGGGCTTCCGGTTTAGAACGTTGTGTTGAACAAAGTTGAACACATAAGTGAGGTTCCGGGGGCTGACTACTACCAGGGCCGTCGGAATCGTTCATACCTTTCCTCCTTCTCTCGATGGGATTATACGGCAAAAGAAAAGCCGTACCAAAAGCACGTGGCTCTCTATGTTGTTTTTACAGCATATATAAACTTTTGAAAAGTTTCAAGTTTTTTGTGCCGCCAGTTTCTTTTGCTACAAGGGCTAACTGAGACAAGGTTCAGCCGGGAATGCGGTTTGCCTTTTCGATATCCATAAAGTAGCGGACTGTACCTACCTTAAGCTCATCGGTGGCCGCATCATCGCAGACGATGATGGCCCGCTGGTGCATCTGCAGGGCCGATATGGGCCACATGTGGTTAATGCCTCCTTCGATAGCTGCATGGAGGGCCCGGGCCTTGTTGTGGCCGTTGGCGATAACGACCACTTCCCGGGCGTCCAATACGGTGCCGATTCCGACCGTGAGGGCCGCGACGGGCACCTGGCTTACATCCCCATTAAAAAACCGGGCGTTGACAAGCCGGGTATCCAGGGTTAGTTCCTTATCTCTGGTTCGGGAGGAGAGGGACGAGCCCGGTTCGTTAAAGGCCAGGTGCCCGTCGACCCCTACACCTCCGAGGAAGAGTTCAATACCGCCAGCGGCCGCGATGGCCTGTTCGTAATCGGCGCATTCTTTGGCCGGATCCGGGGCCATACCGTTTAAAATATGGACATTCCGTTCATCAATATCGATATGAGAAAAGAAATTTTCCCACATAAAACGGTGGTAACTCTGGGGGTGTTGGGCATCGAGGCCGAGATATTCATCCATATTAAAGGTTACCACATGGGCAAAGGATATCTCCCCGGCCTTATACATGGTGATAAGTTCCTTATAAACCCCCAGGGGGCTTGATCCGGTAGGAAGCCCAAGAACAAAGGGCCTGGTTTTGGTCGGCTTATAATCTCTGATTCGTTGTGAAATGTACTGGGCGGTCCATCGGCTGACTGCTTCGTAATTCGGCTGGATAACAAGACGCATGTCACACTCCTTAGTTGTAGGTTGCTTCTCACAGCTTGGTTTGTTTTAAGAAGCGTACCTATAATAGATTCTTTTTAAGGCTGCCTCCAACGACGGTGGCAAGGACCTGAAACTGGCTGTTGAATACCACCAGGTCTGCTTCGTTTCCGGGAATGATGGTTCCCCGGCGGGCAAAGCGCATGACCTGGGCTGGATTGGTGCTGGCGGCTTTGACTGCTTCTTCCAAAGAGAAGCCAAAGCGTACCAGGTTTTGGATGCCCCGAATCATGGTAAGACTCGAGCCGGCGATCACATCATCAATCTTACGATGGAACACTCCGTCTCTCAGCAGGACCTCTTCCCCATTGGCGATAAAGGGGCCCGTTTGTTGTTCCGTTGGTTTTAATGCGTCGGTTACGAGAACAATCTTATCGATTGGCTTGTCCCGGCGGAGCAGGGTAAAGAGGTCAGGATGTACATGAACCCCGTCGGCGATGATTTCGCAGGACATCTCCGGGTGGATAAGGACCGCACCAACCGCGTTTGGGTTCCGGTGGTCCAGTTTGCTCATGGCATTAAAGAGGTGGGTGGTGTGCAAGATCCCGACCTGCATGCCCTCGACCATGTTTTCATAGTTAGCATTGGTGTGGCCCGCCTGTAACACAATTCCTTTTTTGACGCAGAACAGGGCCAGTTCTCGCATGTTTTTCAGTTCTGGGGCAACGGTCATGTTGACAATGTGGCCCCCGGAGGCTTCCCAGAGCTGTTCCATAAAGGATAGGTCTACGGGGCTTAAGGTTTCCGGTCGCTGGACCCCGAGCCGCTCCGGTGAAATAAAGGGGCCTTCCAGGTGAAGCCCCATGATTTTAGCTCCCGATTCCTTTCCTATAGCGGCGGATACCTTTCTGACTGCTTCGAGCATGGCCTTGGGTTCCGCAGGGTAGAGGGTTGGATTAAAAGCGGTGACTCCGTATCCTGCCAGGAGCCGGGACATTTCCACAACCGATTCGGTGCTTGCATCGTCGGTGCCAAAGCCGCCAAAGCCATGGATGTGAGTGTCGATGAATCCCGGTACGATATACGTGCCGCCCGTATCGATGAGTTGAACATCGGCGCTGAATCGTTTTTGTTCAAAACGACGCTGGGAAAAGACATCGGAAATAACGCCCCCTTCTATCAGCACTGCACAGTGCTCCATGGCCGCAAAACCGGTGAGGACGGTACCGTTATATAAACACAATGATCCCATTGGTAACTCCCTTGCACTTCTTGCACAGGCTGCTGAACGAGCCCTGTGAGCTTATTTAGCAGACTTCTTTAAAAAGCCGCCTTTGACTTAGTAACGGCTTTGTAGGTTCATTGCTTGCTAGGTTCTTTTCTGGTATGTCCCTGGGCAATCAGGGTAAACACATCGTCCCAGTCGATTCTGAGGTACCCGCGAACATCGGAAAGTTCGGGCACCGAAAAGAGTTTTCCCAGGAACATGGAGGCAGCCCCATGGGCGACATCCATTCGGCCGCCGGAAGAAAACTCGAGCCTGCAGTCGACCCGGTCCATCACTTTCTTTAATCCATCGAGCTGTTCATCATAAACAGTTTGTACCAGGTCTTGCCGGGTACAGATATCGCCATGGAGGAACATTGTTTCCGGATCAAAAACAGAAACCACCGGTTTTAAGCTCTCGAAAAGTTCCGCAATAAAGGTTTTGTATACCCCATCATCCTGTTGAATCCGGGCCATTTCCTGAAAATTCATTCCAAACTGGCTGCCGTCGCCGGGTCGCCAGAGTACACTGGTAAACTCTCCTGCGGCATAGCGTTTCCCATAATGGAGCTTTCCGCCAAGAACCAAGGCCATACCTACTCCCATGCCAGGACCAAGACCGGTGGTCGTATTGTATCCATGATGTTCTATCAATACACAGAGAAAGTCCTGTAATGGTGGGTCTCGATACCGGGCCAGAGCTTCCCAGGCACAGCAATTGGCATCATTCTCGATGAGTACCGGTACCGGATAGGTACAACCGACTTCCTTTCCGAAGTGGTAATTTTCCAATTTGAAAGGGTCTGACTTGAGAATGATGCATTCATCGGGGTTAACAATGCCTGGAAGGCCAGCACAGATCCCTAAAAGGGGGAGTCGAGTGCTCTCTACCACCGGCCGCATCCGTTCCACTACTTCACTAAAGGCTAAGGGAAAATCTTTATTTTGTACGGGACCTTCTATCTGATGCAACGTGGTACCATAGACATCTACAACTACCGCACGGAACCTATCAATCTGTAGTTCTAAGCCTAATACACATCCCATGTGCTCATTAATTCTAAGTAGTATAGGGCGCCTACCACCCTGACTCGTAACTTCTCCTTCTTCGGCTTCATAGACTACCTGGGCATCGATAAGTGTCTGGATAATGTTAGTTACAGTTGAACGATACAGCTTGAGTTCTCGGGCTATCTCAATGCGGCTGATGCCAGGTTTTCGCCAAATGGTCTGGGCGACCATTGAGATATTGGCATTCCGCTGAAAGTTATTATTATTTATTCTCATAATAATGATCCCTTAAACAATATACTATAATTTAATGCTTAGTACAAGCTGTGAACAAACGTAATGCTGGTATTAACTGTACTTTAGAAGGGTTTTAAAAAAAAGGAATTATTTTCTCTAGATTTCTTTAATATTAGCAATATACTTATAAAGGTAAACCTCGAATCATGTGGTACATGGTTATGAATCATATGATCCTGAGGCAAATTATCATTCTTATTCTGATAAAGGAGTGTTGCTATGAAAAGAAGTGTACTTCTCACGGGTTTGTTAATAATTATAATATTACTAGATAGTTGTGGTAGTATGCCAGTTCCTGGTGTTTCAGTAAATATTCCAGGTCCGAATTTGTCTGGGGCCGCTGCAACAGCTTCTTCATCTGAAGTTATGGATTTTAAAAAAGATGAGGTTTTATGTTTAAGTCCTCAAGATCAATCTAATAATGGAAGATTCTATTTAGCGAGGGTGATTACCCCTGCTTCCAAGGAAACAAAAAATCAGGCAGAAGTTCTTTTTATAGAAGATGGTGTTAAGGGATGGACGAGTAAGGTTATTTTAACAAGAAAAGTAGAAAAAGCAGATTTGACTATAGGCACTTTAGTATTTTACCCTGATGGATGGCAAATGCATGAAAAAATGAGTCAGGATCAATATCGTTTTGCCACGTGGAGACTTGGTAGAATTACCAATAATGATGAACTCTTTAAAAATTTGATAGAAATTGCTGGGGCGTCTTATTACTATTCGGTAATTCGTATTCCCTTAGAAAAAATCGAATAAGAGGGAAACAATTATAAAAAACACAGGGTCTTTCATATTTATTGATCCTTTGAAGGACCCTCATAACAGAGATTTATCTTAAAAATCGGTATAGTAATTATAAGTAGGTGTAACTGTGTGTTTCTAAACAATAATTATCTTAAACAACATAGGTGGCAAAACAAAGTTGTTTATGGGATATGGTTCTGTTTTATATTTATAACAGCATGTGCAAATACAAAACCTCTTGTTGATGAAACCAATGCATATCGGGTCTCCCTCTGGAATGAGGTTCCCCAATTGTCCCGGGAAAGCGGACCACCGGGGCTTAGCGGGATCTCCGGCACAACGGGGGTTACCGCTGAAGCAGGCGGCGAGGACATCAATTATGATAGAATCTCTCCCCTGGCGGATTATGGCCGTTCGCTCCTGGAAAATATCTTCAAAACCTGCAGGTTCTGTGCAGAAGCTTCAGGAGATGGAGGGGGACAGTCTGGTAGCTCCTCTGGCGACAATTCAGACGATGATCTTGACGCGGGTGGGACCGGCAGGGCGGGGGCCCTGGTCTATCGCCTGGGCTGGGTTCCTTTCCGGGAAGCACCCCAGCGGTCCGCGGATGTACAGCTTTTTATCCAGGTTCTTTATAAAACTACAGAATATCCCCGGGGGACAGCGTTGCTGTTCCATGGTTATGCCAACGATTCAAGTTACATGACCGGCGTTGCAGGGGCTCTGCTCAACCGCAACTGGGCGGTGGTTTTGGTTGACCTTCCTGGTCATGGGCTTTCGACAGGCCCGCGGGGAGACGTGACGACCTTTTCAGATTACGGCGATATGGTACAAACCGTACTTGACCAGGTACTCCCCCTGTTCTCTGATGAACTTCCCGAACCCCTTATTGCCTTTGGTCACAGTACTGGAGCCCTGGCTCTTGTTGACTACTCTATCCGTTATCCCAACCGATTTACCCGTATGGTGTTCTATGCACCTCTCATCCGTCCTGTCTGGTGGCATATGGCCCGTCTTGGCCGCTGGGTACTAGGTCCCTTTGTACAGAAAACCCGGGCCTTTGCAAAGTCACCTCTGGGGCTCCGGGTCTTTCCGGTCCATTGGTTTGATGAACTGGTGCGCTGGAACATCTGGGCACAGAAACAGACCGCTATACCCTTACCGCCCACCCGGATTATACAGCCCGTCCATGATAGGGTGGTCGAGAGTACTTATAATGCCCGCTTTATCCAACAACGGGCGGTAGAAACAGACCTGATCCGTATCGATGGCTTGAGTCACTTTGCCACCGATTCCCGTGTTCCAGACAGCCGGCTCCTGGAAGCTATAGTTTCATATTTTGAGTAATAGAGGAAATAGTCAATGCCTGGAATCGTCACTTCTCCAGTGGAAGTTGTTCAAATAAGTAAGTTCGGGCTCTGGTTAGCGGTACGAGAAGAAGAATATTTTTTAGATTTTTCTTTTCGATTCGTCTTGAAAGCAGCTTTTACTGCCCTTTTCCTAAATTATCCAGGATGCTTACTACTAAGTTGATAAACCTCCTTTTGTGTATTCATTCTGAAATACGGATTGTGATCGCTACATTTGGTTTGCCTTTATTACAGGGGTGATTAAGTTTAGTACACTGTGTCTTTGATATGAGCTCAATATAAGATCCTCTGGTGAAGGTTCCTGCTCCTAAATAATAGCACCCCCTTGATCTACGCGCCTCCAACGAAGCTTGGAAAAATACTATTATATGAATTACCATAAGAGAAGGGTTCCAAGTGATAGAACTAAAGTATAAGTAGTACGAATGTATCAAGAAATGGAAAGACTGGTTGAGTAACAACTCAAGATGGTCCATGAAGCTTTAGAGAAGGGTATTGAATCTACAGAAAGGAAGTATAGCCCCACGACTATGACAGTACGTAAGTGGGTGGAGCGGTATGAAGCGGATAAGAAGGCTGACCTAGATGAACGAAGCTGTAGGTTCTGGAAGAGGCACTCAAGCCTCAAAGGCTTAGATAGGCTTTAAACTGTTGTAATATGAGTACATCTATAGATGGGGGGATACGATTTAATAACGCTTCTAAAAATTGTATTTTTTAGTGGGTCCCTTAATAAACTTGACTGTTGTTGTCTTAGTGTCATATTGACCCCCTGCAAGGCTTCTCGATAAGATAGAGCTATTATGAATACGAAGTATCCCTTCTTAGGTATCGACTGCGGTTCTACCACAGTAAAAATCGTTGTGTTGGACGCGGATTTGCAGATCCTTGATTTACTGTATGCCTATCACAAGGGAAATCCCTATGGGGTAATTCAGCAGTACCTGCAGAATTGTCCCTATCAAACCTTTTCGCTGGTGAGTGCAACCTCCAGCACCCCCTATTTTGTGCTGGCAGACCATCGGTTTGAGAACAAAATCTGCTTTATCGATGGGGTTAAACGGCGTTACCCCGATGTGAAAAACATACTCCTTGTGGGTTCGGAAAAATTTGCCCGTATCATCTTTAATGATGATGGTTCATACCGGAAAATGAAGGCCAACTCCACCTGTGCGGCGGGGACTGGAAGTTTCCTCGACCAGCAGGCGGTGCGGCTTGCGATTGAGTCTGCAGGCCGGCTTGCAGAACTAGCCGCCCAGTCGGGGCCCCAGACACCCCGCATCGCAAGCCGCTGTTCTGTGTTTGCTAAAACTGACCTTATCCATGCTCAGCAGGAAGGCTGGGCCCTCTCGGAAATTTCTGACGGTCTCTGTGCAGGACTGGCCCGCAACATTGCGGATACCCTGTTCCCCGCGGAACAGCTTGCAAGCCCCACCGTCATGGTAGGCGGGGTTGCCCTGAACCGTCGGGTTGTACAGCACCTGTCGGCCCTTGCAGGGGCTGAGATTATGGTTGATGAATCGGCGGCCCTCTATGGTGCCATCGGGGCGGTTCAGCGGGCTCTGCAGGTTGCTGGCAACGAAGATACCCCCCGTCCGCCCAGATCTGCTGCAGAGATCCTGGGCAAACAGGAAGAACGACGGCGTTATGTGCATCAACCTTTGGAAAAGAACAATGCAAACTATCCGGACTTTAGTTCCTATAAAAGCTACAACCAGGTAACCACCCGGCTGGGTGAACGAAACCCGGTCGAAATTGATCTCTATGTCCCCCTTTCGCAGGGAACAGTGCCGGTATACCTGGGCATAGATATTGGTTCCACCAGCACCAAGGCGGCCCTGCTCGATGAAAACCGAAATATGCTGGCAGGGCTTTATACCAGGACCGCCGGGGACCCGATTCGGGCGGTGCAGGGACTTTTAGAGGCCATGGAAGCTATAGAAGCCCAGGAAGGGGTAAACCTTGATGTCCGTGCCTGTGCAACGACCGGATCGGGGCGAAAGCTGATCGGCGCCATTATCGGAGCCGACGGTGTTATCGACGAAATTACCGCCCATGCCCGGGCGGCGGTGGAACTGGATCCCCAGGTCGATACCATTATCGAGATCGGCGGCCAGGATTCCAAGTTTACGGTCCTTAAGGATGGGGTTGTCGTTTTCAGCCAGATGAATACGGTCTGTGCCGCAGGGACGGGAAGTTTTATAGAAGAACAGGCGGTGAAACTCGGAGTTCCCATCAGGGACTATGCCCTCAGGGCCCTGGGACATCCCGCACCGGCTACCAGTGACCGGTGTACCGTGTTTATGGAGCGGGACCTCAATAACTACCAGAACGAAGGTTACGCGGTAGAAGAACTCCTGGTGGCAACCCTCTTTTCGGTAGCCGATAACTACCTTTCCAAGGTGGCCATGGAAGGTTCCATCGGTTCCCATGTGGTGTTCCAGGGGGCCACCGCCAAAAACAAAGCTCTGGTGGCCGCCTTTGAGGAACGACTGAAGCGGTCCATCGCGGTCTCTCCCTACTGTCACCTGACGGGTGCCATGGGTGCGGTCCTGCAAACCCTGGACGACCAGGCCGCGCAGGCAAAAACTGTCGGCGCCGCGGCCACGCTTTCCGCCGTGCCTGCCTCCAGCGCCTCGGCCGCCAGCGCCGCAGCCGTTACCGTGCCCGCCGCCGACTCTGCGTCCGTCGCCACTACTGTGACCGCTACCGGCGCTGCGGACGCCGCGGGCACCAAATTCCGGGGCCTTGGGCTTTCCCGGGAAACCATTGCCCAACGGAACGATGTCTGTAACGGTTGTACCAATAACTGCAAGCTTCACATTATTACTGTTCAGGGCGAAGAAATTGTCTATGGCTACCTCTGCGGCCGCGGGGCCGGGGATCGGACCTTTGTCTCCAAGAATAAGTCCGGTTTTGACCTTTTGCGGGAACGGCGGCACCTTCTGGAACAGGCGGTGCAATCCGTATCGCGTCACAATCAGGGGCAGAACGGGCAGGGTAAGCAAAGCCTCACCGGTCGTCTTTCCAACGCGGTGGTGAACTTTTCTACCAGTACCATCGACCTCTTTAATGATGCCCTGCACCAGGCGGCGGATTCGGTGCTGAAAATCAGGGTTCCCGCTGAGAAAGATACCGCCCAAAACTCCAGTCAGGCCACAGGTCAGTCTGCCCTTTCATCAATCCGGATTGGTATTCCCCGGGCTTTGTATATGCAGGAAGACAGCCGCCTCTGGCAGTACTTTTTCCAGTCCCTGGGGTTCACGGTGGTGATGGGGGAAGATACCAGTGCTTCCATCGGAACGGGAAAGCGTATCGCCGGGGCAGATTTCTGCGCCCCCATCTCGATGATTCATGGTCAGGTGCAGGGTCTCCTGGAAAAGGCTGATTATGTGTTCCTCCCGATTTATCTCGAAGCTCCCCGGCATGGGGAAACTGTCCCAGAGGCTGAGGAACGTCGTTTCTTTTACTGTAACTATTCCCAGTACACCCCGACCCTGGTCAGTGTGGCCACCGATCAGGGAAATCGGATACTAAAGCCCCTCATATATTCAAGTTTCGGGAACGACAGCGAGGCAATTTTTGAACTGCGGGAAATGCTGCGGCCCATCCTTGCAGGCCGGGGTATCGATGTACCGGTCCCCTCGGTGCTGGAACGGCTCTATCGCCAGATAAAGGCGATAAAAGCCGCTTACAACAAAGCTCTGGTCGATTTATATCAGCGGGTACGGCCCGAAACAGACGAGTTTGCCATCATACTGACCGGAAGACCCTATACCGCTCTGAGCAGGGGCCTGAACAAGGGTATCCCGGATATGTTTGCCCAACATGGCCTTAAGGTGTTTTTCCATGATATGTTCCCCTCCCCAGAGATCCATCATCATGATGCCCTGCTCCAGGCCTATCACTGGTACTATGCCTCCCGGGTTATCGAAACGGCCCTCTATTGCCGGACGAAGTCCACCATGTATCCTGTACTGGTAACATCCTTTAAGTGTGGCCCCGATTCATTTGCCATAGAGACCTTTAAGGAAATCTTGGACAAGGCCCGAAAGCCCTATCTTATTCTTCAGATTGATGAACATGACTCGGCGGTGGGCTATGAGACCCGCATTGAGGCAGCTGTCCGGGCTTTCAGGAACCATTTCCATTCGGTACAGTCCACCTCGTTACACACTGGCCCGGCGGTCATCCAGCCAGCCCCGATTCCTGGCGGTCAGACCAGCAGTAAACCAAAAGCAGAAAAAATCCCCTTCCCGCGGAATAAGACGGTCCTCCTCCCCAACTGGGACCCCCTGGTGGTGGAACTTCTCGCCGCAGCCCTCCGGGGCCACGGTATCGATGCCCATGTGCTCGAAGAAAAGAGTGAGTATATTCAGCACGCCATGACCCATAATTCGGGTCAATGTATTCCCGTCAGTGTCATTGCCTATGAGGTGATGAAGTATATCGAGACCCGCAAGCTCGATCCTCAGAATACGGTGCTCTGGATGGTAAAGGCCCTCTGGCCCTGCAATATTCCCCTCTATCCTCTCCAGATTGAATCGATACTCCGTAAAGCAGGCAAGGGTATGGAAGCGGTTCAGGTCTTTACAGGAGACCTGACCTTTATGGATGTATCTGCCCGGATGACCCTGGATGCTTACTATGCTTATGCCCTGGGGGGCCTCTTGCGGAAAATTGGGACCCGGATTCGGCCCTACGAGACCTTGCCGGGGGCTACCGATGCCTTTATCGCCTCAGCATTAGAGAAGTGCGCCACTACCCTGGAAAAACGACAGCCCATGGTTCCCGTGATTAAGGATATTGCGGCGGGCCTGAGTTTTATTCCCCGCAAAGAGGGAAAGCGCCCCAAGGTTGCCCTCTTCGGAGACTTTTATGTCCGGGACAACGATATCTTTAACCAGGACTTAATCCGGTCCATCGAACGGGCCGGCGGCGAGGTGGTAACTACCTCCTATGTGGAATACCTGAAAGCCACGGTGGACGCCTTCTTTGATCGCCTGCTCATCGAGCGGCGTTACGGCCCCTGGCTCGGATACCGGGCCGTGATGATGGCCATCGCATCAGTAGAAAAATCCCTGGAACGGCAAACCGGCCTTGCCCTGAGCGAAGGGCCCTGGACCAATCGACGGCGGCAGGACGCCTACCGGTACTTTGGCATCCGGCCGGAAATGTCCGGAGAAAACTATGACAATGCCCTCAAACTGCTTAAGATTCTGGATGAACACCCGGACCTAGCCCTCTTTGTACAGGCAGCCCCTGCCTTCTGCTGTGCATCCCTTGTTACCGAAGGAATGAGCAAGGCCATCGAGAACCTGACCGGGGTCCCGGTCCTTTCCATCACCTATGATGGTACCGGTGCCCAGAAAAATGACGTGGTAGAACCCTACCTGGCCAAATACGGCACCTAATTATGGTAGCCGCTGGCATTCCAGCGAGATAGCTGTAGCGCCTGGCTTTGCTGTCGACGCTGGAATGCCAGGAAGTCATGTTAGGGCAGTTTCATGTAATTAGATCCCACCTTTTTAAATTTCAGAACCGGTTCAATGATAATCCGAATATCGCTCACCTTTTTGCTAAATTGGACAGCTTTGGCATCATGGGGATATCTTTCGAGCCGTACTTCATTTTTATAGAGGGTATCGGTACTTTTAATGACTCCTAAAAACCATGTATCATAGGATCTACGGCCAGCATCATCAATTTTACCACAGAGCACGAGCATCCCCTCCTGTAGTTCCTCCGCTACAGCGGGTCTGCTTTTGGTAATTACCCAGTTGGCAGAAATCCAAAATGACTTATTATCATAGAACTGAAGTACCTCCGCTTCTCCCTTTGTCTTTGCGGAGGCAGGGGTAAGTATTTTCCCGATTCCCCAGTTGCCTTCAAACCGGTCCGGAGCATAGGCCGGTACAAAGACTTCTCCTTCCTTTAGATAAGTTTCCGCTGGCATGGTCAAGCCTTTAGGCAATTGCCCACCCTGGTTAAAGGTAATGATCCCATCTTTTTCGCTTGGTCCTGTTTGGGCTGGTTGTGCTGGTTTGGTTTGGTCCTGATTTTGCTTTGTAGTAGCTGTAGAAATAGTAAAAGAAGCCGACGTGGGTGTTCCAGTACAACTGAGTACATATACAGCTCCGAGGGCAGCAATTACCAATACAGATGCTTTCATGGAATGATCCTCCTTATGTTCTTTTGCTCTTCTTACTAATACTAATGGCCGGCTGCTACTGGTTTGTCGTCTTAAAATGCAATATAGGACTAAAAATTTAGGGCGGAATATGCTATGTTTTTTATATGAGCCTACTCCTACTTTTTGCTCTTCCGGGAGCAATACAGGGAATGTTGTTGCTTTTACTTATTACGTTACGATTTCGCCACGCCGGTAATGTTCCTCTTGCTTTGCTTATTCTTACCTTTTCGTTAAGACTCGGGACAATCCCTACCTGGAACAAGGATATCATGCAATCTCACCCCTGGCTCTGGCCATTAACCACTACCTTGCCCTTTTTGTTTGGTCCCCTGTTATTCTGGACTGTACAATCCTTAAGCCAGACTAACCAATCCCGCATATCAATATTACATTTCATCCCCTATATAGGAGGGACCCTCCTCATCAGTCTGATTGTCGCAACCCTTCCTGAATTGTCGTATCAGTATCTGGTAGAACTTGTGTTTGATGGTTATCCACCCTTCTGGATGCTTGGTCTGAATGGCCTGAAGGTCATCATCAATCTGGGCTATGTAATGTGCACCCTATGGCTCGCCTTTGGGCCAAAAAGCTTCCATCTATCTACGGTGCATCGTGTTTGGATACGGGTTCTAGCAATTATCCCATTCCTCGTTCTGATAGTTTTTTGTATTGTCGCCTTATATCCGGGAGCCACAGCAAAGTTAGTCCAGGGCAATACAACTCCCTTTATTATATTAGCGGTGATTATGTCTCTACTTATCTATGCCATCTCTTTTCTTGTTCTTCTGGCCCCCGCCAGTCTTGAAGCAGGAGGTATTCCACTTAGCTGTAAAGGACAAAACCTGGCGACCGATGACCAATGCAGGGAATTGCTAGAAAGGGCTATCGAAAAACTAGATGGAGGTATGTTTAAAAATCCAAATCTTTCTGAAGCTCGATTAGCCAGAACCCTTGGGGTGCACCCTAACCGGCTGTCTATGGCAGTAAACCGCAGTCTTGCTAAGCCCTTCAGAAAGTTATTGAACCAGTACCGCATTGCATATTTTCAACAGGAAGTCTTGCGGGGAGCTTTGAAACAAAAAACGATTCTGGAAGTAGCCTATGAAGCAGGATTTTCTGCTAAAAGCACCTTTAACCGGGTATTTAAGGAAGAGACGGGGGAAACTCCGAGCGAATTTGAACAACGATTTAACCAGGGGAAATCGGGTAAAAGGCCAGATTGATGAACGGTCATTGCGAGAATGGGCGATTTATACTATAAAACTGGCAGCGGATAAGGAGCCGGTGTATGCATATATTGGTCGGTATGATTATGGGGTCCACCTCCGATTGGGAAACCATGAGCCACGGGGCGGCCATCCTGGATGAATTGGGAATACCCTATGAAGTAGAGGTTGTTTCGGCCCATCGGACGCCGGACAAACTTTTTACCTATGCAGAACAGGCAGAAAGCCGGGGGATTGAGGTCATCATCGCCGGTGCAGGCGGGGCGGCTCACCTGCCCGGTATGACCGCCGCAAAGACTTCCCTTCCGGTGTTGGGCGTACCGGTCCAATCCAAGGCTTTGAACGGCCTGGATTCGCTGCTATCTATTGTACAGATGCCGGCGGGGATACCCGTAGGCACCCTGGCGATTGGCAAAGCCGGTGCCATTAACGGGGCCTTGCTGGCGGCCAGCATTCTGGCAAATAAATATCCTGAAATTCGCCAACGGCTTAAGGCTTATCGGACCAAGCAAACCGAACAGGTCCTTTCCCATCCGGATCCCCGGGAGGCCCTATGAGCGAACACAACGCAGTTACATCGAAGGCTGTCCCAGTATCTCGCACCGCAGCCCAATTCGTTTCAGCCCAGAGCCCTCAGGTTGCAGGGCCCCGCACCGCAGCCCGCCAAGGCCGCGAGCTTCGCCGCATCGGCATTCTGGGCGGCGGCCAGCTTGCCCGCATGCTGGCGCTGGCGGGCCACCCGCTGGGACTCGAGGTGGCATTCCTTGACCCCGCTCCCGATGCCTGCGCTGGGGTGGTGGCCCGCCAGGTGCGGGGCCCCTACGACGATGTGGCAAAACTGGAAGAACTGGCCGCCTGGGCGGATATTATCACCTACGAGTTTGAAAATGTACCGGTCCAGGCAGTCCATTTTCTGGAAGAACGGCAGCAGTTGGTCTATCCCCCTGCGAAAGCCCTGGCTACCTCCCGGGACCGGCTTGCTGAAAAGCAGCTCTTTACTGAACTGGGAATACCCACTCCGGCCTTTGCGGCGATAGAAAGCCTGGCCGACCTGGAACAGGCAGTTCAAAGCATTGGTTTTCCGGCGGTACTGAAAACCAGGACTATGGGATATGACGGTAAGGGCCAGGTGGTGATCCGCAGGGCAGAAGATTGTAAAATCGCCTGGGAACAGATTCAGGGGCGCAGTGCCATCCTCGAAGCCTTTGTTGATTTTACCCGGGAAGTTTCAATCATAGCGGTGCGGAGCAGCACCGGAGAAGAAGCCTTTTATCCCGTGACTGAAAATGTTCATCGGGAGGGTATCCTGCGCCTGTCCCGGCCGCGCCGAAATGACCGCCGTCAGGCAGAGGCAGAAACCTGTGCCCGGAAAATTCTGGATCGCCTCGATTATGTCGGGGTCTTAGCATTGGAACTCTTTGATACTCCCCAGGGGCTTATGGCAAACGAAACCGCCCCTCGGGTTCATAACTCGGGCCACTGGACCATCGAAGGGGCTGTTACAAGCCAGTTCGAGAATCACCTCCGGGCCATCTTGGGGCTTCCCCTGGGGGCCACTGTCCTCCGGGGAGCGGCAGCCATGATAAATTGCATCGGAACCATGCCCGAAATGGAAGCGATTCTGGCCATTCCGGGGGCCCACTATCACAGCTACGGTAAAGAAGCCCGTCCAGGCCGGAAGGTAGGTCACTATACCATAACCGCCGAAACTGACGAAGTGCTCGACGAGTTGTTAAAGCAGCGGCGATATTGATTAATATACATTACAATATATAAAAAATACTCGCACAGACAGAAATCTTATGATACAGTAGAAGTGTATGATTGTTAATATTTATCCTTCTAGATGGATTGTAAAGGATCCAAATAAAAAAGACGAATTTAATCAAGATCATCAAATTATGTTGGTTTTAGAAGAAGACCAAACGTTGGTGATTGCAGATATTCATAGTGATATACCTAAGACTCTGTATCGACAAAAGCTTATGGCTTTACCTCCCGATGAGGAATTACAGCGTATAATCGGGGAGGTTTTTGGAATAGAAAAGCCTGAAGTTCGACCATACAACCCCAATGTAGAGCTTGATACATCAGCTCTACAGGGGCTTAAAAAAATGCCGGTAGATATCTTTCATAATGATTATCTTGATGAAAAGAAGCCTGCCGCCCTTGTCCTTTGTACAGATATTCGCAACTTTAGTGGGTTTCTCAGAGATCATGACGAGGGAACTGTTTTTAAACTGATTAAGGAATTTACATCTAATTTTCTATCCTGTGTAAATCAATTTGGTTATGGCTGTTCCTATTATAAACTTCTCGGAGATGGCGCCCTTATTATCTGGGATGAAACTAATGAAGCTACAATACAGGAAGCTCTTGCAGTTTTCGATACCTATATTGAATTTTTGGAAACAGATTTGTTTTGTGAATATCCTCAGCTTGGTCTTGGCGGTGCGCTTGTTTCAGAAACGCTTTATAAATATGAAATATCTGCTGAAGCTTCTCAACTAAAATATCGAGACTATATTGGTTATGGGATTAATCTTGCTGCTCGTATCCAAGGTTTGGCTCAAAAAAATCAACTCGTTATTAATAAAGCTCTTGCAAAATCTGGTAAAATACCCTATCAGACAAGTGAGGACCCCATTATCATAGAAGAACTCAAACGTCTGAAAGGTCTTAAAGAAGAGGACCTTGAACGATTGTATTATTATGAAGGGAAATTATAATACTTCGAAAAGTCGTTTAAATTCATGTTCGTTGTTATAATTATAAAACGGAAGAGCTGTTATGACATAGGTTTCTGTGTTAGTTTTTATAATATAATGTTTTTTTCTTATTTCATTTAAAAAATCAGCTTTCCATTTATCATGTTCTAATAAATGTTGTCCTTTTGATTCTATAAATATTTGCAGTGTCATTCGTTCGCCTTCACGTTGTTTGCAAAAAAGTAAAAAGTCTGGTTCAAAAGCTCTGCCAATGTTATCATAAATTTTTATTTCCCTTTCATTTCGAATGAGATAAATAGCATCATACTTGTTTGACAGAGCGTTATAGCATCTTGAGAAAAGATCTATAAATTTTTTTTCTTCAGATGTTCCATAATTAGCATTGTATACATACCATGGTGCACTATTCACTAGTGCTTCTTGTCCATTTGCTCGTTCATCGTTCAGGGATATCTTAATTTCTTTATCCTTGAATACATTATGTATATAGTCAAATATATAATCTGAACCTTCATATTCGATCAGATTACTTTTTAAAGTAGTTTCAATCTTTTGTAAAAGTCTATTTATAGCTTGCAAATAGTCAGAAGGAGTGATTTGATGTAACCGTGATTCTGTACCGCGAAAGGTAATTTCTAATCCTGCTAAATATTCCTGTTTGTTGATAAAGTTGGAAAGAGATCCTACATCAGGGAAATAATGTAATAAATTATCAAAATAAAAAAAATGGGTTTAGAATTAAAGCATACCGAATAATATGCTGTGGAATTTCTATTAATTTTATATCTTTTCCTTTCAATATAACTTCATTGTTTTGTAATGGTTCTGAGTCAGAAAAAATCGTTGTTGTTTTTCCTATACCAGACGATAGAATATGCTGGTAGTTTACTTTACCTAACCCTAGGTCAAGTAAAGTATGTAAGTCTTTATATTTTTTTATCTCTTTCTTGTTAAAAAAGACACGGCCATTTTTATAAAAATCTGAGTCTTTAAATATTTGTTTTAATGTAAGTTTTTTTACAATATAGTCTGATTCATCTTCATATATGCCCGTTTCTATAAGTGCTCTTTTTAATTCAGAAATATAACGACTATCTTCTCTTGTATGATAGTATAGCTCTTCTAATATTTTTAAATCACTCGCAGGATCGTTATCATATTTGCGAATGTATTTGTCTTGTCTTTCGTGAATAGAAAATGGGTAGTACCTTGCCCCGCGGCCAATTAACTGAGCTTCCGAAATGGTTGTTTTTCCTGGTTTCCCATTCTTTCCATCCCTATCCTCATAAAGGCGAACTATATCAAAAAGGTTTAAAACATCCCAACCTTCATTGAGTTTCTGGACTGCAAAGATTGCACGGATTGGATTATTTTCATCTTCTAATGTGTTAAGTAAGATTTGATTGCGCTCTGCTTCGTTATCATTATTTGCACTTAAGCAGTTTTCTGGTTTAAAATTGGATTGTATGCATTTGACAATTGTTTCTAATGAAATATCATTTTTATCAAAAAAGGCAAAAGCTTTTTGTACAATAGATACGGTTGAAGTTTGTTTAATATAATCAATCATAGGAACAGATAAAATGTCTATAAGTTTATGAAAATTTTCTTTATTCTGTTCAGATTCTTTAATAGTTTTTTTGCTTTAAATAAAATAACTGGTTTTAAATTGATATTATGAATAGCTGCTAATTTTTGACGATATAAATTTAATATCAAAGCTTGAATAATTCTGTTTTGTTCATTATACAAAGAACGAATTAGAGTAATTTCTTTAGAATATTTATCTTTTCTAAATTCAGATAGATCGTATTTATATAGGTTCTTCGCTATTTTATATGGGTAAGTACCCCAGTTTACCAGCGACCCGGTAAATAATAAGCTTAAAATAATCAAGGGATCGAAAACCCCTTGCCCGGGCTTTTGCAGCCTGGACTAAACTATTAAGTCCTTCTAAAATTGCATTCGTTATATGGCTGGTAAACCAACGAACAATACCATTCCAATGCCGTTTTAAGGTTCTTGCAAATTCTACCATCGGTTCTATTCGGGATCGAACTGCCCATGCATACCATTTTTTAAGAGCTTCTTCTCGATTGAATGAAACAGGTCCTGGCTTAAATATGTGTTGAAAGACTAATTTCATTCTGTAAGCACGACCGGTTTTTAATTGTAATGAAGATAGAGACTGTAATTTTTCTTTTTGTTTTTTAGTGAGGTTTTCGGGATTTTTAAGCCAAATATATCGAGTCTTTGTTAAATCCTTTTCTTCTATCTGTTCTCTCCGACGAGTTTCATCCACAGCCTGGTTTAATAGTTTCATTACATGAAATTTATCAAAGGTTATTTGGGCTTTGGGAAACAGTGTTTCTATACCGTTTATAAAAGCAGGGGATAAGTCACAGGAAAAGTCTGTAATGGCATCGGGAACCCCTCCGTATGTGACAAGATGTTCTTTAAATGCTTGTAGTGTAAGAGAATCCTTTCCTTTCGTTACAAATATGACTTTGTTCGTATCAAGGTCTACAAACAGACTGACATACTTATGTCCCTTTCGACTGGAAGTCTCATCCACTCCTACTCGACGGACCTGTGACAGATCTGATTGTTCCAGGGCTTTGTTCACGTAATACTCTATGATTCGCCAAAGCCGTGTATCCTCTATCCCTACCATATCGGCAATTGCTTTTACTGGCATCTCATCAACCAGAGCCATGATCATTGCTTCAAAGAGCAGGGTAAACCCGGATCGTTCGCGAGCCCAGGGAACCTGGATTTGTTTCACCCCATGTTTTTTACACGAGACCCAAGGTACCCATGCATGCAAATAGGTTTTATATTGAAAAAAATTGAGATGCTGCCATACTAATTCTTTTGTATCGTATGCACCGCACAGCTCGTGGCAAACGGGACATTCAAATTGAGAACCCCGTTCAAAATCAAGGTAAATATCAAGCCTTTTTTCAGTTTGATTGAAATCACTCTGTACTACAAACCATTCGTTCCCAAGGCTGAGAGCAGCCTGAAATAATTCATAATCTTTCATAGTAGCTTATTATTGCCTACCCACACGTTTTAGCGAAGAGCCAAATAATCTATCTTCAATATAACTTGTCATAATTATCACTTAAATTATAAAAATTCATTGTAATATATTTATCGTATTCACTGATATTGTAATCAGCATCCATTAAAGATGAAAGATTAACATATAATTGGTTTTTATCTAATAATTCGAATAGTAGTTTTTTTTGATCTATAAAAACAAGCTTTTTAAACTGGTCTAATTCTTCAATTAATAATTTTAAGTCAATACTATATTTAAGAAAAGCTTTCATTTTTATATCATCTAAAATATTTTCTAGTTCATATGCACTTTTTGCATTTATTATTTTATCAATAAAATCTTCATTCTGTTTTTTTAACTCAAAATAAATAAATGAACCGCCACCATTCCAGTTGATATTTTTGGATATTCCTGTTTGGTCGCCTTGTATAACTTTATTTAATCTTACAACACTATCATTCTCACCATAATCTAGCTGTTCAATACCTATATATCTTCTTTTCATTTTATGTGCAACGGCTGCTGTTGTTCCACTACCTAAGTGATAATCTAAAACAAGATCATTCTCTTTTGTTGTTAATTCAATAATTCTTTTTATTAATTTTTCCGGTTTCTTCCCGCTGGGTAGCCTTACTCCACCTTCGGTTTGATTTGTTTGAAATATATCATCATCCCACAAATCTGATATTAATGTTCCAAAATATACTTGATTATCATCTATTATAACTCTCTCTTTTAAAGGCACTAATACACCGCCATTATAAATTAAAACTAGTTGACCTTTAGAATTAATATATTCAATGACTTCTTTATTGTTTTTTGATTTTTCTATTTCCATTTTTATCTTATCTCCAGCTTTTTTATTATTTTTTTTCTAGAGAATATATTTTATCATAATTTTTAAGAGCATATGCTTCTAATTCTATATTATTTTTATATTGTTTTTTTAAATCTTTAATAATATATCTATCATCTCTCTTTATTACTTCATATCTATAGTTAGGATTAAAATCAGATTTTATATAGATCGGATTAAAGCGAAATGTTGGTGTTTTAGAATAAAATAAAATATATTCTTTTACCTTAAAAAGTCTTTCACCTCTTTTAACATTTATTGCATTGACACCACTTGGAGTACTAGTTTTAACAACTATTGTTTCTCGATAGTTGTCTGTACCAAATACTTCATCCATTAAAACTTTCAGATAAGCTTGTTCATTGTCATCACATTGTACAAATATAGATCCGTCATTGCTAAGTAATTCTTTAGCGATCTCAAAACGATTCTTCATAAAGGTAAGCCATGTTGATCTATTAAAGTTGTCGTTGTACTTAAACTCATCATTACCTGTATTATATGGAGGATCTATATAAATAAGCTTTACCTTGCCAGCAAATTCTTTTTTTATACTATATAGTGCTAAAAGATTATTTCCTTTTATTATTAGATTATCAGTTATTATTCCTTCTTCATTTCGATTAAATTGTTTTACTAGCTTTTCACCATTTTTATCGAAGTGTTTTGCATTAGTTAAAACTTTTGGTTCTAAAAGTTGAGTAATTTCATCTTGTGCTAAGATTTCATTAAAAAATATTTCTTTTCGGCTTTGCTCTTCTTTTGTTTGACCACCTTCAAGAATACAATCCTTAAATGGCCATATTAAAGCAATATCATTTCGCTGTTTTAAATACATACCATCAATAGTAAGTCCAATTTTATTTTTATATTTAGTATAACTATTGTTAAAATAGTTTTTTTGTTCTAAAAAATCGATAAAAAGGTTTTGTTTGAAAATTAAAATACCTTGAATGTTTACAAAGAATTCCTTTTTCAGAACATCGTTTTGTATGAGAAGGTCTAATAATTCTTTGTCAAAATTTTGTGCCCTTTGTATAATAACCCATTTTTTAAGTTCTACATTTTTATTTATATATTTAGGGTCTTTTTTAAACTGTTCTACTAATATATCATATAAACTCATGCACATAAAATCCTATAGAATAGAATATAAGAACATATAAGCCTATAATTATTAAGCTATTATAAATCTGCTGTCAAGCCAAAGTTTAAAGAATGTTTAGTATGTTAACAGAGAAGATTACTTTCTAGCCTTAGATTCTAAGTTATTTATTCTATTCGATATTCAACCAGCGCAATAGTAAATGTGGCCAGGCTGATATAGGTCCATGTTTAGTACGAAGTCCAAAACCGTGACCTCCTTCAGGAAATATATGGGCTTCTAGAGCGACGCCTTTCTTACTGCATGCTTCGCAAAGTAAAAGGGAGTTTGTGACAGGTACAGCTTTATCATCCAGGGCGTGAACAACAAAAAGAGGAGGCATATTCTCTCGAATCTGGAGTTCTATTGAGTGCTGATCTACTAGTGCAGGTGAAGGATTGGGTCCCAGTAAGCGGCGTCGAGATCCTGGATGAGTAATCTCTATTTTCATAGAAATTACTGGATAGATTAAAATACCAACATCAGGTCTTATATTAGGAATATCAATGGAATCCCTCTGTTCAGAAGGCATCGGGGTGTCCCAGTGCGTGCACAGTTCTGCCGCTATATGTGCTCCCGCGGAAAATCCCATAATCCCTATGGTTGTTAGATTCCCCCACGCTTTAGCATGCTTTCGTAGCAACAACATCGCACGATGAGCATCAAGAAAGGGTACTACATGAGGTTGTTCATATCGTTCACAGGGTAAGCGATATTTTAATATAAATGCACTAATTCTATGACTATTAAGCCATGCACCAATTTCAAAGCCTTCCTTATCTATAACGACTCGTTCGTAGCCTCCACCAGGAATAATAAGTATACCTAAAGGTAAAGGATTTTCTGGTATCATCGGAAAAATCGAAGGCCGGAGCACATTAGATATAAATCGATCATGAATTTTTAGATCAGAACTTCGATCTACTACCTGTTCTTCCGGGAGTGGAGGCATATCCCGTTGAAGTTCTTCTTTAAGAAACCTGGTATCCCAGAGTGGAATCTCTGAAACAGGCCATTGGTAGTCGTCATGCATAATAAAAACCTTTATTATACTTACTGTTTCCATTTTTCAAGAAGCCAGGAGAAAGAGGCTTCCTGTTTTTCAAGATCATATACATGACCTGTTGGCCATATGCGTGTCTCGAGTTGTTCAGATGCACCGATCGTACGGTAAATATTTCGTAACTTTTCATAGGCTTCTAAGACTGAGTTAATAGGAAAAAGAGTATCCATTTCGCCCGAGTAGAATAACATTGGTTTTGGAGCTGCAAGCCCTGCAATATCGGGATAATCCAGATAGCGTCCCAGGAAAGGATGCAGCATTGTAAAGGCCGATTGCCCTTTAAGCTGATTGTTCCCAGGAACCATTAACCCTTTCATGGTAGCCATCCAGTTTATACATATCCCAGCTGTAATATCTGCTGAAAGAGCTGCACACTGCCAGGCCCGAAAGGCGCCCATTGAAAACCCGAGAGCGACTATCCGTTTGGGGTCTACCATCGGTAATGTTGCAAGAAATTGGGCTGCACGAAGATCTTCGAGGGCAATGATTCCAGCATAAGATACACCCATATTCATTAAATTAGAAGCAAGTGCTTGTTGGTTCTCATTACTCCATCCTTTAATTGAACGATCACCTCATCCTAAAGCATCAAAACTGAGAACGACAAAACCACGCTTCGCAAGTTCATCCCCTATATATCGTCCGCTATACAACCTATTTACCCACTGACGGCTTGAATCAATCTTGTCAGTATCCCCCCAGGGTTCAACAAGTTTTTCTTTCCCTATGTCAAATTTGCTCCCATGATCGTGGAGTAAAAGGGCAGCCGGAAAAGGAGATGTTCCGTGTGGAATAAGTACATATGCAAGTACTCTACTGTCACTGGTAATATTGAAAACTACTTTATGAGTTGTATACTTGCCACGATTTACAGATTCAAGAAATTCCATTTCAAAGGGAGTTTTGTCTTCCCAGGGAATGATAAAATCCCGTGCCTTTTCGAGGGCCCTGGTTATCCATGTATCAAAATCGATATCATGTTTCCAACCAAGCGTAAAGGACATTCGGTTTAGGAGTGACTCATAGAAAACTGGTAATGGTTTTTCAAGATCCGTAATCCCCTGCTTATTTATTCCGTTAATTAACATATATCTTTTGGTATATATTCAAACCAATCAAAATCGACCGATGTTGTACTTGCGTTTCCACCGTTATAAGCAAACATCCCAACCATAGATCCTGTAAAACGTTTGGTATAAGGGCCCGTATATCCTTCATCAGACAGATGATATGCATTAGAAATAGTAGCTAATTCAATCCATGTTTCTCCATCGTAAGAATAGAAAAAACGTCGTTCCAGGCAATTGGTTTTAAGACAGAGATACAGGATAGGAGAAATGGTGGTCATTTCTTCAGGATATTCGGCGTAAGTAATATAGGAGCTTCCGCGGTAATCTTCTACAACAAGAGAATACCCAGAAAGGGTGCGACGTCTTCCACAAATAATGTGGGTTTTTGTATCATAGTATGCAGTTATGCCTGCGGTTTCCCCAGGATTTTGTGGAGTAAAATGTATACAACAACGGGTTTCTGAATTAAGGCTTGTTTCTCGTTGTAGTATAGGCCGAGCTCCCAATTCGTTTAATGGTGTACTCCGACAATAAAGGCGAAGAAAGCCTGGGCGATCGACAAGTGAGTATGCCGAAGGATCTGGATTTCGTGGGGTATACCACTGGATATTGAGTACCTGGTCATCAAATTCATCTCGAATATGTGGTGATGAAGGTGTCCATGGTAATTGAGGTACCTGGTTACTTAGACTGGGACCTTTGCCCCCATTGATAACTGGCCAGCCCTCAGCGGTCCAGGAAACAGGGTCGAGGGCTGTTTCACGACCTAAAATACAAAACCGGTTGTTTTCCAAACCGTTAATTGTTGCGGTGATCGGCCGACCACAAAGATATAAAACCCACCAAGAGCCATCTGGGGCCTCAACAAATTTCCCATGTCCGCAACGTTGTAGCGGAGCGGTAGGATCTTGCTGTTTAAGTATGGGATTGTATGGATTACTTTCATAAGGACCATAAAGGGATCGGGAACGTCCTGATCCAATTTGATGGTTGTAGCCTGTACCGCCTTCAGCTGTAATAAGGTAATACCAGCCATCCTTTTTAAAAAGATGCGGCCCCTCAGGGATACGACCGCCAGATCCTTCCCAGATGGTTTTAATTTCACCTGTAATGGCAGAACAGTCATCATTTAAAGGAATGAGACGGACCGCTGGATTGAGGAGCATGTAGTGTTTTCCGTCGTCATCAACAAAATGAGAAGGATCGATTCCATCTACATCAATAAAATGAGGGTATGAATAGGGCCCTTCAGGATTGGAAGCTGTGACAATCATTTGTCGTCGTATGATCTGAGATGGTTCTCTATTGCTCTGTATTTCGTTAAGTCTGAGCGTAACAAATATATAAAAAGTACCATTATGGTAAGAAATGTCTGGGGCCCAGAATCCCCTGCCATCTAGCAGATGCCGTATATCTAGCCAATCATTGCGGGTCCAAACATGTCCAATAGCGTTCCAATGTACCAGATCCCTGGAGTGGGAAATCACAATCCCAGGATAATAATGAAACGTAGAATTGACCATGTAAAAATCATGCCCAACCCGAATCACCGATGGGTCAGGGTGAAACCCTGGATAGACAGGATTAGTGTAGGTTGGGAGCCTTTTCATATGAATAACTATACCATATACAGCTAGAGCTTGGTGATGGATTATAACGCTTAAAATTAGGAATACTACGATATAGGTGCCCGGTAAAGTAAAAAAGAAAGCCGGAATAATGCATCATAATAGGTTTATGATAACCCCTGTATACTAGCGATGCATGTAAAAAAAACGTTTAAAACTATGATACCTTAGGAGCTAATAATGGGTTCTGTGGATATTCAAGAACTATGGAGTCCTATGTATTCTTCGACTGAATACAGAAATCCTATACTTTTTGCAGACTATTCTGACCCTGATGTTATTCGAGTTGGAGACCGTTTTTTTGGAACCGCAAGTAGTTTTGTTCATACCCCGGGACTTCCTGTTCTTGAATCGGATGACCTTGTACACTGGCATCTTGTCTCCTATGCTATTCCCCGTTTACCCCTGTATTATGATGGGCCTGTCCGACATGGAGATGGAGTATGGGCTCCCAGTTTGCGCTATCATGATGGTTGGTTCTGGATTTTTTTTAGTATGCCCGATGAGGGCATCTTTATGACAAGAGCTAAACATCCTCATGGCCCTTGGAGTCCTATTCATTGTATACATACAGTACAAGGATGGATTGACCCCTGTCCTTTCTGGGATGATGATGGTACAGCTTATTTGGTACATGCTTTTGCGAAGAGCCGTTGTGGGATAAAAAGCAAACTTCAACTTTTCCAGATGAAAGAAGATGCTTCAGCACTGCTTGGTGATGGGGTTGTAATATTCGATGGAACCCAAACTCAACCTACTATTGAAGGGCCAAAACTCTATAAGCGTAATGGCTATTATTATATATTTGCGCCTGCTGGTGGTGTTAAACCCGGATGGCAGACCGTTCTCCGTGCAAAATCGATTTGGGGCCCATACGAAGAACGGATTGTATTACATCAGGGGGATACAGAAATAAATGGCCCCCATCAAGGAGCCTATGTAGCCTTAGAAGATGGAACCGGTTGGTTTATTCATTTTCAAGATAGGGATGCCTATGGTCGAATCTGGCATCTTCAACCGGTTCAATGGATTAACGATTGGCCTCTTATTGGGGTAGACCAAAATCATGATGGTATAGGTGAACCAGTAACCTATTATCATGTACCAATCTACACTGATAATAATCCATCTTATCATACCGGATTGAGTGATGATTTTGATAACTCAGAGCTTTCCTTACAATGGCAATGGGAAGGTAACCCGCTTGTGCCAGCCTACTCGCTGATTGCGAAAAACAGTTGTTTACGGCTTTTTGCTAAACCATGCCCAGGTGATACCTTTTGGTTATATACATACCCGAATATTATAACACAGAAATTTCCTGCCCCTTCATTTATAGTGGACGTGGTCTTCCTTGATAGTTATGGAGATGATGTATTGTCAGGGCTGATAGTATGTGGTGACACCTATTATTATATTGGTGTTCTTAAAGAGAATTCCCAATATAAGGTTGTGTGTGGTCAGGGCTCTAAAGAAAGCAAGGATAGTTTCAATATTTGTAAGGTATATGATAGTTCTCCTTTCCCAATCACACTTCGCGTAACAGTCGATACGCTTGCTCATGGACGTTGGTATTTTACTCGAAATTCTAACCCCTTTGAACCAATTGGAGAGCCCTTCTCTGTAGAGCCAGGTCGTTGGGTGGGAGGTCGTTTTGGACTTTTTTCGATTTCAATGAATAGGGATTCTGTAGAAGGATGGAGCGATATTGAACGGGTCGAGGTAAAAATATAAAAAGACGGTTTAATTCTAAAAGTGGTCGGCATTATCAGAAAAAAATTAGATACGATAAAATACCTATTTTATTCAAAGGAGTATGTATGATGTATAAACGAATTATACCTGCCTTACTTGTTATCACTGTATTCATGTTTGCAGGATGCGGCAAAAAAGCATCTGATGCAAAGAAAGTCGAAAAGCCTGTTTCTATTTCATTGATGGTAGATGGTACTTTTCTACCCAAGGAAAATGGTCAAGACGTTCTAGTTCAAGGGTATAAGGAACTTACTGGTATTGACCTTGTGGTGAATCAGCCAGCTCATAATGAGTATTACCAAAAATTGAATCTTGCTTTTTCTACTGGCGATGTTCCCGATGTTGTATTGCTGGGGAGTTATGCATATGCCTCATATGCTGCGAATGGCTCTTTGTACGATTTAACCGAATTATATGAAAAGTCTTCACTCAAGGATCGTATAAAGGATCCGGGAATCATAGAAGCTATTAAAGTAAATGGTAAGCTATACGGAATTCCCTATGATCGTGGTAATGGTACGGTGACCTATGTGCGGGGCGATTGGCTAGAAAAACTAGGGCTTGAAGTACCGAAGACCTACGATGAATTTATCAATATGCTGAGACTCTTTAAAAATAAAAATCCTGATGGGCTTGCGCAAGATAAGGTTATCCCTCTCACGGCGGCTGGCCTTGTGAATTCTGAATATCCGCTGGACATCTATTTAAGAGAATTTTACCAGGATGCAAGTCCAGATTTTATAAAGAAAAACGGAAAATGGATTGATGGAATGAGTGATCAATCCATGGTTGCAGCTCTTAAACGAATGCGAGAAGCCTATGCAGAGGGCCTTATTGATAAAGAAATCATTACCAATAAAACCTCGACATGTCGAGATAAATTTTATTCTGGTGTGGTTGGTGTTTTTAATTATTGGGCTGGAACCTGGAATCGCAATCTTGCTCTCAATATAGAAAAAAATAAACCACAAGCTAAGGTTACCCCTATTCCTGCTATTAAGGAAACAAAGTATATTGAACGACCTGCAACGGTACTTGCTATCAGCAAATCTTGTAAGAACCCCGAAGCAGTATTTAAATATTTTATAGAATTCCTTCTTGATGGTGAGAAAGGGCAGACTTTTGCAACCTTTGGGGTAGAGGGAAAAACCTATGAGATTAAAGATGGAATGATTCAATTCCTTCCTTCCATTCAGGATCCTGCAAAACCCTTTGTAAAGGCATGGTTTAGCCCTGAAATCCCTGTGTTTAGCTGGAATCCCGCATGGAAACCTTCTGATGAGCGTATTACCAATTCATTGGAAATATTTCAGAAAGATGCAGTTTCATATAAAGTATTCCCCTCATCGGATGTTATTAGCCAGTTATTACCAGAACTCAATACGATTAAGGCTAATTATGTAACAAAAATGGTATATGGAACATTAACTATTGATGAAGGTCTAGCTCAGTATCAAAAAGATTCTCAAAAATATGTAGATGCAATTCTTGAAGAGCTTCAGAAAATAGATCCATAAAAGTACTATTAATATTATCATCACGATAGACGTTTTTAAACCGGTGTTCTATAAAAATAGACGCCGGTTTTTATTCTTACCTATTTTTAAAGGAAGATGGTATTTTATGAAACAGCAGACCATGACACTCCAGGGCGCTTTCAGAAAGATTTCTCATGACCGAATGTATTATATAATGTTTGCACCGGTTTTTATTTTTGCTATTTTGTTTTGTTATCTTCCCATGATTGGTGTATTGTTAGCTTTTTTTGATTTTACACCCTTTAAATTTAAATTTGTTGGTTTTACTAATTTTATAGATCTCTTTTTTGGAATACGATCAGTTAATTTTTGGAGATCTGTATATAATACCATATTTCTGAGTTTGTCCAATCTTGTTTTGGGGACATTAATTTCTGTTTCTATTGCATTACTGCTCAATGAAATAGAAAGTAGAAAATTTAAATCATTTATTCAAAGTATTTTGTATTTACCACACTTTCTTTCATGGGTAGTGGTTGCATCAATATTTACAATAATCTTATCACCTCAGGGTGGACTTATAAATAATTTCCTTTCCAGCATGGGGTATGAACGAATTTATTTTTTAGCAGAAGAAACCTGGTGGACTCCTATATATCTATTTATAGGTCGTTGGAAAGAGACTGGTTGGGGAACAATAATTTACCTGGCAGCCCTTTCAGGTATTAATCCAGAGTTATATGAAGCTGCTGAAATTGATGGAGCCGGAAAATGGAAGCAAGCTCTTTATATTACACTTCCATCGTTAGTTCCTACAATTATAATTGTGTTTGTATTAAATCTAGGTAAGGTCCTTAATATATTTGAATCTGTATTTGTATTGATGAACTCAAATGTGCTTAAGGTCTCAGATGTAATTTCAGTATTTGCATATCGAACGGGGATTCAGCAAGCAAATTATGGGATGGGAACAGCTATTGGTCTTTTTAGATCTTTTATTGGTATGATTTTAGTGCTTATGACAAATAAAATAAATGAAAAGATTCGAGGATCATCAATATTCTAAGAGGTAATCTTATGAAACATGGTTTTTTACATAACAAACATTATATAAATCGGGATGTGTTTCGAATATGCAATGGATGCTTCATGGCTATATTATTAGTACTGATGCTTATTCCTATTTTAAAAGTACTATCTGATTCTCTGGATAGATCTGCGGTGTATGGTCTTAATCTACTGCCCCGTAATCCATCCCTTGAAGCGTATCGTGTTATTATTTCTAACAAAAATTTATACCGACCATTATTAATCTCTTTATTTACTACCGTTAGTGGTACCTTTCTTGGCCTGGTAATTACGACTCTTGCAGCATATGTTTTAATACAAAAAGATCTTATTGGTCGAGGTTTCTTTTCTCGTTTTATATTTATAACAATGATTTTTAATGGTGGGCTTGTTCCTACTTTTTTAGTACTTAAAAATCTTGGAATGACAAATACTCTTTGGGCCGTATTGTTGCCTGCAAGTGTAAATGCATTTAATATTTTTTTAATGAAAAATTTTTTTGATCAAATCCCTGTAAGTCTTTTTGAATCTGCTGAAATTGATGGAGCTTCGCCACCACAGGTTTTTTTCAGGATTGTTCTCCCCCTATCGGGAGCAGCCCTGGCTTCTATCGGATTGTTTTTTGCAGTACAATATTGGAATGAGTTCTTTGCCTATGTTATGTATGTTTCAAAACCAGATTTATATAATTTCCAAGTAAAATTACGGGAATTAATTCTTAATGAACAAAATCTGAACGATCCTACCATTATAGGATATGGAAACATGGTTAAAAATGCATCGGTGGTTGTTACCATAGTACCTTTCTTGTTTATTTACCCTTATGCACAGCGATATTTTATTCAAGGTGTAACTGTTGGTTCAATAAAAGAATAATTATTGGAAGCCTCTAAAACTGCAGTTTTAGAGGCCCCTATTTTTTATTGTGTGAAGTCCTTATAAGACCCTTTCGCCATCGTTGAATAATAAAAAGGGCCCCCACAATTGCACTAATACCCATCATCATATTACTAATCATCATTGCGATTCCTAAGCCTTCTGTCTTCATATTCGTGAAATGTTGAAAATACCAAAGTGGTGGAATTCGGAATACAAAAAGACGTAAAAGGTTTAGTAGCATAGAAAGACGAGTATATCCAAAGCCATATAAAAGTCCCATGACTGAACTGGAAATAGCCAGTAATATGGATGCATATCGTTCATAGTTATAGACTTTTGCAATTTCTTGAGAAAAAAGAGGGTCCCCTTTTGAAAAAAGTTGAATAAGATCATTTTTGAAGATACTCATTGCTATAAAAAAGAAAATACCTAAAACTATATTGATCATACATGTTACTTTAAAGGTGTCAAAAGCGCGGCGATAATTCTTATTACCTAAATTCTGGCTTATAATTGTAGCTTCTGCCTCTTGAAATCCGATGGGTGGCATAGTGACTAGACCCCCTATGCGATTGGAAACACCAAGGGCTCCAATTGCCATGCTCCCATAGATTGCACTCATTCCGTTCACGACAGCCTTTCCATAATTAAATATGAATTTTTCAAGAAATACTGGCAATGAAAGATGAATAATTTCTTTACATTCTGTAAATCCTGTTTTGTGTTTCTGGATAATAGTTTTAAAAGAAGCTCCCTCATGTACAAAGAATATTCCTACAGCTAACAAAGCAACGAGCCCCTGTGCAATAAATGATGCAACCGAGAGAGAAATTGGACCAATATCAAGAACATATACTAGAAAAAGAGTTATTGTTAGTTTTAATGAGAGGATGAGTAGATTCCAGGAGAATATTTTCCCCGTATATCCCCGGGCTCGTTGAATAGCAAAGTAGAGTGAATTTAGAAATACAAAGACTAACCCGCTTAATTCTATCCTGAACATAATGAGCCCAGGTTCAAAAAGATCCGCTGGCATTTTAAAAAACCATAAAATCCATGGAGCCAGAGGAATAGCGAGGCCTACAGTAAGAAGTATTAGAAGGCCTATCATCATTGAAAGTGTTACAATAAGACGATATTCCTTTTCTGTGTTGTGTTCTCCAATTGCACGACCTATTAAGATACCACCACCAAGTCCAATACCAGCACTTAACGTTGTAAAGAGCAATTGGATTTGAGAAATAAAAGAGATAATAGACACAATACGGGGACCCATAGAAGCGGCAATAAGTGTATCGATAAAACTGAATACTTGACTTAACCCGTTATAGAAAACCAGAGGAAGACCGATGAGTATGATCACAGACCATAAATTGTCATGGAGAATAAAATCCCGTTTGCTTCGATGGCGATCAGTGATGGCATCTATTTTAACAGATAATAATGTACGCATGAAAGAATTTGTATCAAAAAAACAAGAAAATAGGTGTTCATTTATTGTCAAATAACTAGAAATTTGTTCATATATTGTTATGCTTCAAACAGATATTCGGATAGAAGATACGGTTTGTAATCTTCGATTCATTCGAAAATCCAGGGCTACTACAAATCCTGAACGGCATTTTCATAATTCTTGGGAATTATTGTATGTAGTCTCTGGATCCCGGACCTTTTTTCATCAACATGCGACATACCGAATGAATGAAGGATCCCTGGCTCTCATACCTCCAGGTGTCCTCCACAGAGGGATTAATCGCGGGTCTGAAACCTGTGAGCTCTATAATCTTTATATTATCGATCCTCATCATCCTCTTTTTATGCCTCTTGTACCTCTGTATACATGTTGGGCTCAACACTATAAACCAGTTATACAATTTGAAGAGAAAACTCGTTATGAAATAGAAGTTCTTTTAAACACTATTGGGGCTGAGCTTGAAAAGAAAGATCGCTGGTATATGGAAACGGTATGGGCCTATATGACAATCTTGATATCTCGGGTGTGTCGATATGCAGAGCAAGAAAAAGGAATCATGGTCTACCATTCGACGGATTTTCGTATAGATACCATTATGGAATGGATTCAAGAACATTTTACAGAAATGATAGATCTTGACAGGGTAGCTCGTATAGTGGCTTTGAGCCCTGCATATGTATCTAAACTCTTTTATAAAGAGACGCAGATTCATTTACATGAATACCTTTCCTATGTTCGAATTCAGCGGGCTTGCCAGCTACTTGCAACAACCCGTAAGCCTATATATCTTATCGCTGAACATTGTGGTTTTGGTAGTTTAACCCAGTTTGGTAGAGTTTTTCGGGAATTAACAGGTCAACATCCGTTCGAATACAGAAAAAAAACAAATCCTCACTACATTGGCTAATATAGTTATCTACCTAGGGCCTACTGAAAATGTCTAAAAACGATATTTCAAAACTTTTTTACGTTAAAATGGGTTTAATTTAGTATACTAAAACTTTCAAATATGATTTATGAGGTTTAAAACCAAGTAAAAATAAAAAGCGCATAAAAAGATCCCTCAGGATCTTTTCACAGTTGGTCAGCAATACACATACCATGATTGCTGTTTCACTAGTTTCGCGTAATTTTTCATAGATTGTACCAAGACCAAACTTTCGTTTCATATATCCAAAGCCACCTTCAATCGCTTGTCGAATGGCTTCGTCAAGTCTTTGAATCTTTCGTAGCTGTCGTACTATCTTTTTATTCTCTAATGTTTCTTTAATCGGTCTGCCTAAGGGTGGTCCAGACAATCGTATTCCTCGAGCTTCACAATAGGCTCGGTTTGCTCGTGTCCGATATATTTTATCGGCATGCACCGATTCCGGATATCGACCACATCGCCTCTTATATTTTTCTATTTGTGTTGGCAAATCTTCTTGTTCGTTATAGGGTTCCCATTGTAATCGATCTATAAAAATCATCCCGTGTTCGGTCATCGATGCTGATAGTTTTGCTCCGAATTCAAAGGCCGCTTTTGCTTTACCTCGGGCTATTGGTCGTACATGGGGTTGACTGATACTGACGATTTTTCCCGATATCGAATGGGTCTTTCCCTTATACATCTGTACCTGTTGCCGGTAAACCTCATGTATCACGATAAGATCACGTCGCTGTTTTGCACTCAACGTTGTACTGGGAACCTTGTTTTGTAATTCATTGATAGTCCGTAAATTACGTCGTATGTATTGGAGTTGGGTCCGAATCGCTCTGCGTATTTCTTTTTTTGTTCTTCGTCGCCCTCGTATAAAATTGAGATATTTGATACGGGCCTGTTTTCTATAGGTTCGTGGTTTTATGGTGAGCTCACTCGCTTCATATAACGTATCAATTATCTTTTCTGTTTTCCTTCGCGCTTCATCCAATAAAGTGACATCATGGGGATGCCGGATATCCTGGGGGACGCACGTGGCATCTATAATGAGTTGCCCTCGATTTCCATGATCATGGTCATCCTTTTGGTTTTCTTTGTTCTGTTTTTTTTCAGATTCTGCTTCTACCTGTTCTTGATACCGTTTCGCTATCAACTCATTTATCTGTGCTATTGCATCAGGTCCAAGCCGTTTTCGAAAATGAACCATCATGCTTGGATCAAAGGGTTTTTCATCTTTGTAAGATTCATATCCTAAAAAATATTGCAGGTAATGGTTCTCTCGTATTGTTTCTACCGTTTCTTCATCTGTTAATTGTAATTTCTCTTTTATCAATAATGATCCCAAGGCGAGCCGTACGGTCTTGGCTGTTCTTCCAATTCGTTTTGAAAAACATTTTTTATATTCAGCTTCTATCTCTTCCCATGGAATAATTGCGGCTAATCGTACCCATCGATTATCTTCTCGTAAATGTCCTCCGAAGGGTACATAAAAGTCTTCAAACTCAGGTACCTGTTCCTTTTCCTTATACATCGTTACCCCATAGTAAAGTGCACGCTTTTTAAGGCCTTACCCCTTTCTTCCGTGCACTTCTTATTGAGATTATCTCTGTATTTGCTTCTTTTGTAAAGAGTTGTTTGTTTTTCAGGAAGCCCTACCTAGAAAAGGTTCTACCCTGGCTAATGTAACTTTACCGGACCTTAGTTACATGTATTGTTGGCGCCTCTAAATAAAAATTCGTTGATTTTTTTATAGGCGTTTATCATCTATGGTAGACGTTAAAAAAAAGAAGTTTTTAAACGTCTTTTATATATTACTGACCGATCGATTCCAGAAAATTCCGCAATTCTTTGAGAGCTTCTGGATTATTAGCTTCTTTAAAGTAATATTGAGCCTGTTCTGCAGTTTTTCTAGCTTCAGTATTGTTTCCTTCTAGGGCATATATCTGGGCATCAAAGTAGTATACAATACCTGATGCTTCATTGTTCGATGTCACTATTGCTTTTGTATTCTGCAAAATTGCATGAGAACGGACAAAGTCACCGGCTGAAACCAGATATTTTACAATATCTGAAATTTCATTAACACGTCCGAATTGCTCCCAGGATATCCTGATACATTCATTAAAGGTATGGATAGCCTTGTCGATATCAGTTGTATTGTTACCATATTTATAATAAAAACGACCAAAGAACTGCAAAGCATAAGGGTCTTCTGGATAGTTATGGGTAAGTTTTATGAGAGTCTCTTCTGCCTTTTTAGTATTACCAATAATTATATAAATATGAGAAAGCAAAATATATGCATCCATCTGAAATATTTTGTTCTCTTCAGGGTATTGTATCGCTTTGTTACAATAGTCTATTGCTTCATTATACTGTTCAAGATACATAGGGCTTCCTGAAAAACAAACAACTCTTTACAAAAGAAGCAAATACAGAGATAATCTCAATAAGAAGTGCACGGAAGAAAGGGGTAAGGCCTTAAAAAGCGTGCACTTTACTATGGGGTAACGATGTATAAGGAAAAGGAACAGGTACCTGAGTTTGAAGACTTTTATGTACCCTTCGGAGGACATTTACGAGAAGATAATCGATGGGTACGATTAGCCGCAATTATTCCATGGGAAGAGATAGAAGCTGAATATAAAAAATGTTTTTCAAAACGAATTGGAAGAACAGCCAAGACCGTACGGCTCGCCTTGGGATCATTATTGATAAAAGAGAAATTACAATTAACAGATGAAGAAACGGTAGAAACAATACGAGAGAACCATTACCTGCAATATTTTTTAGGATATGAATCTTACAAAGATGAAAAACCCTTTGATCCAAGCATGATGGTTCATTTTCGAAAACGGCTTGGACCTGATGCAATAGCACAGATAAATGAGTTGATAGCGAAACGGTATCAAGAACAGGTAGAAGCAGAATCTGAAAAAAAACAGAACAAAGAAAACCAAAAGGATGACCATGATCATGGAAATCGAGGGCAACTCATTATAGATGCCACGTGCGTCCCCCAGGATATCCGGCATCCCCATGATGTCACTTTATTGGATGAAGCGCGAAGGAAAACAGAAAAGATAATTGATACGTTATATGAAGCGAGTGAGCTCACCATAAAACCACGAACCTATAGAAAACAGGCCCGTATCAAATATCTCAATTTTATACGAGGGCGACGAAGAACAAAAAAAGAAATACGCAGAGCGATTCGGACCCAACTCCAATACATACGACGTAATTTACGGACTATCAATGAATTACAAAACAAGGTTCCCAGTACAACGTTGAGTGCAAAACAGCGACGTGATCTTATCGTGATACATGAGGTTTACCGGCAACAGGTACAGATGTATAAGGGAAAGACCCATTCGATATCGGGAAAAATCGTCAGTATCAGTCAACCCCATGTACGACCAATAGCCCGAGGTAAAGCAAAAGCGGCCTTTGAATTCGGAGCAAAACTATCAGCATCGATGACCGAACACGGGATGATTTTTATAGATCGATTACAATGGGAACCCTATAACGAACAAGAAGATTTGCCAACACAAATAGAAAAATATAAGAGGCGATGTGGTCGATATCCGGAATCGGTGCATGCCGATAAAATATATCGGACACGAGCAAACCGAGCCTATTGTGAAGCTCGAGGAATACGATTGTCTGGACCACCCTTAGGCAGACCGATTAAAGAAACATTAGAGAATAAAAAGATAGTACGACAGCTACGAAAGATTCAAAGACTTGACGAAGCCATTCGACAAGCGATTGAAGGTGGCTTTGGATATATGAAACGAAAGTTTGGTCTTGGTACAATCTATGAAAAATTACGCGAAACTAGTGAAACAGCAATCATGGTATGTGTATTGCTGACCAACTGTGAAAAGATCCTGAGGGATCTTTTTATGCGCTTTTTATTTTTACTTGGTTTTAAACCTCATAAATCATATTTGAAAGTTTTAGTATACTAAATTAAACCCATTTTAACGTAAAAAAGTTTTGAAATATCATTTTTAGACATTTTCAGTAGGCCCTACATACTGGATACGGCGAAATTATACCAGTAGTTGCCAAACTCTGGCCTATATTCTACAAGATCTTTATACCCTTTGTAAGCTTCCTCAAAATGATTAGTTAATAAAGCAGATTGGGCATAATTTTCAAGGGCCCTCAGATTGTAAAAGTTCGCGCTAATAGCTTTGCGGTAATTTTCATATGCAAGTGATAGTAGTTCATCATATGGTTTTAACCATTGATCTTTATAGCGTTGCGAGACGTCAAAATAGTACTGAGCCCGTGCCAGATTAGTTCTTGGAGTTTCGCCATAGATTTTTTCGTATTCATCAATTTTACCTTCGGGTCCGGTATAGTCAACGGTTAAATTAAAACTCATTTCTTTGTTGCCATATGAAATGTCGCGGCGATAGGCATACAGTTCTTCTTCACTATTAAAGTCCTTGATATCAAACATAGTATGCATCATGCTAAAACTGAACCAGTTGGTAATTACTTCTGTCCACTTATAGATAATATAGTCCTTATCTTTTCCCAGATCTTCATCTATAGAAAGAGCACGAAGGGCAGATGCATATTTAGCTTGTGTAATAAGGCTATCACAACGGGCTATGGCATCGCGAACACTTTGTGGGGCATCAGCATACATATCCAGTTCAAAGTTTTTCTTGGTAACGACCGCTACAGAATCAATCGTACTATCATCCTTAGCAGTAGTGCTATTGGTCGCACAGGAAACAAACAGTAGAACATAAAGGAATGCAATCGCTATACTACATTTTTTCATATTAAACCCCTTATAACAAAGTTGATTTAGTTAGCATAGTACAGACAATTTAATCGGTCAAGTTTTCTTTTTTATCATGATACTCATTTTTTTACTTCTGCAGTATTGCCGTGATGTGCTTTTTGGGAGGAAAAAGAGTAATATGAGGCGGCCAGATAACCCTATACAAACAAATTTATCGGAAGATGATGGAGAGCGAGGGCTTTCAGTAAGGAAGCCCGCCGAGCCGCAAGGTAGGACTCGTCTACGGGTTCCGTTTTCGGGTCCTCCGGAGCAGGGCGAGCCTTTCCATAGAGCTGGATAGCCTGAGGTCCAACCGTTCTGTGCTTACCACCTGTGGGTGCAGATGATTCGTCTGCCAAGGGTGGGTGGGGTGGTGCTTCTATAAGCGAGGCTTCCACCAACTGTCGTATCCGCCCTTCCCAGGCAGTAACCTCTTCCTCGGGCGGGAGCTGTCCATCAACCTTGCAGATCATAGTCTGGATGATGAAGGGGGCCCGCCGGGCAAAGGCATCGATTGCTTCGTTCAGTGCCTCAAAGGGTAGTGCTGAACGGTTCATTTGTTCATACCAGAATTTGGTTCCCGCATCAATCTTGAGCCATATCTCGAGGGCTTCAGAGGGGCCATCAAAATAAGGCATTTCACCCCGGGCTGCCTGGGCGAGGAATGCTGCTATCGATGTATCCAGGAGCCCCGTGCCGTTCGTGATGAGCACCAGTTTTACATCAGGTTGATGAACCTGAAAGAGTTCGCGACGCAACCGGGCGGCTAGGGTAAGGGCCGGAATAAGGTCAGGATGCAGGGTCGGTTCCCCATTCCCGGAAAACGAGATGTCCCGAACCGGATGCGCAGGGGGATCTGTCTGGAGCTCTTCTGCCAGGTTCCGCAGTCCCTGTTCCATGGCTGCAAGAGAAAACTTTAGGTCCATCTCGAAGGGAAACACCTCGCAGTAGGGGCAGTCAAAACTGCAGGTTTTCCGGTCTGGAAACAGGTTAATGCCCACCGAAAGGCCCCCGGCTCTGCGGGATATGACAGGATATATAATGGCCCCTGCTTCCCGGTCAAGCCGATGATCTTTTACGGAACTGATTGAGCTACTCATATCTGGTATTATAGAAAAAGAGTTCGACCAAGGTCGAGCCTCGCTTGTCTATTTAGTGCATCTTGAATAGCTCATGACCGATTCTTAGCTTGACTTTCTCCTAAAGTAGATTAAACTAATGTGCATTGTTTGAAAATATTCAATAAATGTGACCTTATCATTATAGAGCGCCTCTAAAAAGTGAAGTTTTAGAGGTCCCCTATAACGATAATGGGGGAAGTAGGATGATGAAAGAACGCACTGCATGGTTTGGAATCCTTGGTTTGATGGTCATGTTGATATCAGCCTGTGGGATTGATGATACTCAGCTTTCGGTGGATAAAAATGGCAAGACCGTAGTGGAACGCTTCGGCCAATTGCAGGTAATTGGTACCAAGCTATGCACCGAAGGGGGTAAACCGATACAGCTTCGGGGAATGAGTAGTTTTGGTCTCCAGTGGGCTGGCAAGTATGCCAATGAGGATGTCATAGGATGGCTCCGGGATGACTGGAATATCCAGGTATGGCGGGCGGCCATGTATCTTACCGAGGGAGGTTATATCCAGAACCCTGTCATCAAAGAAAAGGTCATCAGTTCCATAGAAGCAGCTTTAAAGCTCGGTGTTTATGTGATTGTGGACTGGCATGTTCTCAGTGATAAAAATCCCCAGGCGTATCAGGCAAAGGCTATCGAGTTTTTTACAGATATAGCACAGCAATATAGAAAGTACCCTCATATTATCTATGAAATCTGCAATGAGCCCAACGGTAAGGATGTGACCTGGCAGGGCAATATAAAGCCCTATGCGGAAGCAGTAATTGCGGCAATTCGCCAGTATGATCCGGATAATATCATCATTGTGGGGACCCCCAATTGGAGTCAGGATGTGGATGTGGCTGCAGCGGACCCCATACAGAATCAGAAAAATATCATGTATACCCTCCATTTCTACGCGGGGACCCATGGACAAGAACTGCGAGCCAAAGCTGAGAAAGCGCTGGCTAAGGGACTTCCTCTTTTTGTAACCGAATGGGGCACCTCCGATGCTTCCGGGGGCGGCGGCTTTTATATGGAAAAATCCAAAGAGTGGCTTTCATTCCTGAAAAAGCATAAGATTTCCTGGGTTAACTGGTCGGTCAATAACAAGGGAGAAGAATCAGGCGCCCTGGTGTACAACGCTGACCGGGAAGGAAAGGGCTATTGGAAAGATTCGGACCTTTCCGAATCGGGCCGTTTTGTTCGGAAGGTGTTAAGGAACGAAATTCGGATCCCATAAATTTTTACAATTTTAGGGCTCTTCGCTCAAACGTGTGGGTAGGCAAAAATATTTCAGGCGATTCTTGGCCTAAAAAATTGGATATTTACCTTGATTGTTTTCAATACAAAATATACCTGTATGCATGAAGTTCCCTGGGCTCGTGAACAATCCGGTTTTCTCCAGGTCTATCGAGTTGGTGTTGATGAAACTCGTCAGAGAGAACAGATTGAAGTAAAAGATTTAAACAAAATAATTATATCTTGGTTTAAAAATCCTGAGAACCTGACTATTAAGACCGGATATGCTTACAGATTACTTACCGGGTCGCTGGTAAGCTGAGATGCTTATCCATATAAAATAGTGAAGAGTCATATTGTTTTGTAACTGTCTCTATGTGTTTGGTGCAGACTGCATATACACTTATTCCCCATCGGGAAGGAGTAATCCAGACCATAGTCCGCAATTCTCTTACTCAGTACCAAGCCTATGCCAGTCCACCCCAGACAATTCTTGACCGCCTAGAGCAATTCACTGGTTTCGCCGACTGGTCAAAAGGTGTAGCTCGTATCCGTTACGAAGATTGTGGTCATTCCTACTTCAGGCCGTTTTCGTGCAAGGTTTTCAATCTTTGTCCATCCTGCAACCAAAAGAGGACCTTACTCTATGCTGAATACCTGGCTTAGGACTTGCTGTTGGATTTATCGCATTGGCAATTTGTGTTTACGATTCCCAAGAATCTAAAGCCATACTTTAAATCTGATAAACGCTTGTTTGAAGAGGTATCCAAGTTACTATTCTCGCTACTGTCTGAATTTTTCTCCCTTGCTGCAAGGCGGCCACTGCTGTGCGTCTGTGTTGTCAGTAACCAATCCTTTGGAGAATTCCCTAGGTTCCACTCCCAAAATGAAGTTTATGCGGAACAGGATAAAAACTCAAAACCGGAGGTTATATGGCTTTGAGGGGGAGTTATATTTTTGAGCTTTGTCACATTGGCTCGAATCAGGGATTGACGGCAGAAATAGACTGAAATTATACTTCACAGTGTTGGCGTTGCCGAAATTTTTGATTGGTTTAGTTGTTCGGGCTGGAAAATAATTTTAGGGGAAAAACCGAATTTCGACGCAAAACCGTAAAAACCACGAAATGACAATTCCTATCAATTTTTCTTGTATTGGTGGAGGTGTCCAGTTCTTTTCTGCTGACAAGGGTAGTTTTCATACCTTAGGGGAATGATATGAGTGTGGAAATATCCGAATTGAGCGGATTGCTAGACTCAGCAAGTAAGATGGTCAATGACAGGTTGGCCCACGCGCCGGGCTGGCAGGTGCTGCAAGTGATTCAAACCCAGTTGCAAGCCATGCAAGATGATGTTAATCATGAGCGTGTACCGACCGCGGAAGCGAAAAAGCGCATTAATATCGGCGTTCTGGCTGTTCGAGAATTTGAAGCAAATGATCCCGAGTTTGCTGATATTTTGATCAAGGCGGCATACCTCTACAAGAAACTCTCACCCCGGCTATCTACCACTGTTCCGGTGCCGCAAGAGCAAGCCAATGCCCTTGTAGCAGAAGCAAATACCCTCCAGGCCACTGGCGGGTACGAGGAAGCTGTCAAAGCTTAATATTAGGAGGCCATTTTGTTGGCTCCTGCCTATCAGTCTTTTTACCTGGTCATTGGCGATGTATTGCAAAAGCTGGAACGCTCTCAAGAGGCCGCTACGGCCTATAAAAAAACATTGACAATGACCCCACATATTCTCAGGCCTAGGGGAATTGGGCGCTGGAGTAGAAAGATTGTCGGCTGGGAGATTCATAACCGGGAGACAACATCATTAGCGAGCCAGTGTTTTGAAAGAATGGTTGCACGGAATGGAACACGACCTGTTTACCTGTATGTTGATAATGGGAATCCTATGCAAGAGCATGCACAACAGTGGTTTGCCGATTTTGTCCATTGGTACATTACTTAACATCGACATGCTGGGATTGGCTCTGTGACACCCGATCAGCGCCACTATGGTATTGATAAAGAGCTCTTACCTATGTACGGCTCTTTCGACCAGAAATACGGTCATCCCTTAAAGATTGGGTCCATTGTGACAGAGTGGTGCTGAACGCACAGCATCATTAAACGGGCGACATCTATGTTGACAAATAACGTGGTGCTACCATGGTGATGGCAGAGGTTCAGGTTCCCGTACATAAAAATCTCAAGTAAAAAATTCAATAAATGAAATTAAAAAAACAGCAGTGGTTGTTGCAGATGTTGTTGCAGCAGGTGTTGGTTTATATGCAATTAAAAATCCTTCTGTTCCTAAAGCAGTGCAATATGCATGTGATTCATATGATTTAGGAAGAGCTGTTCAGCAATGTAGTAAATTCTAAAAACACATGCTACTCAAATGAGTTAATGGTTTGAGCGGCCAAATAATAGGTTGGTTTACCATGGAATTAATAAAATATAAGAATTATCAGCTTTTTCCAGGCGAACTTTTGTGGGTAACAGGATCACTTTATTTTACTTGGTTTATTTTATCCAATTATAATCCTATCCGATTTGTCAACGGAGTAATGCTGCTTTTATTATCAATTTATAGTCTTGGATTATCTATACTTTTATTCATTGAAATACAAAAAAAAGTATACCGTATTTTAAATATATTTTTCTCTTGGTTTATAAATGTACTAGATGGAATTTTAAATTATATAATTTTAAAAGGTCCATATGGTTCTAATAGTGATGGCTTCATCATGTGGCAAAAAATAAACCCTGTATATGATGTATGGTTCATCATAGCAATAATGATATTTAAAATTGGTGTTTCTAGTATTGTTATTGTTTGTATTGAACGGGGATTTAGCGCACCATTGGGCAGTTTACAAAGAATGAATTTTTTTGAACTTCAGGCGATACCCTATAAGGCAATAGAGAATAATTCTGCATATAGAGTAGTAAAATCTCTATTTTCTAAAAATAGCGAAACCTTGCTATTAGATATTCAAGTTATTCATGCATACTATAAAGTTTTTTATCAACCCTTATGTTTGGTGATTATGTTACTCGTTTATGTGTTTTTTAATAATTTAAGTGTTTATTTCATAGAACCTATAGGACCTTTATTTATTTCTGTCTACGTAATGTATGGTTTAATAATTGGTATCATAATTATGCCTGTCTTTTTATACATTTATTATAAAAAGAAAGCAAATTAAGCATACGATACATTCCGTACCAGCAGCGTTAAAGAGTATACGGTGAATATCAGTTCATTGAACCAATAATTTTTTGAGCAGTTTCAGCATATTATCAACCAGGTTCGGAACTTTAAGGTTGAATAATAGGCGCCTCTAAAAGCTCGGTTAGCTTTTGAGATGCGCCACGTTTCCTAAACAGATCTCATCCTACGTGTGAAACCTGATCTTGCAGACTATCCCCTGCTCTCAGCGCTTTGCCGGTGGCCGTCGAGCCCTTCAGCACGGGCGATTATGGCAGCGGCCTTTCGGCTTGTCTCAAAGCCGGAACCTGGCGTACAGCGGAGGCTGGTGACGGTTTTAATGAAGTGCCGGACCGAGAGGCCGCCGGTAAAGCGGGCTGTTCCTGAAGTTGGAAGGGTATGGTTAATCCCTGCTGAATAATCGCCCAGCACTTCCGCCGCCAGGTGCCCTATAAAGAGGGAGCCATAATTCCTGAGCCTGCCGGCAATGGTCTCCGGCTCTGCCAGGTGCAGTTCCAGGTGTTCCGGTGCAATGGTGTTAGCAATCTGTATGGCTTCGTCCAGGGTTTCATAGATGATGATAAGCCCCCCGGCATCGAGGGATGCCCGGGCGGTGTCGGCGGTGCCCAGCTTGCTCAGCCGCCGCACCAGGTCGGCCTGCACGGCCTGGGCCAGCGCTTCGCTGGGGACTAGGACCCGGGCGCGGGCGTCCGGATCATGTTCTGCCTGAGCCAGCATATCCGCGGCGATGAGGTCCGCGCTGGCCGTTCCATCGGCTATGATGAGCACATCCGTGGGACCCGCCACAAAGTCTATGCCGACCTGGCCAAAGAGGAGCCGCTTTGCGGCGGCCACATATTTATTTCCCGGCCCCACGATCACATCACAGCGGGGGACCGATTCGGTTCCAAAGGCGGCTGCCGCAACAGCCTGGGCACCGCCGACGGCAAATATCCGGTCTGCCCCGGCCAATGCCGCTGCGGCCAGGATGCGCCGGTCCGGAAGGCCATCTTCAAGAGGCGGTGACAGGATGATAAGCTCATCCACACCGGCTACCTTTGCGGGGATGACCCCCATGAGCACCGTAGAAATGAGGGGGAAGCGGCCCGCCGGGACATAGACCGCAGCCCGTTCCACCGGAATGCACCGCTGACCCGTGAAAAGCCCCGGCTCAAGTTTCACCTCAAAGTCGGTAAACTGCTTTTTCTGCAGTTCTGCAAAAACCCTGATGTGGTCAGCGGCGAGCCTCAGGGCTGTGGCGAGGCTCGCATCGGTCGCTTCCAGTTCCTCAAGGGCCCGGCGGGCCGCAGTCATGGGAACTTCCAGCCGTTCTGGGCTTGAGCGGTCAAAGCGGGCCGCCAGGTCCCGCAGGGCCCGGTCCCCGCCGGAACGGACAGCTTCGATGATGGCGAGGACCGCTGTGTCGGTCGCTGTGGCCGCTGATGGGCTTAGGGCCTCAGGCGAGGGGCTCGCGGCAACAGGGGCCGCGGCAGCAGGGCTGGATGCGAGGTGTGCGGGGCCAGCCGCCGCGGCGTCTCCCCGGGGCAAAGGTCTGCCCCCATGGAGTGAGTTCCAGTATGCATCAAAATCCTTGGCTTTCAGTATGGTCATGATCATTCCTCTGGTGCGATGGCGCTCCCTACGTATTTGGCTTTTCTACAAGTTCCTGGCAACAGCCTACAAAGCTGTCCATTTCCTCATCGGTCCCGATACTCACCCGGAGGTACTCGCTGATCCGCTCCTTGTTCCAGTGACGGACAAGGATCCCACGGTCTCGCAGCGACTGAAACAGTTCTGCCCCGCGCCGCGCCGGATGCCGGATAAAGATAAAGTTTGCCCCAGAGGGAATTACTTCGAATCCCAGGGCTTCGAGCTGGGTGCAGGTCCGCTCTCGGGTTGCGATAATCCGAGCAGCCATGGCATCGTAATAGTCCCGGTCTTCGATGGCCGCCTGGGCACCTGCCAATGCAAGCCGGTCCAGTGTATACGAATTAAAGGAGTCCTTAATCCGCCGCAAGCCTTCGATAAGGTCCGGATGTCCCAGTGCATAGCCCACCCTGAGCCCTGCCAGAGAACGGGACTTGGAAAGTGTATGGACCACGAGGAGATTATCAAACTGTTTAACATCTTCCGCCATGGATTCGCCCCCAAAGTCCACATAGGCCTCATCAATTAAAACTACCCGTTGGTTCTGTTGATGAAAGGCGGCCAGTTCCCTGAGAGCCCCCTTGCCGAGGGCGCGGCCTGTTGGTGCGTTAGGATTCGCCAGGACTACACCGGCAGCCCTTTGCAAGTACTCCCGAGGATCTATTTCAAACGTGTCTGAAACCGGAATCGTCCCGTAGGGAATATTCCACAACTGGGCATAGACCGGATAAAAGCTGTAGGTGATGTCCGGGAAGAGCAGGGGAGCCTCATCTTGGTAGAGCGGATCCGGCCCGCTTTGTCCTGTGATAAGCCCTGAGCCGGATGCCGGGGTGGAGCCGGTCCGTTTCCGGGGACCGAAAAAGGCCGCAAAGGCAAAGGCGAGGATTTCATCAGAGCCGTTCCCCACAAAGACCCATTCGGGGCCCGGAAGCCCGTACCTCCTCGCGATTGTTTCGCGGAGCGCAAGGCATGTCGGGTCCGGATAGAGCCGCAGGTCCCCGTTGGCCGCAGTCTTAAGCGCTTCTAGCACCTTCGGCGAAGGCGGGTAGGGGCTTTCATTGGTATTCAGTTTGATGTACCGCCGGTCCCGGGGCTGCTCCCCCGGAGTGTAGGGCTCCAGAGCTGCACAGCGGCTGCTCCAGTAGGGACTTCCCTTCATCAACCTGGTCATTTCTTGTGCCGCCGATCAAGTTCAGCCATGACCTCTACCACCGAGACTCCGGCCCGGGTCATCAATACTGTCGTAAAATATAAAAGGTCCGCCACTTCCCAGATGATTTCATCATGGGTTTTTGCGGTGCAGACCTCTTCGGCTTCTTCCATCACCTTTTCCCGGACCCGTTCATCGTCCAACGTTGCCGTGTAGGAACCCGGTTTGGGGTTGCGGAACCGTTCAGTGACGATGTTCTGCAAAAGTTCCCAGGTATAGCGCTGGTCCGTAAAACAGGTCCAGTTTCCGGTATGACAGGTGGGACCCGTCGGTTCTACTGTCGCAAGTATGGTGTCCCGGTCGCAGTCCGCCCGGAGCCGAATGAGTTTGAGGGTGTTACCTGAGCTTTCACCCTTCATCCAGAGCTTGTTGCGGCTCCGGCTGTGAAAGCAGAGGTTTCCCCGCTTAAAGGTCTCCGCCAGGGCCTCCCTGTCGGTGTAGCCCAGCATGAGAACCTGACCGTCCGGGGCCTGGGCGACGACGGGTAGCAGTTTTCCCTCCTGCCAGGCCTGGTTCCAGGAAAGGCTTGCAATAAAGGCATCGGCCAGGTTGATTTTGCCGGTATAGAGGGCCATGCCGAGCTGGACATCACAGCCCAGCCGGGCGATGGCTTCGATTTCTTCCAGGGTGCTCACGCCGCCGGCAACCGTGACGAGACAGGAAACCGCTTCCCGCAGGGAGCGGATACTGTCCAGGTTGGTGCCGGTCATGGTTCCTTCCCGCTCAACGCAGGTGTAAAGCAGTTCCCCCACATAGGGTTCCAGCGCTTTGGCACTCTCGATAAGGGGCAGCCCTGTGGGGGTCTTCCAGCCATCGACGACGATTTCGCCGTCCCGGGCATCGACGGCCACGATAACCCGCTCCCGGCCGATCTTTTTTGCCAGGGCTTCCAGGAAGGCTGTGTTAATGCCGAAACTGTCTCCTGATGTCCGGAAAGCCTTGGACCCGATTATGACCTTTTTTGCCCCGAGGCTGACGAGCTCCGCCGCCCGTTCCACTGTGGCGATGCCGCCGCCAACCCGGCAATCGGCCCGGCGGAGCAAGGATTTGACCAATTCGTCGTTGGAACCGGTTTTCATAGCCGCATCCAGGTCGATGACCGCCACTTCCCCATATTTGTCGAATTCGGCGGCCAGTTCTGCCGCATCTTCCCGTTCGAGCATGAGCTGAGAACCCTGTTTCAGCTGGACGACTTTTCCGTTTTGAATATCTATAGAAGCTATTACCATCGAACTACCACTCCTTTCTGTTCTGCGTAGGTTTTAATTTCCTGTATCGTTGTTTTTCCGAAGTGCAGCATGCTGGCCACCAGGGCCGCATCGGCGTTGCCCCCTTCCGGGATAAGAGCCTGGACAATCTGGTCCAGATTACCCGCCCCGCCTGAGGCAATCACCGGCACGGGAACCGCTTCTCCCACCCGGCGGGTTAGTTCAAGGTCATAGCCCGCACCGGTTCCGTCCGCATCGATGGAGTTAAGGAGTATTTCCCCCGCTCCGAGCCGGACCGCCTCTATGGCCCACTGGATGGCATCAATCCCCGTATCTTCCCTGCCGCCCTTGGCAAAGGCATGCCAGCGGGGAGCTTCGCCGGGCTCAGATACCCGTTTTGCATCGATGGAAAGGACCACGCACTGGCTCCCATAGGCCCGGGCCATCTCGGTGAGCAGTGCAGGATTCCGCAGGGCTGCCGTACAGACCGATACCTTGTCTGCCCCAGCGTTCATGGCAAGGCGCATATCCTCTACCGTGCGGATCCCCCCTCCTACGCAGAGGGGGATAAAGACTTCCCGGGCAACCTGGCGGACTACCTCCATGAGGGTATCCCGGCTTTTGTAGGAGGCGCCGATGTCAAGAAAGGTGAGCTCATCGGCTCCCTGTTCATTATAGCAGCGGGCCAGTTCCACCGGGTCCCCCGCGTCCTTAATGCCTTCAAACTTTATTCCCTTAACGACTCTGCCGTCATCTACGTCCAGGCAGGGAATGATTCGTTTAGCTAACATGGTACACCTCAGCCCAGCGCCGCAGGAGTTCCAGTCCCAGAGCTCCCGATTTTTCCGGGTGGAACTGGACCGCCGTCAGGGCACCCCGTTCCACCGCACTGCAGTAGGTTCCATAGTAGTCTGCCTCTGCGGCAACCCAGTCTTCCTCTGCAGGTACAACATAATAGGAATGTATATAATAGAAGAAAGAACGTTCCGGCAGGTTCTGGAAAAGCCGTGAACGGCTTGTACCTTTGGTTTCATTCCAGCCAATCTGGGGAACCTTGGGTCCCTGGAATTTTTTCACCCTTCCCGGTATTACCGATAATCCAGGGATTTCCTTGCCCTGAACCGGCGGTGCTTCTTCGCTCTGTTCAAAGAGTAATTGCAGGCCGATACAGATGCCGAGAAAGGGCAGGTCCGCAGCAATCCACTCCCGGATGGCTTCGGTATAGCCCTGGGCTGTGAGGGCTTCCATGGCGGTGGCGAAGTGCCCATCCCCGGGAAAAATGATGGCCGAGTACTGCTGGCCGGCGGAAGATCCGCTGTTGTTTCCCCGGCGAACCTGCAGTTCCTCCGGACCTGTCACGAATTGGGCCGGAAGGCCCAGCCGGGCAAGGGCATTCATCACCGATCCCAGGTTCCCTGCCCCGTAGTTGAGGACGCCAATCACGCCAGAACCCCCTTGGTGGATGGGATCTGGCCCAAACTGCGGTTATCGATACTGCAGGCTTCCCGCATGGCCCGGGCAGCGGCCTTAAAGAGGGCTTCAATCTTGTGGTGGTCACTGCGACCGCGGAGTATATCCAGGTGAAGCGCGCAGGCCGCATTGGTGGCAAAACCGAGCCAGAAGTCTTCTACCGTATCGGTCTGAAAACTGGCCTCGGTGGAAACCAGGGGGAGGCCGCTCAGATTGGCCTCGAATACGAGGTACGGCCTGCCGGACAGGTCCACCGCTGCCCGGGCCAGGGTTTCATCCATAGGGAAGAGACAGCTTCCGACCCGGTTGATGCCCCCTTTGTCCCCCAAGGCTTTGGCAAAAGCCTGACCGAGTACAATGCCTATATCTTCTACCAGGTGGTGCTGATCCACCTCCAGGTCTCCACGGGCAGTGAGCTCTATGTCAAAAAGGCCATGCCGGGCAAAGGTGGTGAGCATATGGGTTACAAAACCTACGGGGCAGTCGATTTTGGCCGACCCTGTTCCATCAATATTGAGTTTTACCTGTATATCGGTTTCTCCGGTTTTCCGTGTAATTTCCGCAATCCGTTCCATGGCTCCTCCTTTGCGGGCCTCCGCGGCCGCATCCTTGTAATCTTTGTCGATCTGCCGCCGGCTGAGGGTGAGTTCGTATCAGGGAACTACCTTACGCAGCTCATATTCAACAATATCGGTAGCTCCAAGCCGTTTAAGCTGGGGAATCAGGATGGGCACCTCGTGGCGGGGAACGGCAACCTTAACCGCATAGCCGTCATCACCATACAGAGGGGCGATGGTGGGGCTCCGCATAGCCGGAAGCCCTGCCACCAGGTCGGGGAAGCGGATCTTATTCACGTTCATTTCGAGCATGACCTTTTCGCGGCCATCAAGGACCGCCTTAAAGAGCATGGCCAGTTCATCAATCTGAGCCTTCTTCTCCGGATCTGCCATGGCAATCTTGGATGCAACAAAACGGGTTGATGACTCAAGGATGGTATCTACGATCCGCAGGCCGTTGTCCCGCAGGGTTTGGCCGGTGGAGGTGTTATCGACGATCATGTCCGCATCATCCGGCGGGAATACTTCGGTGGCGCCGTAGGTCCTGAGAATCCGGAAATCATAGCCCTTTTTCGTAAGCCATTCCCGGGCAAGGTTAACATACTCGGTGGCTACAACAAGTTTCTTTCCCCGCAGGGCAGCCTCGTCCATTTCAGCGGGGACCGCTGCCACAATCCGAACCCGGTCAAAGCCCAGGTCCATCACTTCTACCACGTTCGATCCGGTTTCACGGATCCAGTCGATGCCGGTAAAACCTGCATCGTGGCTCCCAATTTCTAAGAGTTCCCCCACATTCTGGGGTTTCATGACCTTTCCATCGAGCCAGTCAGCGGCAATGTTGGGCCGGTAGGTCCGCTCGGAAAGGCTTATTGGAATACCCGCTTCGGCAAACAATCGGGACACATTGTCAAATATCCTGCCCTTGGGTATTAAAATCCGCAATTTTCCCATACAAAAACTCCTTGTAACTTCGGGGTGCCTTTATAAACTAAAGTTTTATAACCTTAGTTTTAAACGTCCCCTTCGGGGCATAAAAAAAGCCGTGGACCCCATAGAGCCCACGGCTGTATATGCCGAACAGAACCGCAACGCGGCACCGGACCCTATGCCCCCCTGGATGAGTACCCATGATGATGATGGTGGTTCATAGTAATCCGTTTCATATAAATATACTACCGGTATGCAAAAAATATGTCAAGTGGGGGGGGGCGAAGATGAATAAATATACAGAATTAAAGCAGCTACCCAATTTCAATGCCTCTTAGAGAGCCGCTTAAATGATGTTAATCGATGTTATGGTATAACTGGTTGACTCAATAATATTATATCTATAATAATATACCCATAATGCAATTGGAGGTTTTATGAGGATTAAATATTTTTTGCACACTATCATTTTATGGGCTAGTGTAGCATTCATCGGCTGTGTCAGCACCGCCCCTCGTTTCCAGCCTGGTACCTATGAAGGTGAAGGAAAAGGTCATGGTGGAGACATAAGGGTACTAGTTACGGTTACTGAAACAGATATAAAAGACATTAAAATAATGAGTATGCAGGAGACAGCATTCCTTGGTGATACTGCTTTTGCAACTTTGAAAGACCGAATCCTAAAGGCAAATAGTACCGAGGTTGATGTAGTAAGTGGTGCAACTGAAGCAAGTAATGGATATATATCAGCCGTTCAAGATGCTTTGAATAAGGCAGGTTTCGTTGCCGTTAAAAAAACAAAAACACAGGGAAGAAGTAAAAATCTGCCTGCAAAGTCCTATGATCTCGTCATTATTGGTGGTGGTGGTGCGGGACTTTCTGCAGCAAATGCCGCTGTTGCAAAGGGGGTACGGGTTGTTCTTTTTGAAAAAATGGGGATCCTGGGTGGCAATACCATTCGTGCTACTGGTGGTATAAATGCAGCAGGTACTGCTATACAAGCCGAAAAGGGAATTAAAGATAGTCCTGATCTTTTCTTTCAGGATACTATGAAGGGCGGATACAACAAGAATGATCCTGAATTAGTTAAAACTCTGGCAACGAAAAGTGCAGCATCAGTTTCATGGCTTACTGATATGGGTGCGGATTTATCAGATGTGGGGCGCTTAGCCGGTGCCAGTGTTAATCGGGCTCATCGGCCTTCTGGTGGTGCTAAAGTGGGACCAGAAATTGTTAAAACCCTTGCCAATAAGGCCAAACAATCTGCTACGCTCTCCATCTTTACTGATGCCGAAGTAAGATCATTGCTTACCAATAAACAAGGGGCTGTTACAGGAGTAGTAGTTCGTATTGATGGAAAAGACTATAAAGTGACAGCAAAAGCAGTTGTGCTTGCATCTGGTGGTTTTGGGGCTAATAATGAAATGGCTGCAAAATTTAACCCTGCATTAAAAGGATTTGCTACTACAAATCATGCTGGTGCAACGGGGGATGGTATCCTAATGGCCCAAGCTATTGGGGCAGCATTAGTAGATATGGATCAGATTCAGACCCATCCCACCTTTGCACCCGATGGCAATGAGATGGTTACTGAGGCCGTACGGGGTAATGGTGCTATTTTGGTAAATTCAGCTGGCAAGCGTTTCGTTGATGAATTGGAAACTCGGGATGTGGTTTCTGCAAAAATACTTGCCCAGGAAGGGAAAATAGCCTATCTTGTATTTGATAATTCGGTACGAAAAAGTTTATCTGCAATTGAAAGCTATTTAAAAGCCGGTTTTGTTTTAGAAGCTCAAAATCTTGCTGATTTGGCCCATAAAATTGGTAGTACTTCTGAAACCCTCGAGAAGACCATAAAAAACTATAATGATGCTGTTCTTTCTAAAAAGGATACTGAATATGGTCGCAGTGATATGCCGAGAACGTTATCGGAAGCTCCCTATTATGCTATAAAGGTAACTCCTGCGATTCACCATACCATGGGCGGGGTAAAGATTAATACCTCAGCTCAAGTGCTTCGCACAGACGGTTCTGTTATTCCAGGATTATATGCCGCTGGTGAGGTTACCGGTGGAGTTCATGGTGGAAACCGTTTGGGAGGAAATGCGCTCGCTGATATAGTTACCTTTGGTCGGATTGCTGGTGAAAACGCTGTTGCGTATATAATGAAAAAATAAAGGAACACCTGTCCAAAAGGCTATTGCCCTTTGGACAGGTGTATTTACATTTGCATTCCAATAGAAAAACTGGCCTGGTAAAGGCCGGTAGTCTGGTTATAAGCGATATTTATGTCCATGGCAGGTAAAGCTACCTTTGCAAGATAGAGTCGTAAACCAAAGGATGGTCCATAATCAATATGGGGCTCTGTTCGAGAGCCCTCTGAATAACCTATATGATAATGTGCTAAACCTGCAAAGGTTACTATTCCAGATGAAAAAAGTTTTAGTTCAAGACCGGATCTAAAGGTTGCCATAGTATAAACAGTATAGGTATCAGGAAGTATGATTAAGCCAAGTTTGTTAGCTCCTATTTCTGCTAGTTGTGGTGTTTGGGGGCCCCACAATCCAACACTTCTAAATGAAAGTTTAAGGTTTTTTACTGGTGCCGTTTCGTAGGATCCCTTTGTTAAAAATACCCCATAGGATGGCCCTTCTATGCCATAATACCAGGTGTAATAGAACTGGACTCCAGACATTGTAAGAAATACACCATTCCAATGAGCATTTGATTGTAAAGTTATGCCTGTTTGTAGTCCTAGGCTAGTGAGATCTGTATCTTGTTCATCAGTATATGATTTAGTTTGATATTCAAAACCAAAATCCCATTTCAATATATTCAAAATAGAATAGTTTCCGCTTATTGTTGCGGAAAATGAGGTAATATCGGATGTACTAATTTCATGCTCATAGACATCAGTGAAGGTCTCATCTTTTGTTGCATAGGAAATAGAAAATACACCGTCCCATTTGCTTTGCCATAAAGAGTTAATAATATATCCTAGGGCAATCGATGGTCCCTTTGATGATACACTTGCGGAAGAAAAGAGTTTATGATTAAGGCCAAAGGCGTTAGCATCAAAGAAACCTAATCCAAATACATAACTATCTGATTTTATAGAAACAAGTGGTAATGGAATGATGGACCATTTTTCTTCCAAACTGATGAACAATACTGTTTGGTTGGTGTTTTCTTTAACAGAAACAGTAACATTTTCAAAAATACCTGTAGCAACGAGAAGTGCAATAATTTCATCAGTGTTGATTTTATCTGCATCTCTATTGATATAGGCCTTTAACAGATTTTTTACCACTATTGGGTTGGTTCGTTTCAGCCCTTGTACTTCAATGTCTGTAATGGTTGTAGTTGTTTCTGCAAAGATTAAACATACGAAAAGAAGATAAAAAACGATAATGACTGGTTTTACTAGTTTTATTAAGTTCTGTGATTTCATATTGTTAGAATATGAAATTCTTATAGTTAACGTCAAGTTTATCCTTTTTATTATGGTATGCTTACTCTATTTCTATATATCTGTTAAGATTTGTAGTAGGGTAAGGATGGTGAAATATGTCTGATTTTACGAACGTTGGTAAGCGAATACGAACTGTGCGGGAATCTCGAAAAATCAGTGTGGCCGATCTGGCTGAGCGGGCAGGACTGCATCCGGATCTGGTTGCAGCTCTGGAACAGAATCAGTTGCCCCCGTCTCTGGCACCCCTCATCAAAATTGCCCGGGTCTTAGGGGTCCGATTGGGAACCTTTCTTGATGATGTGGATTCCCTCGGTCCTGTTATTACCAGGGCCGATGCTCAGGTTCCAGCGGTGCGTTTTGCGGGGCGTACCGGTGCAGTTTCCAGTGATCTGGATTTTTATTCCCTGGCTCATAACAAGGCAGGCCGCCATATGGAGCCATTTATTATCGATATTCACGGTTCCTCATCAGAGGATGTCCATACCTCTTCTCATGAAGGTGAGGAATTTATCTATGTACTCACGGGAGCCGTGGAAGTTTTTTATGGGAAGGAGACCTATGTGCTTCATGAGGGGGATTCGATCTATCTGGATTCCATTGTGGAACATCATGTCCACAGTACCGCGGGCGAGGCCCGGATTCTAGCTGTTGTGTATACTCCCTATTAAAAGGAATTGTCCATGTCACAACAACCTCTAATCATTCTATTAGAGAAAACCCTGGGGCAAGTTCTGGAAGAACAGACCCTGGCTCATCCTGATAAGGAATTTGTAGTTTATGCGGACCGGAATCTCCGTTTTACCTATAGCCAATTTAATGACCGGGTTAATGCTCTGGCTAAGGGACTGCTCGCTATTGGTCTTAAGAAAGGGGATCATCTGGGAATTTGGGCAACTAATGTGCCCGACTGGCTTACCTTTATGTTTGCCACTGCAAAAATCGGGGTGGTGCTGGTAACCATCAATACAAACTACCGGACTGCAGAGCTGGAATACCTGGTGAAACAGGCTGATTTAACTGCCCTGACGCTTATCGATGGCTGGCGGGACAGCGATTATGTGGCCATGGTGTACGAGCTTATCCCGGAACTTCGCCATAGTGAACGGGGGTATTTGCAGAGCGAGCGTTTCCCCTTCCTGAAGCATGTGATTTTTATTGGCCAGGAAAAACACCGGGGGATGTACAATACCAGTGAGCTTCTCCTCCTAGGCACCCATATAGAAGATGGTCTTTTAGAAGCAGCGAAAAAGGAACTCACCTGCCAGGATGTCATCAATATGCAGTATACCTCCGGGACGACCGGGTTCCCCAAGGGGGTCATGCTGACCCACCGGAACATCCTGAATAACGGGTATTTTGTGGCTGAAAGCCAGCGTTTTGGTCCTGATGAACGGCTCTGTGTGCCCGTACCGCTGTTCCATTGTTTTGGCTGTGTAATGGCAGTGTTAGGAACCCTGACCCATGGGGGGACCCTCGTTATGCTTGAAAGTTTCGATCCCCTTCTGGTGCTTGCATCGGTACAGAATGAGCGGTGTACCGCCCTGTATGGGGTGCCTACCATGTTTATTGCTGAATTGAACCACCCGATGTTCTCGCTCTTTGATACCTCATCTCTCAGGACGGGGATTATGGCAGGGGCCCCCTGTCCTACGGATGTGATGAAACGGGTTATCAGTGATATGCATTGCAAGGATATCACCATTGCTTACGGGCTTACCGAATCTTCACCGGTTATGACCCAGACTACACCGGAGGATCCCTTTGAGATGAAGGTTGCTTCTGTCGGGCGTCCTCTTCCTGGGGTAGAGGTGAAAATTGTGGACCCTGAGACAGGTAAAGATTGTCCTCCCGATGTGCAGGGCGAGGTATGTTGCCGGGGCTATAATGTGATGCGGGGCTACTATAATAAGCCTGAAGAAACCGCCCGAACCATCGATGCTGATGGATGGCTCCATTCGGGGGACCTGGGAACCATCGATGCCCAGGGCTATTTCCGCATTACCGGTCGCATCAAGGATATGATTATCCGAGGCGGTGAAAATGTGTATCCCCGGGAAATTGAGGAATTCCTGTATAATATGGAAGGCATTAAGGATGTGCAGGTGGTGGGGGTTCCGAGCAAAAAGTATGGCGAAGAGGTTGGGGCCTTCATCATATTAAAAGATGGGGTTTCCATGGATGAGGCTGATGTCCGGGATTACTGCAGGGGTAAAATCTCCCGGCATAAAATCCCACGCTATGTCTTTTTTGTAAAGGAATACCCTATGACCGCCAGCGGGAAGATTCAGAAATATAAACTGCGGGATCTGTCCCTGAAGCTTTTGGCAGAGCAGGGGATAGTTCCGGAATGAATCGAGGTAAATACTTCCCCCATATGTTTGTAGATGTAGATATTCTGGTAGCTAATAGATAGCTTGAATTATTTATAAATAGTTATTACAATTATTACAACTATCTTCATTATATCTAATATCGCTAAAATATACGCGAATAAAGTAAGCTAATTAACAAAAAGTTCACAATTGAGAATTGTGTGAAGGTTTTTTTTAACGATGCAAATTGATGAACTGGAAAAGAGGATGTGCTTGAGAGCTACTATTTTTGTATTGTTCACTCTCCTTCTAACATCCTGCACTCCGCAACCCATCTCTGTTGGTTTTATTGGCGGCCTTTCGGGCTTCAACTCGGATCTCGGTATCAGCGGCAGAAATGGCGCTTTGCTTGCCATTGATGCAATAAATAAAGCTGGTGGTATCCGGGGTCGAACATTGAGGCTCATTATTCGGGATGATAAGCAGGACCCGGAAGTTGCCCGAAAGGTGTTTCAGGAACTTACAGCAGAAAAGGTTGTTGCCATTATTGGCCCTATGACGAGCGGTATCGCTCACGCACTTATTCCCTTAGCAAATAAAGTTGCCATCCCGCTAATAAGTCCTACCGCGAGCAGCCCCGATTTTAGCGGGCTTGATGATTACTTTATTCGTCTAACCACCCCTAACACGACTGAGGCCCATGAGCTTGCAAGAGAGTCGGTAACCCGGGGGGCTCTGAAACCATGTATCATCGATGATCTATCAAATCAATCCTTTGCTCGTCCTTTGGGGGATGCGTACACCGCGGAATATAGGCGCCTTATGGCTTCACAGCAACAGAATGCATCGGTTGTAAGATATCCCTTTGATCCCAAGGATGAAACAAGCACTGCAACAGTACTACGTGCTCTGGAACAATATCAGCCGGATATTGTTTTATTTACCACTAACAGTATGGATACAGCTCTTTTGGCACAACAGATACGTCGTAGGGGCTTTACGATGCCGTATCTTGGTACAGGCTGGGCTATGTCCCAGGCTTTAATAGAAAATGGGGGCCAGGCGGTGGAAGGTATGATCTTTACGGTACCCTTTAATCCCCAGTCTGAAAAACCTGCCTGGCGTGAATTCAGTGCTCTGTACCGGGAAACCTACGGAAAAGAAGCTGATTTTGGTGCTGGACAGAGCTGGCTTGCGGTGCAAACTTTGGCAGAGGGGTTAAAGCGTTGTGGTTCTAAAAAACTTAAGCAATCCATTCTGGAAAAACAGTTTGAAGGTTTACAGGTTTCTATTTATATAGATGCTTATGGTGATCCTATTATTCCCTTTCAGCGGCTTGTAATTCAGAATGGGGAGCTTGTCAGGATGGATCATGAATAGAACCATACGCAAAACACTGATACTCCTCACAAGTTTTACCGTCCTTCTGCCGATTTTAGTGATGACTTTATCGGTATTTATAGCTATTCAACAGGGAATTAATAAAACCGTTCTAGAGCGGAATGAAATATTGGCTAAAAGCATCGCTTTAAGTATCGAGCAGCAAATTAAGGATGCCAGTACCCTTTTGAATAGCATGTCATCTATATCAGACTATACCTTACTTGAGAAAAGTCTTATTCAGAGTGGTATCTATGAAAGTGTGTTTATTATAGATAAAAGTGGTACCGTTCTTACGGTACTTCCTGAAGGAGATGTTTTTTCAGGGTTTGATTTTTCGCATCAAACATACATTATGAAATTACTCAAGGATAATACTCAAAATCCGGTTTATTCACCGGTTTTTATTTCCACCAGAACTAAAAATCCTACTATCGTTGTAGCAGTCCGGCATCCCTCGGGTATTCTGGCAGGTTATTTAAATCTTTCATGGTTATCACGGCTTCCAACCACGCTGAGTTCGGAAAAATTGACGGACCTCTCAATAGCAGACCGTTATGGTACAGTGGTCGCAAATAGAAATCGCTCTCTTGTAGAAGAACAAGTTACTATTGCATCAACAGAATTATTTTCTTGGGCAAGAAAACAAAAATCAGGGACCCTCTTGCATCAATATAATAATTATTCTCTGGTTACTTCTCTTAGTTATATTCCGGGACCTGACTGGTATGTTTTTATAAGTGAATTGGAGTCTTTCGCATTCCGCGCAACAAGGGACGTTTTGAACATTGCTCTGGTTGCATCTTTGATTTCCTTCATCCTTGCGACCCTTTTTGGCTATTATATGGGCCGAAATATACTTGTGTCCTTGACGATTCTTACCGATGAAGCGCTCCAGGTTCAGGGAAGAGTGTATCGAACTATAGAGCACCGCAGTTCCTATATAGAAATAAACCGATTGATCGAAGCCTTTAATACCATGTCTCAGGAAGTTCGAACCAGAGAGCATCAGTTTGAAGAAGCCAATAGAGAATTGCAGCAAACCCTGGAACAGAAGGATACCCTTTTACGGGAAGTCCATCACCGTGTAAAGAACAATATGCAGATTATATCCAGCCTTTTAACACTTCAAGCCGATGAGCTCGCCTGTGAAGAAGACCAGGAACTCTTTGAAAACAGCAAGCTCCGCATTCAAAGTATGGCCATGGTCCATGAAAAGATATATCAGTCTGCCGGGGTGGAATCCCTTGCTTTAAAAGAATATATTCAGGATCTGGTAGAGCTCATTCTTTCTAATCATCACACCTATTTTGAGTATTCAGTTGCCGGTGATGATGTCATCATCAGCTTGAATCAAGCTATTCCCTGTGCTCTTGCGGTTTTCGAAGCCTGCATTAATGCTATAAAATATGGTAAACGATCCGATGGATCTGGTCGTATAGATATTAGTATTACTAAATTTTCAAATAACTTACTTACCATAACCATAAAGGATAATGGATCAGGGTTCCCCAAGGACTTTAATGCTGACCATACCCACTCTATGGGATTTAGCCTCATGAAAGGCCTCATGGACCAGCTTAAGGGAACCTTCAGTTGGTACACCAGCCAGGGAGCGGTAATTGAATTTTCTTTCCCTTTACAGTGAATTGTTTTGAAAGATCCAAGTAAGGATCAGTCCTATGTCATAATTATTACTGTTTAACATGCAATAAAAGCGATATGGTTATGCAGATTCCTGCAAAGGCCATGGCCGGAAATATGGTCAACTCGACAAGACTGATGGGAACCCCTATCCTGGCCATATTTAATCCCATAAGGCTTACTGCAATTCCCAGGGTGGTAAATTTCACTAAGCCTACCGCACTTAATAAATAACCCCAGGGATGCTGACGAAGTAATAATATGCCTGCGATGATACAGACCGGGACAATCACAGCAAGATCGAGGGCTTGAATAAACATGCTGGTGGTATTATCAAGTGCGGGAACAGCTCCGGGGGCTAAGGCTGCTGCTATCCGTCCGCCCCAGGCCATGGTAAGAAATGCGGCGGTAAAGAAGAGAAGCCCTGCTATCCAGGAACGGGGCAGTTTTGGGGTAAAAATTTCCGGAAGCTTATTAATATCAAAGGACATGAGACATAGGATAAATGCAAAAAGGCTCAAACCGAATAAGGCGACATACACTAAAAACAATCGATTAAAGTGAGCCCCAAAACACATGGTGATATAGGTGTATAAGATAAATCCAAGATTACCGGTAAGAAGAAACATTCCTCTCAAGGATCCTTTCTGAGCCAGCAGGAAAGCGAGGATGAGAAGCGGCACCGCAAGGGCTAATGTGACCAAATCATTGGCCTGCATCTGGGCTGCAGAGCTGACCGTATCCCAATAATAGAGTCCCCGGGCATGAATCGTTACCGATTCTCCCCTTAAGCTGGTCGCCTGGTAGGGATGGCCTTCCGCTGGCCAAAGCCCTGCAATGGCAGCTATAAAAGCTAATACAATAATAAGTGGTATGAGTACTGTAAGTGCGGGATGTATATTCATACAAGAAATGTTAACAGTGTTAACTGATATTGTCAAGGGAGTGAGCACTTGACAAATAATAAAAAGAAGCATAGAGTATTTTTTAAACCCTTAGCAAAGGGTATAATATCAAAGGAGACCGGATAATGCGAATGTATACAAATGTACGGGTCGTTGTTGCTTATACAGTGTCGGGAAGCTGGCTATTCCGGTCGTTCCAATAAGTCTGTTGGATTAATTGAATCGAGTAGGACCAGCTCCATGGGAAGCCTGGTCCTTTTTTATTGTTATATATAATCAGAACAACAGAAAAAACACGGATTAGGCTTCATCGTTCATCAACCTATCTTCCGGGAGGAAGACCGTGTCTGTCACAACAAAAGAACTTTACAGTATCCAAAAAAACTCGTGGCCCCGTTTCGGGCGCATCAATCTCTTATGGAATGTCCTCAAGGGCTGGCGGCATATCTATGCGCTTGGTCTCGCTGCAATTATCGGGGAAGTATTTTTTACCTTTTCTTCTCCAATGATAGTAAAATTGACCATAGATAGTGTTATAGGGACCGCGCCACCGATCATCTGCTTCCCTCTGTCCGTTATATTGGAACCATTCCTCGGTAAAAACTTTGAAGGAGGCGGTTTTCTCGAAAAACTCGTGCCGTTACAGACTCTTCAGGCCTGGGGGAACGCACCCTGGGTATGGCAGCCCTGGCTGAGGGACCATCTGTGGGTGCTTGGTCTTGCCTTTGCGGGCATGATTTTTATGCAAGCCTTTTTCAGCTTTATCGCTTCCCTGAGCGTTAACACCGCCGCGGAGCAAAGCGCAAAAGCATTGCGGGATCGGCTGTATCATCATACCCAGCATTTACCCTATGAGACGATGCTCAGATCCCAGACTGGTGACTGGCTCCAGCGCTGCACCTCTGATGTGGATACGGTCCGGCGTTTCTTTGCCTTTGAATTCGTAGAACTCTTCAGGACCCTGGCTCTAGTAGCCTTCGTGTTTCCCATTATGTTTTCCCTGAGCTATCGGCTCACCCTCTGGGGTAGCATAGTGATGCCGGTAATAATTCTCTTCTCTTTTTATTTTCAGAAGATGGTGGAGCGGCTCTTCCTGGTGGCTGATGAACGGGAAGGGGTGCTCTCAGGTATTGTTCAGGAAAATGTTACCGGTGTTCGGGTGGTACGGGCCTTTGCACGGCAACAATATGAACTTGAGCGTTTTGGCAGAGCCAACAAGGGTCTTCGAGATCAGGTATACAAGCTTATCAGTTGGCTTGGTTTCTATTGGGGTTTTTCCAGTTTTCTCGGGCTTCTGCAAATAGCCTTACTGCTGGGAGCTGGACTTAAGCTCTATACCGCAGGATTCATTACGATTGGCCTGCTGGTCCTTTTCTTAACCTATGAACAGCAGGTACTCTGGCCGGTTCGTCAGTTTGGACGGATTCTTGCCGATACGGGAAAAACCAAGGTTGCCCTTGGTCGTATTGCTGAATTACTTACCCTCGTAACAGAAACAGATCTTGATAGCACCATAAGGGTTCCTGCGGTATCATACTCCAATGCAGGGGGCTCCTTTCATGACGAATGGGCTAGAGGTCCCATCGAATTTGTTGATGTGTCCTTTTCCTATCCTGATGGTACTGAGGTACTTAAACATATTTCCTTTCGGGTTGTTCCAGGGGAACATGTAGCTATTGTGGGGCCTACGGGCAGTGGAAAATCCACGTTAATGCAGCTTCTAGTTCGTTTTTATGAACCAAACGAGGGGTATATAACGATAGGGGGGCGGGACATCAGAACGATTCCCAAAGCGGAGCTTCGCAAGGCCATATCCCTGGTGCTCCAGGACAGCTTTTTATTTGGAAAAACGGTCCGGGAAAATCTTTTGGCCGCATGTCCCGACGCCAATGAAGCAACTTTGATTGATGCTGCACAGAAAGCTGCCTTTCATCATGTCGCAATGGGTTTTCAGGATGGTTATGAGACCATGGTCGGAGAACGGGGGGTAACCCTTTCAGGAGGCCAGCGCCAGCGCCTTGCCTTAGCTCGGGCACTGCTCAGAACCGCTCCTATCCTCATTTTGGATGACAGCCTGAGCGCGGTCGATATCGAAACGGATCATCTTATACGAGGAGCCATAGGGAAACAAGGCAGGGGAACGACGACAACCTTTATCGTCGCTCACCGGCTTACGACCCTAGCAGAGGCAGATACGATTCTGGTGCTTGAAGATGGTTGTATTACCGCCCAGGGCAGTCATGAAGATCTGATACAGCAGCCTGGATTATATCGCCGGCTTGCTGAACTACAAAGTGCGTTTATGGACGAGTAAATAAGGAAGATACATGTCAGAACAAACACAATTTGAAGAAAAAGAATATTCGAGCCAATTTGATGTGACTCTCTGGAAAAAAATATTCCAGTTCGGGAAAGCACTCTATCCCGTTATTGGTCTTTTAATCCTTATCATGATAGGGGTAGCAGTATTGGATGGAATATTTCCGCAGATGACCCGATATGCTCTTGATGTACTCATCCCGATTGCACAAGAGCCAGATTCGGCCCCATTAATCTCCCGGTTTATATTTCGATATGGGCTCTTAGCGCTGCTGCAGGGTTTTAATGTGTGGGCCCTCATCATGATCGCAGGTATCATAGAGGTACGGCTTGTGTATACCCTGCGGGAAAAGGCCTTCCAGCGTTTACAGCAGTTGAGTTTTTCCTATTATGATCGTACTCCGGCAGGCTGGATCATTGCCCGAATGACCTCGGATGCCCAAAAATTGGGAGATACTATTGCGTGGGGCATAGTAGACCTCGTATGGGGAACCACCATGATGCTTACCATCATCGTATTTATGGTGGTGATGCAACCGCTTCTCGCGGCGATTACCCTCGTATTTGTTCCTCCACTTCTTGTGATAACGTTCTGGTTTCAGAAACGGATCCTCATGGCACAGCGAAAGGCTCGTAAGGCAAATTCTATAGTAACCGGAGCCTTTAATGAAGGGTTGCAGGGAGGCAGGACTACGAAAGCCCTCGGTATCGAGAAGTACAACTATAAGGAATTTGCAGAAAAAACTCAGACCCTACGGAATCATTCTATCAGAGCTGCAAGACTTTCTGCACTTTTTTTCCCCATAGTCATATCTCTTGCTGCTATGGGCGCAGCTCTCGCACTGGGGGCTGGCGGACAATTTCTCCTTAAGGGCATAATCAGCTTTGGGACCCTCGTAGCGTTCATCAACTATGCGTTAATGTTCTTTGATCCAGCTCGGGAAGTTGCCAGGGTGCTTTCAGAATTTCAAGCAGCCCAGGCAAGTGCAGAACGTTTGGTTGGACTTATCGATACAGAACTGGAAATTGTGGATCGGCCGAATGCTCGTGAAGGGGTTCCGATCTGTGGTGAATTGCTGCTCGAAAACATAGCGTTCCGGTATGGAAAAGACGCGCCATGGATATTTAAAAATTTTTCCCTGTATATTCCCGCAGGGCAAACCGTGGCAGTGGTCGGCGAAACTGGCTGTGGTAAATCTACCCTGGTGAATCTCATATGCCGGTTCTATGAACCGGAGGAAGGTTCCATCCAGATTGATGGACGGGATTACCGCGAATGGACTCAACATTGGCTTCATAGTCAGCTGGGGTATGTGGTACAGACTCCGCTCCTCTTTTCCGGCACGGTCAGAGAAAATATCCGGTATGGCCGGTTGGATGCAACGGACGACGAAATTGAACAGGCTGCCCGTGATGCAAACGCCTATGCCTTTATCGAACGGCTGGAACAGGGCTTTGATACACCTGTCGGAGAAGGGGGTGCTTTGCTCTCAGTAGGACAGAAACAGCTTATCTGTCTTGCCAGGGCCCTGGTAGCCAATCCTCGGATCATTGTCCTCGATGAGGCAACCAGTTCGGTGGATACTGAGACTGAAGTTCTGATACAGGGTGCCATAAACCGGCTGCTTGCCGGACGAACAAGTATTGTCATTGCACACCGGCTTTCTACGATCAGGAATGCGGACCGGATTATCCTCATGGATAAGGGCCGAATTATCGAAGATGGTGATCACCAGTCCCTTATGGCCCTACATGGCATGTACTGGAAGCTATATACCCAGCAATTTTTGAGTGAAGATGCCTTCATACAGGCTGCAGGCGTATAAGGACTCCCAATTCATTTTGATGCCCGGTCTACGTCATGTGTCCGGGCATTTTTTTAGGCGCCAATAATTGTAAAAATAGGTCATTTTACCTATATGAAACATAAAATATGAACCATATCATGTAATATACTATAAAATCATAGGAGGAATGTACATGAAGAACATGGTTCGAGCTACTGGTCTCATGCTAGGCTTAGTAGTATTCCTTTTTGTCACAGGGTGTGCAAAGAAAAATGAATCCGCATCTGCGGTTCCAACAAGAAAACCGATAACCATATCGGTTTTTACCATTCAATCTAGACAACAGCCAAATCCGGATAATAAGGCTTACAAGTATCTGAAGGAAAAACTGGGTGTAACTTTTGAATGGGATATCCTTGTTGGGGAGCTTGCTCAGAAACGGGGCGTTATGATCGCCGGTGAAGATTATCCTGATGTAATAGAAATTAATGAAACCCAATTTATCGATGCGGGTGCATTAATTCCCCTTGAGGATCTGGTAGAAAAATACGGACCCAATATTAAAGCCCATTTTGGAGATCAGTGGGACAAACTTCGATCTCCCGATGGTCATATCTATTATCTGACTAACTGGGGAATTATCCATAACAAGGATCAGAGTCCCTATTATGGTGCCTCAGCCATGTGGATTCAGAAGGAGGTCCTGAAGGAAGCCGGGTATCCTAAGGTTGTCACGATGGATCAGTACTTTGATCTGCTCATTAACTATGCTAAAAAACATCCAACAATCAATGGACAGAAAACAATCCCCTTTACTATTCTGACCTACGATTGGCATGCCTTCTGTTTGTGGAACCCGCCAAATTTCCTTGCGGGCAATCCTAACGATGGCAACGGTGTGGTTAATCCCAATACCTTACAGTATAAAACGTTCTTTACCATGGATATCTCTAAGCGATGGTTCAAAAAGCTCAATGAACTGAATGCTCAAGGATATATTGATAAGGCTGCGTTCTCAGACAACTATGATCAGTATTTAGCAAAACTTGCAACCGGCCGGGTCTTAGGTATGCATGACCAGCGGTGGCAGTTCCAGAATGCCGATGATGCTCTCCGGGATGCGGGTATGTACAACAGGACCTTTGCTCCATTACCAGTTGTATTTGATGCATCTATCCGCCCTCACTACCGAGATTATCCTATTCCTAATCTTGGCCGTGGTGTTGGTATCAGTAAGAAGGCTAAAGACCCGGTACGAATTATCCAGTTTATCAATGACCTCTTGAGTGAAGAAGTTCAGCGCATGATGCAATGGGGTATTGAGGGCGAAGACTGGCAACGGAATGAAAAGGGTGAGCCCTACCGGACTCCCGAACAACGGAAGAATTGGGAAAATATCACCTGGCAGGAACAAAATCGAGCACTCCTTGTTAGGGATATCTTTCCGAACTGGGAAGGTTCGTTTAATGATGGTTATCCTTGGGACCTCACATATTATTATCCTGAACGGGAAGCTATTACTCGTCCAGAAGATAAAGAGCTTTGGCAAGCCTATGGTGTTACCAGCTATGCTGAGTTAATGGATAAGAATCCACCGCCAAACCCCATTTGGTATCCCACCTGGAATTTACCGAATCCACCTGATGGGTCTGACGCTCAGATCGCGCTTCAGCGCTGTGATCAAACCATGCGGAAGTATTTGCCGAAGATTATTCTTGCACCCCCTGCAGATTTTGAAAAACTGTGGGCAGAGTATGTCGATCAGATGAATAAGAACGGTATTTCGATTTATGAAGCTTATATGGAAGATCAGGTGAAAAAACGAGTAGCCGCTTGGAGCAAAAAGAAGTAATTCATACGTAATTCGATGAGGTGCGTTAAAATCGAATGATTTTAACGCACTCCTCAATTTTTACAGGTGCGAGGGGCCTATGATGAATGTGATACCACGCCAGACGAGGGGTGGCAAACTACTTACGACGATATATACTCAAAGACATCTCTTAGTAATGTCTGTCCCCATCATTCTTTATGTTTTATTGTTCAGCTATGTACCATTATGGGGCTGGACCATGGCATTTCAAAATTTCCGTCCCTCGAAAACCTTTTTTCAACAGGAATGGGTTGGACTGAAATGGTTTCGCTTTCTATTTTCCGATCCAGTGTTTATACGAACGATACGAAATACCTTTATGATGAGTATTATCAATACCACATTAGGGTTTGTGTCCGCGATTTCTTTTGCCTTATTATTGAATGAAATTAAAAATGTTGCCTTTAAACGAATAACACAAACGATATCTTATCTTCCGCACTTTTTATCCTGGGTTATCGTCACAGGACTTGTGGCCACGATGCTGTCGGTAGAGGATGGAGCTGTAAATAATGTATTGCAATTTTTGGGAATTATTAAAGAACCGGTACTGTGGCTCTCAGAACCAAAATACTTTTGGGGTGTCATAGGTGCAACGTATGTTTGGAAAGAGCTAGGATGGAATACCATTATCTATCTTGCTGCTATTGCTGGTGTCGATCCCACGCTGTATGAAGCTGCAGAAATTGATGGCTGTGGTCGATGGCGAAAAATGTGGTATATCACACTTCCCAGCATCAAACCAACGATAATCATTCTCATTATTCTTAGTATTGGACATATTCTCGATGCAGGTTTTGAAATGCAATACTTGCTGCGAAATGGACTTGTACAGGATGTTTCAGATACTATAGATATTTATGTATTGATGTTTGGTTTGCAACGATCGAATTATTCATTAGCTACAGCGGCGGGGCTTTTTAAGAACGTGGTTAATATGACACTCATATTTTTAGCAAATGAACTGGTAAAACGTTTGGGTGAGGAACGGCTCATATGAAGAAACGATATAATTACGAATCCTATATTTTTAATACAGTAAATGGTACCATTATGGTACTGTTTTCCGTAATTATGCTCTATCCTTTTTGGAATACGGTTGCTGTATCCTTTAACGAAGCGGTAGATACTATCCGTGGAGGCATTACCTTATTTCCAAGACGATTTACGCTGCAAAATTATAAAATGGTTTTTTCTACAGGTGCCATATTTCGTGCCTTTTTTGTTTCTGTTGCACGTACCGTTCTCAACGTCCTTACCAATGTTTTCTTTACGTCCATGATTGCCTATGTACTTTCAAGACCGAACTTTATTTTTAGAAGACAATTTACGGTTATTCTAGTAGTATCTATGTATATCAATGCTGGTTTAATTCCGACGTATTTTTTAATCAAGAATCTGGGATTACTGAACTCCTTTTGGGTATATGTTATCCCTACGATGGTGAGTGCCTTTAACTTTTTGGTTATTCGTACCTTTTTAAGAGGTATTCCCGAAAGCATTATTGAATCTGTTCGGATTGATGGAGGAAGCGATTATACCATTTTCTTTAAAATTATTCTGCCCTTAAGTACTCCTGTTCTTGCCACGGTAGCATTGTTTGTTGCTGTGGGTGCATGGAATTCCTGGTTCGATACACTCATCTATGCATCGAGTAAAGTTAAGTTACATACATTACAATATAAATTAATGGAGTTTTTACAGTCGAGCCAGGCCCAGTCTCGTGGTGCTGGCGATATTGGTGCCATGGGTTTATCGCAACAGTCTAACATGGTAACCCCCATGAGTATTCGAGCGGCAATTACGGTTGTTGCCGCAGCACCGATTATTGTGGTGTATCCTTTTATTCAAAAATACTTTGTTATCGGTATGAATCTGGGTAGTGTTAAAGAATAATACTCGTAATGCACAGAATGTGCAGGGCTGCCTCCACATTAATTGGCAGCCTTTTTTTATCCGATATAAGCTGATAAACTTGGCTGGTAGAAACAAACCATTGTCACCTTGCTTGAAAAGTAGTGTTAACAGTGTTAACATGGTGGTATGAACTCATAAAAAACAACCAGGGAACGATTGCTTGAAGCAGGTGAAGAGCTGTTAGCCCAGCAAGGACTACCGGGGTTTTCTATGCGAAAATTAGGGCGTCTTGTAGGTCTCAGCGAGGCTGCAATTTACCGGCATTTTTCTAACAAGGACGAGCTTGTTCAGACAATAATCCAGAGGGGCTATGACCGGCTTCTGAAAACCCTGGAGGAGATCCTAACCGATTCCAGTCGTTCTTGTATTCAAAAAACGGTTGCTGCTATTTCTGCGTATATCAATTTTGCATTAGAGCAACCGGACCTGTTTAAGGTGGTCGTGATGCAGGATGCGGGGCCTGGGAAATCCCAGGTGAATGGGCTTAAGCGGGGTATTAGCCAGTCCCGCAAAACCTTTACTTTATTCGTAGCTGTATTGTCAGAGGGGATGAAAAAGGGTGAATTTGCCCCGGCACCGCCCGAAATTACCGCCATGACGATTTGGGCCTGCCTGTATGGTCTTGCATCTCGCCTTATCATCGAGAGCCCCCTGGACCCGGAATTGCAGAATCAGATTATCCAGCGGTTTTCTCAGGTTATTCTGGGCGGTTTGATCCATGGGACCTCTTTTACATCTTTATAATCTTGAGGAGGATAGGGGCCTTTGGGGCCGTCCTAACAGGTTCCAATATCCCGCCTGAACCCCATACCGGTGAAGTGAACTCCATCCATCCCCTGGTATGCCCGGCTTCGAGCATCTTCCAGGTTTGTTCCATAGGCTGAGACTGCTAAAACTCGGCCGCCCGTAGTACGGAGCAGACTCCCTTCGCCGTCTCCACTGTCAGGAGTGCCAGTATCAAGGGCTTTCTGGTTCATGCTTGCACCGGCAATAAAGACCTGGGCTCCCGCAGCTGCAATTTTATCTCTCTCAATACTGATGGGATCTCCCTTCCGATATGTTCCGGGGTACCCTTCGGCGACTGCCACGGGGGCGCAAACAAAGCCCGGTTTCCATGTAAGGTTATATTGATGAAGGGTTCCGCCGGCTATGCTCAGGCAGAGTTCTGCCAGGTCGCTTCCCATAAGGGGGAGCACCGCCTGGGTTTCCGGATCTCCCAACCGGACATTGTATTCCAAAAGGTAACAGCGATTATCCTGAACCATGAGGCCAAAGAAAATAAAGCCCCGATAGCTGAGGCCTTCGGCTTCGAGTCCCCGCAGGGTGGGTTCCAAGATATGTTTTTCAAAATCGGTACGGGCTGCTTCAGAAAAATCTGCCACCGGTGCAATAGCTCCCATACCGCCGGTGTTCGGGCCCTGGGAACCGTCGTATCGCCGTTTGTGGTCCCGGGCGGGTATAAAGGGCAGGATCCGGGCAGTTCCCGGTGCCAGGTCCGGTCCGGCCTGGACGGCGGCGAGGATGGATACTTCTTTGCCTTCCAGGTATTCTTCGATAACCAGGGTGGTTCCGGCGGTTCCCAGGGCCCGGTGTTCCATAAACTCCTCTATGGTCGCAGACGCTTCGTCGGCCCGGTCGGTAATAACGACCCCCTTGCCGGCCGCAAGCCCATCCGCTTTGATGACGAGAGGTCGTCCGGTGGGCTTGTGAGGGGGATTCCCTGCAAAATGTTCCGTCACCAGCGCCATGGCTGACTCGAGGGTGTTTACTGTGGTACTTCGGGCGGTTCGTACTCCGTATTTTGCCATAAAAGCCTTGGCATAGGCCTTACTCGATTCAAGCTGGGCTGTCTTCGCTTCGGGCCCGACAACCGGAAGTCCTGCAGCAGTAAAGCGATCTGCAAGCCCCGCCGCAAGAGGGGCTTCGGGGCCTACTACGGTGAGTTCAATGCCTTCCCTGCGGACAAAATCCACCAGGTATTCCTGCGCTTCGGGCCGTGACGGATCTGAGCCGGGGACGGGCACATTGCGGCACTTGTGCTCCAGGGCAGTACCCCCGTTTCCCGGTGCTACATAGACCGTTGTAACGCGGACCGACTGGGCCAGCTTCCATGCGAGAGCGTGTTCCCTTCCACCAGAACCTATAACCAGAACCTTCATGGTAGTTATCCTTTATCAATGCTTGCAATATTAATGCTTGAAATGCCGGCAACCGGTAAAGACCATGGCAATGCCCAGTCGGTCCGCCGCCTCGATAGATTCCTTATCCCGAATACTGCCGCCGGGCTGTATGATGGTGGTGATCCCTGCGGCGGCGGCGGCTTCGACCACGTCTGCAAAGGGGAAGAAGGCGTCTGATGCGAGGACCCGTGCCCGATCGGCCGGGCCGGTTACCGTCGCCGCCCGTTCAAGCGCCTGGGAAGCGGCCCAGATACGGTTGGTCTGACCGCCGCCGATACCGAGGGCGGAGCCGTCCTTCACCACCACAATGGCGTTGGATTTTACATAGGTAACGACCCGCATGCCGAAGAGCATGTCATCAATATCTGATGGATCCGGTGCTTTTTGGGTAACAACCTCCCATTTTTCGATAAGCCGGTTATCCCGGGACTGAACGAGAAGACCTCCATCAACAGAAATACATTCCATCCTATCCTGGGGCGGGAGGGTCGCCCGCATGACCCGGAGGTTTTTCTTTGCCCTAAAGATTTCGAGGGCTTCACTGGTGAAATCGGGGGCGACGACGATTTCGAGGAACAGTTCCGCCAGCCGCTGGGCGGTGGCGGCATCCACGGTGGAAGTGCAGGCCACAATGCCGCCGAATATGGAAACCGGGTCGCAGGCGTAGGCCTTTTCATAGGCTTCGAGGAGGGTAGAGCCCAGAGCGACCCCGCAGGGTGTGTTGTGCTTAACCGCCACACAGGCCGGCAGGAAATCGGCAGTCGCCGGGTTGGCGGTCGCGGAGAAATCGGCCACCGGGAAATTGGCGGCCACAGGGGTGGCGGCCGTCGGGACGACGGCGGCTGCCGAATCAGAGCTGGTGCCGGCGCTGCTTCCCTGCTGGGAAGCGGCGGGGCGGCCGATGAGCTCTTCATCAATATAACCCAGGGGCGGGACGATAGTGCCCTTGGGGAAGCGAACCCCCAGGGCACAGGCGGCCTTCCAGGCCAGGTCCAGGTCCCGGATGTTGTTGTAGCTTAATTCTTTGCCCTGCAATTGTTCCATGGTGCCAAGGGCGCCGGGGCTGTCGGTATGCACATAGAGGGCTGCACTCTGGTGGGCATTTTCCCCGTAGCGGAGGCTCTGTTTTTTTACGAGGCTCAGGGGCCAGTACTGGGGGTATGTTTCTTCCAAAAGGTAACGGGAAATAGCCCCGTCATAGGCAGAGGTCAAGTTAAACACCTTGCCCGCGAGCCGTTTGCGGAAAGCGATCGGCACTTCGCCTGCAGAAAGGTAGTTCTGGACTTCGGCATAGTCTGTCGGGTCAGTCAGAACCAGTACATGGGCAAAGTTTTTTGCGGCTGAGCGAAGCATGGTCGGCCCGCCAATATCGATGAACTCTACCGTATCTTCCAGCGAGAGCCCGGCCTGGACTTTTTCAAAGAAGGGGTACAGGTTGACGCAGACCAGATCGATGGTGCCCAGTCCCAGGGTTTTCAGGGTTTCCATATGTTCACTGAGATCCCGTCGGGCAAGGAGCCCCGCATGAATAGCCGGATGGAGGGTCTTTACCCGGCCGTCGAGGCATTCGGGAAAACCCGTTACCGCAGATACATCCGTTACCGGCAGTCCCTGGTCCTTCAGGTATTTGGCGGTTCCGCCGGTGGAAAGGAGTTCCCAGTCCTGCTGGACAAGAAACCGGGCAAGTTCTGCAATACCGGTTTTATCAAAAACACTGAGGAGGGCACGCTTCTTCATCGCTCGTCCTTTGTATGTCCCATGGGTACCTTAAAAGTACCCCTTAGGTGGTATAACCCAGACGGGTTACAAGTTCTATAACACCATCGACGATGGCAATATGTTCTTCGCTATGAATCCGATTCGCCAGGCTGTCCGGCGTATCCTGAGGGAGGATCGGAACGGTCCGCTGCAGCAGTATGGGCCCCGTATCGGTTCCCTGGTCGACGATATGAACCGTGCAACCGGAAACCATTTCCCCCGCCTCGAGTACTGCCTGATGTACCCGTTCGCCGTACATGCCGGGGCCGCCGAATTTGGGGAGGAGGGAAGGGTGTATATTGATGATCCTTCCCCGGTAATATTCCAGAATGGGCCCCTGCAGTATGGACAGAAAACCCGCAAGGACGATAAGCTCCACGCCCGTATTCTGCACTGCCGCCAGTATCCGGTTTGAAAGGTCGAGCCTCCGCTCGTCCCGGGGGATGCTTCGGTTTGGCTCGATAAGCATCGCCGGCTTTCCGGCCTGCTTTGCCCGTTCAAGGGCGTAAGCCCCTGGCCGATCGGATATCACCAGTTTGATGGAAGCCTGGGCTAGGCGGCCGGCCCGTTCTGCATCGAGGAGGGCCTGCAGGTTCGTTCCATTGCCTGAGACAAGCACCGCAACAGAAACCTTTTTTTCTGTCGCGGCCGCTCCGGTGACAGCATTCTTATTCAAACTGCACCTCACCGAGACCAGGATTTTTCCCGCTTTTGGGTCCTGCATCCGGTTCTGTGCCGGATCCTTTTGCCCCCATAGGGTTGGACCCCATAGTCTGCGACCCTAAAGGATAGGGGCCGACCCGTCCGATCACAAAGGCTGGGTAGCCCTGGCTGTCCAGGAATTCGATGGCAGTCTGGGCATCCTCGCCCCGGACCGCAATGACGAAGCCGATGCCCATATTAAAGGTGTTGAACATGCTGTGCCGCAGGGCTTCGTCCTTCTGGAGTAGCTGGGCACCGGCTTCCTGGGCCGCCCCACCGCGAAGGGGGCCCTTGCCGCCGGTTGCAGCACCATAGGCAATCCGGGCAAAGATGGGCGGAATCGGCCAGGAGCCGTTTCGGATAATCGCGGTTCGGGGCTCGGCAAACATCCGGGGGATATTTTCATAAAATCCGCCGCCGGTGATATGGGCCATACCGCGAATTTCTATCTTTTCCATGAGGGCAAGGATGGGCTTTACATAGAGCCTGGTAGGTTCGAGCAGGGCATAACCGATGGGCATGCCGCCGAAGTCCTCATCCAGGTCGGGGATAGCTTTTCGGATGAGACTGTAGCCGTTGGAATGGGGACCTGAGGATGCAAGACCCAGGAGCACATCATCAATCTGAATCTTCTCTCCCTTCACGATGTTTTTCCGGTCTACGATGCCGACGGAGAAACCGGCAATATCATATTTACCTTCATCATAGAAACCGGGCATTTCTGCCGTTTCGCCCCCGAGGAGCACCGAGCCGGTTTCCCGGCAGCCTATGGCGACCCCTTTTACAAGGGCGGCTGCTATTTCTGCATCCAATTTACCGCAGGCCAGGTAGTCCAGGAAAAAGAGGGGCCGGGCACCATGGCAGAGTACGTCGTTGACGCACATGGCGACGCAGTCTATGCCGACAGTGTCGTACTTTTTCATACGGAAGGCGATATCCAGCTTGGTGCCTACCCCGTCGGTGCCAGACACGAGGACCGGGTCATCCATGCCCTTGCCGGCGTGAATGAGCTCCTTGAGGGACAGCATGCCCGCAAAACTGCCTATTTCATTGATGACCGAACGGGCGACGATGCCATCGGTTAATGTTCCGGCGGCCAGGTCCTTATAGCGTTCTACCGCCCGGTAGCCTTCGGTAATATCAACTCCTGCTTCCTTATAATCCATTGTGCTTCCTTGTTGTGGACGCTTCTAAAACTGAAGTTTTAGAAGCGCCCTGGTTTGTTTCGTTTCACTAATATGCTCATTATTATGCTTCCCCCGGTGTGGGAGCGGGGTATTCGCCGGTGAAACAGCCAAGGCAGTAACCGTTTTCTCCGTTCAGGGCTTCTAAGAGCCCTCCAGTAGAAATAAAAGCCAGGCTGTCCGCGCCGATGGCTTTGCAGATTTCTTCTACACTGTTGGCGTTGCCGATAAGGTCCTTCCGGTGGGGGGTGTCGATGCCAAAATAGCAGGGAAATCGGACCGGCGGTGAACAGACCCGGAAATGGACTTCCTTGGCTCCTGCCTGCCGCAGGAGCATAACCAGGCGCCGGCTCGTGGTCCCCCGGACGATGGAATCATCGATAATCACGACCCGTTTCCCGGCCACTTCACTTTTGAGGACATTCAGTTTCACCGATACGGCCCGTTCCCGTTCATCCTGGCTTGGGGCGATAAAGGTTCTGCCTACATATTTGCTTTTCACGATGCCGAAGCCGAAGGGTGTGCCCGTGGCCCGGCCATAGCCGATTGCGGCGGGAACCCCTGAATCAGGGACCCCAATGACGATATCCGCAGGGACCACCGCTTCCCGGCCAAGGATTTCCCCTGCCCGGATGCGGGCCTGATAAACATCCACCGAGTCGATGGTGCTGTCCGGCCGGGCAAAATAGATGTACTCAAAGGCACAGACCGCTTTTCGGGTCCGTTCGCCAAACCGGAACGAAAGGACTCCGTTCTGGTCGATCACAACAATTTCCCCCGGGTCAATATCCCGCACGAATTCGCCGCCTACCGCATCGATGGCACAGGATTCGCTTGCCAGTACCCAGCCTTCATCAATCTTTCCGAGACAGAGGGGCCGGATACCATGGGGGTCCCGGGCTCCCACCAGGCAGGATTCGGTCATCACGACGAGGGCATAGCTCCCTTTGATGAACTGGATCGTATCGGTGAGGGCCTTTTCGAGTCCCTTTTTATAATTTTTTGCGATAAGATTGATGATAACTTCGCTGTCGCTGGAGGATACAAAGCCTACTCCCGCGTCTTCCAGGAGTTCCCGGACGACGGTGGCATTGGTCAGGTTGCCGTTGTGAGCCACTGCGATAGATCCCAGTTTAAAGCGGCTGACAAAGGGCTGGGCATTTTCGATGGTACTGGATCCGGCGGTAGAATAGCGAACATGGCCGATGGCAAGGGGGCCCGAAAGCTGGGAAAGGGTTGCGGGGTCAAAGACTTCACCCACGAGGCCCATTCCTTTCCGGCATTCGATCGAACCATCGTGGGCTACAGCAATACCGGCGCTTTCCTGGCCCCGGTGCTGAAGTGAAAAAAGGCCATAGTACACCAGGGGCGCCACATTCCGGTCGGTCTTGCTCGAGTACACCCCGAAAACGCCGCATTCTTCGTGGAGTTTATCCTCCGTATAGAACTGTTCAGAGAGCTGTTCGTCCCGCATATACTGTGCCCTTTGCCGCTAGCGGCTGATCCGCGACAGAATTTCGATGTATGCTTCTTTCACATTTCCCAGATCCCGGCGGAACCGGTCCTTGTCCAGTTTTTCATTCGTTGCAGCATCCCAGAAACGGCAGGTGTCGGGGGATATCTCGTCGGCCAATACCAGCTCACCCTGGCTCGTCCGGCCGAATTCAAGCTTAAAATCGATGAGCCTGATACCCCGTTCAAGGAAAAAGACCTTGAGGCTTTCGTTTATTCTGCCGGCAAGGTGATATATTTCTTCCAATTCAGCAAAGCTTGCCAGTCCTATAGCCACCGCATGGTAATCGTTGATGAGGGGATCTCCCAAAGCATCATTTTTATAGGAGATTTCGAATACCGTTGTTTTTAATTCGGTTCCTTCGGCAACACCAAGGCGCTTTGACATGGAACCGGCGGCGACGTTTCGGATAATTACTTCCAGGGGGATAATGGTAACCTTTTTGCAGACCATATCGCGGTCGTTCAGCTGTTCGATAAAATGGGTAGGGATCCCTGCTTGGGCGAGGTGGGAAAAGAGAATAGAGGTAATGCGGTTGTTCATGACCCCCTTGTCCTCTATCTGGCCTTTTTTTTCGCCGTTAAAGGCTGTGGCGTCGTCTTTATAGTGGATAATAACCAGATCTGGATCGGTGGTGGCAAAGACCTTTTTAGCCTTGCCTTCGTAGAGCTGTGGACCTTTAGCATACATAGGCGGACCCTCCCCGTCTTGGATTGACGTATACCGCTCGGTCCGCAATGAATGGCCATTCCTCAGAAAAATATAATGGAGTGTTTAAGCTCCCGGAGCTGATGCTCCTCAAAGTACTTTTCTGAGAGTTGCCTGATGTGTTTCTCAGCCCATAGTCAGGAGGTTTACGGCTCCCTGGTAGAAACACCCCGACCGTATTACGGGGCATATATGGACCGATGGTGTACTGTCTAGCCGCAGACTACCACAAAGGAACCCTGCAGGACAAGGGGGAAATGCGATTATCACTGTATTGTGAATTCCTTTATTTCTTTTTCAAGAATCAAATTGTTATCTTGATTAGTTTTACTCAAAGCGGTGAGAGTAGGAGTAAGCTCAAATATTTGTTGTATGCCAATTGTAATTTCTCCAATACCGCTTTTATGCTCCAACGAAAGGTTCCGTACCTTCTCTATTGAAATATTAATGAGGTTTGTACGAGCATCAATAGTTTTACTTGCATTGTTTATATTACTTGTAATTTCTTTGAGTTGAGTAACCATTTCTTTTATTTGTATATTCTTTTCATTTGTTGTATTCATAACAGTTCCTATTTCTTCCACACTCGCTGCAACTGTCTTTATTCCATTTAAGATTTCCCCAATGATATGTTGGGTATCAGTGCTATAATCAGACCCACGGTGAATTTTTTCAATTAAATCCCGTAAAGACATCCCTGCAGTATCTACCCGTTCTTTGGTAAGTTCGGAAAGTTTTTTTATTTCATCGGCTACAACTGCAAATCCTTTTCCTGCTTCTCCTGCATGGGCTGCTTCGATTGCAGCGTTAAGTGCTAACAGATTCGTCTGTTCTGCTACATTATTAATAATGCTAATCATCTCTGATATGGCTTCGGTCGATTTTTTCATTTCATCCATTAATATATGGTAGTCGTTTACCACTTCTTCAGCCGTTGTTGTTTTAGCAATGAGTTCACGAGTGATATGTATTTTTTCATTTGTAAGTTGTGAAATGGCATATATATCATCAATAAAAAGTGAAATAAAATCGGTCACTTGCTGATTAAGGCTGAATTGTTGCTTAATAGTTTTAACAATATCATCAATTTCTTTTTTTATTTCTTCTGTTGCTTTGCTTGCAGAATCTATTTCTTCATGGAGAAGCCCTGTGTTCTTGTTCATAATATCTGTCTGGCTTCTCATTTCTTCAATAGCAGAGGTAAATTCAGAAGATTGATGTGATAATTGTTCAACAACATTTCTATTACTTATAATAACCTGTTCTATATTTTTAACCATTGTAGTCAAGTACGAACGTACGTCATGACAAAGTCTTATAATATTCCCAATTTCGTCTTTGTAGGGGTCTTGAATATCACTAGTAAGGTTTCCCGCTGACAGATCCTTCATAAAAGTGAGAATTTGTATCATCCGTTTTACTATTGCGTTAGAAATAGAAAAAGAAAGACTAAAAAAGATTACAGCACTAAGTAACATTATAAAAATGAGAAATGTTGCAAAGGTTGTAAGCAAATTTGTTAAATCAACCTTAGTTTTATTAAAATCTTCTTCGATTCGATCATTGCTTTCAGTGATAATATCTTCTAAGACAACAAAACTTTCATGGAGTGATGGTAGGTAACCTGCAACAACTGATGCTTCAATAAGAATAGAATCCAGGTAGTATTGTGAAAACTCAAGATATACTGTAATAGCATGTTGAGTTTTTTGATACAGCTCATCACTTAAAATATCTTTAAAAATTACAAAAGTATTTTGTAAATCTTTAAGACTCTTTTTAATAGCATCTATTTCCTGAATTGTTTTTTGTTCTGAATGTATTCCCGAGGTGTAATACTGAGCTGCTAACAGCATGCGCTCAAAACTACTGGTAAGCAATGTGGTAAATTCAAGACTTTTCTCGTAGTAGTTTAATGAATTATTAAAATATTTCATTGTTAATTGAATCTGACGTTGATTGAAAAAGAAAAAACCTGTAATTATTGAAAATACAACAACTATTAAAACTGGAATACATAGGAGCTTTTGAAATAAGGTCCTATTGTTGAATGAAAATTTCATGATGGCTCACAAATTTAATTTTTTTTGGAATCAGGGGAACATAATCCCCTGATTATAAATTAATCTAATCTTCATCACCTACATAATAACCTGAACCTATCATATATGATTTGCCCTCAACATCGATTCGTTTTGCGTAACCCCGTTTCGGTCCAAATTTTTTTGTTTCTGGGTTCTGCCATGCCCATTCGAACCATCCTTCCCCTTTTGTTTTGGCAATATTAATTAATTCCTTCACCTGGTATACCTTATTACCATTTCGATCGGTACTGGATATGTTCATGAGATTTTTACCGATAAGACTTGTATTGCTTCCCACCACAAGAGCATTTCCCTCAAGGTCATAAAGGAAAATATAAAATTCTCCATCAATAAACCCTCCCTTAGTATCTTGAAAAGCCTTTACTGCCTTATCAATACCATTTTTTTGAATAAAGGTAATACCACTGTTAACGAGGTTAATTACTTTTTTTTCTTTCTCAGGATCAATTTTGCTTTTTGTCTGAGCAATAACATTGTCTAACAATATTACCATGCTTATACTAATAAGGATACTCATAATGATACGCTTCATGTGCTTACCTCCTTGTGGATATGTTTATATTTCAGATTATATAAGCATTATAAAAGAGCTGTCAATTTTAAAAAAAATAATTGTGTATTTTGTAATTTGGCGTATTATAGTGTTGGAGGTTTATATGAGACGAAATATCGTTTGTATTTTGATTGTTTTGTTGGTTGGAGGAATCCTTTTTGCTCAAAACAAAGGGGATGTGATTTACCAGATTTCTACTTTAGGAGCACTTCAAGAAGGCGTTTACGATGGGGTTGAAACGATTGAGAACCTTTTAAAATATGGGGATACTGGAATAGGGACTTTTGATGGCCTTGATGGAGAGATGATTCTGTTAAATGGGGTATGTTATCAGGTAAAGGCTGATGGAAAGGTGTATCGAGTAGCAAAGACGGTAACAACCCCTTTTACAGCGGTCAGTTTTTTTGATACAGATCAAAGGCTTCAAGTTAATGAACGAATTCCTAATCTTTCATCATTATACGATAAGATAATGTCAATGCTCCCAACAAAAAATATTCCATATCTTATTAAAATAACTGGCCCTGTATCGTATGTCAAAACCCGTAGTGTTCCAAAACAACAAAAACCTTATCCACGGTTGGTAGAGGTAACGAAAAATCAACCAACCTTTGAAGCAAATAATATCGAAGGTACTCTCATAGGAGTATGGTTACCCGATTATATGGCGGGTGTGAATATGGCTGGGTTTCATTTACACTTCCTTTCAAAGGATCTTTCATTCGGAGGTCACCTTCTTGAAATTGATATGTCGAAGGCCACTATAGAAATCGATTATACCTATGGGTTGCAGCTTACGCTTCCTTCTAAAAGCGATTTCTTTACAACAGTTTTAAAACAGGACAAAGAAGAATTAAAGAAGATAGAACAGTAAATATAGAGGTAGTAGAGCAACCCCGATTACCCTCTGGTGATTGTATTGATGTCAATAATCACCGAGGGGGCGCTGGCCTACAATTCACGTTCTTCACTTATATTCATGAGTGCGTATGATAAGAATACAAGGGCGAGTCCTTGCCCCCACCCCTGGACTCTTTTTTTAGGTACCCGTTTATAATCTTCTGCCGAAGCCATTACAGCTGTTCCTGCTGATACATCTTGTACAGACCCATCTTCGTCAATATGCGCAAGAACACCTTGTAACGCCTTTTCCGCAAGTGATTTATGAAGGGGGTGTCCATAACGCAGAAGTGCCGAGCCAATACCCGCAGAGGCAGAGATTTCTTCATAGGACGTTGGATCCGTAAGTACTGTATGCCAGAGTCCATTGTCTGTTTGTAAACGAACCAGGGCACTTAACTGATCACGCAGGGCTCCATCGAGTTGCATAAACATTGGATAAGTATAATCAATGAGCTTAAGGGCCTCTGCCATAGTTAATGCAGCCCAGGCATTTCCCCGTGCCCAGAATATTCCAGACATATGATCTTTATTAAGATTATCCCACCCGTGGTAAAATAAATTGGTTTTTTGATCCTGCAATAATTCTTCATGCCAATAATATTGATGAAGGGCATCTTCAATCCAGTCTTTTCTATCAATCAGTTTGCCAATACGTAACAAAAAGAATGCAGCCATATTAGCGCTTTAACAAAAATCTAAAATCGATATTCACCGATTTCTTAATTAGTGGTATGCTATTGCTGATAAAGCTAAACCGATTCAGAATAAAAGGGGTGTGTATGGCTTTACAACAACGACCAGTGATAAAAGTGCTTGAAGAAAAATGTGTTAATTGCCATCGTTGTATCAGTGTCTGCCCAGCAAAGATGTGTAACGATGGGTCGGGATCTTATGTAAAAATTAACAGTGATCTTTGTCTTGGATGTGGTGCTTGTATCAGTGCCTGCACCCATGGAGCAAGGATCGGAATTGATGATTGGGATACTTTTCAGGAGGCCCTTTTGCGGGGGGAAAAGATAGTAGCTATCATGGCCCCCGCAGCGGCCAGTGGTTTTGAAGGCCGGTACCAACAACTAGCTGGTTTTTTACAATCCCTTGGGGTAGAAGCGATTTTTGATGTAAGTTTTGGGGCGGAACTGACTGTCTATTCCTATCTTCAGTATAAGAAAACCCAAGATCCGGAATGTATCATTGCTCAGCCCTGTCCTGCTATTGTTTCTTACATAGAAACCTATCGGCCTGAGCTTATACCCCTCTTAGCGCCTGCTGATAGTCCCATGGTGCATACTTTTAAAATGATTCGAGAATTTTATCCTGCCTATCGGAACTATAAACTTGCGGCTATTTCTCCCTGTTATGCAAAACGACGAGAATTTGATGCCGTAGGCCTTGGGGACTACAATATAACATTTCGTTCTCTTCAGGCGTACATTGAATCCCATGGTATAGATCTTTCCAGGTATCCTGCGGTTGAATTCAAGGGGCCGCCAGCAGAGCGGGCTGTCCTTTTTTCCTCGCCCGGTGGACTCATGAGGACCGTAGCTCGCCATGTACCTGATATCGCCTCAAAAACAAGAAAAATTGAAGGCCCCGAAGTGTACCATTACTTTGCGCATCTTGGAGAATCGATTCAGTCTGGTGAAGCCCCCATTTTTGAGTTAGTAGATTGCTTAAGCTGTGAAATGGGATGTAACGGTGGCCCTGGTACCCTTAATCAGGGTAAGAATCTCGATAAGATTGAAAAGAAAATCGAAGACCGATCTCGAGGTGCAATACAGAGATATAGATCTTCTCGAAAACTATTAAAAACTATCAAACAGTTCTGGAAACCGGATTTGTATGTTCGTAAGTATGTTGATAGGTCTTCCATGTTTAAAAAGATGATCCGGGAGCCTGATAGTAATTTTATTAATGAGATTAACCGTAAGACTTATAAAGAATCGGAACGAGATATTTTAGATTGTAGTTCCTGTGGATATAAAAGCTGTGAACAGATGGCTGTAGCTATTTTTAATGGCCTTAACAAACCAGAAAATTGCCGTCACTACATGGAACGGGAAATACACCGTCTTCATAACTCGTACAAGGAAAATCTGGTACAGATGCTGGAGGATTTTTCTAATCGTAGCATTCAGACTCTTTCTAAGAGCGAAGAGCCTATCGATAAACTGAATGAAGTTAGTGGTGCCCTGAAAGACTTTATGGACGAATCTTCACGAACTATTATAGAGATGGTGGAAGACATCAACAAAATTCATGAAATTGTTTCAACTACAATTCATACCTCTCAGGTTTTACTCACCTCATCCGAAGAAAACAGGAGTAATATTTCAAATATATCGGATTTAATGGAAAACATTGCTCATCGATCAGTCACTATTCTCGATGCCAGTTCCATAATAGAAGAAATTGCCAATCAAACAAACCTTTTAGCTATTAATGCTGCCATTGAGGCTGCTCATGCAGGGTCTCTTGGTAAAGGTTTTACCGTGGTGGCTACGGAGATAAAAAAACTAGCCGAACATGTTGCAGTGCAGGCTACTTCGATTTCGCGGTATCTAAAAGAGATCAAACAACTTATCGATATGACCCGTGCTCAATCTGAAAAGACCCATGAAAGCTTTATTGCAGTGTTTTCACAAATTCAAAACCTTGTCCAACATCAACAGCAGGTGCAAGCTATTGTCTTTGAGCAACATGCAGGAGGAAAACAGATTCTCGAACGGCTTGAAAAAATTAATCACTATACTGAAACCATAGCCACTGTTGCTTCCCATGTGGATGAGCTGAGCTCTAAACTCATTGAAGAAATTCGCCAATTACCAAAAGCCAGAACTGAGCAAGAATTAACTCTGGTTCATAAATAGGGAGACCCAATAAACCAATGATAGATACCATGCTAGAGCAGTTTTCCAAACACTATGCCCCAGCTTTCCTGTGCAAGTTCTTGCATCCCATAGCGGCGATAAAAGGCGATGCCCCCTTCGTTGGCACCGCTTACGCCCAGGTGAAAGCCCCTACAGCCCTTTTCAGCCAGTCGGCGAGATATGGCATCCATCAGCTTTCTGCCCCAACCGCCGCCCTGGGCTTCGGGAAGAAGGTCGATGTGGATGTGCCCGGGGTATGTTGCTACCCATGGCGGGCAGGTAAGTTCCTTCGCAAAGAGGGCCCGAATAGCAGTTTCGGTGGGGCTTTTTGCGCCTTCGGTCCCTCCGTATAGTGCCAGGGCGGCGGGCCGCCAGTACTGGTTAAACCAGTCTGTATACGCCCTTGTGTTGGACGTTCCTAGAATGTAGCCGAGAGGACGTTGTAACCCCTGTGAAGTCCCTTCCAGGATGAGAACGCAATCGGATTCAAAATGAGTGTAAGGGGCAGCGTAAAACTGACCCAATACATAGGGGTCGTAAAATAGTTCTGTGGCATCCTTACCGTTATCGCCGGTTTTAAGACAGATTTCATACAAATAGGGCAAATCTGTTACCCGATATTCACGTATGTCCATTGCAATAACATACCGGGCTGTATCGTATTTTGCAAGCTCTTTCATATAGACTCTTGGTGATGATTTTTGCCAGAGGTTTATTGGGGTAGAGGTTTGCCAGGGGCTTACCAGAGGTTTTCAATAGGGTAGTTACGGTACCGCTGTTTGTAATTCGTATCAGGGTTGTATCATTACTATATGCCGTTCTTCGTTCAGAAAAGGAACCTGGACAGGCATGGCTTCCCAGGTTGTAACGAGGGATTCGATGGGAGCCATTTCTTCGCGGATTTTATCGAGCCGCCCCTTGTAGGCCGCTAATTTGCCTCCCGGGGTGAGGAGCCTTACAAGAGCCCTTAGTATTGGTGGTTCCAGGGGGCGGAAGGCCCGGAAGGTAATGAGGTCGAAGGGACCGGAGCGGGTCTTCTCAATGTCCGCCTGTTCCAGGCGGACGTTTTCTAATCCGAGGACAGCCAGGGTGTTCTGTAAAAAGCCGATACGGCGGCCCATACGTTCAATAAGAGTGAACCGACAGTCGGGCAAGGCCATCGCGAGGGGAAGCCCTGGAAGGCCCGCTCCGGTCCCGGCGTCCGCAATAGACGGGCTGGGCTGCAGATTGGCTGCCAGGTCCAGGGCAGGCTGGGGTTGCAGGAGCTGGTGTTGCTGGGCAGGCTGAGACTGCAGGAGCTGGTGTTGCTGGGCAGGCTGGGGCGATAGGGCACGTAGAATGTGGCCTAGGGGGGCCAGGGAATCGAGGATGTGTTTAATGATAAGCTCTTCATGGCTTTCGGCCCCTACAAGCCCATAGGCGGGATTAAACAGTTCCAGTTCCCGGACATAGGATTCAAGTTTTTCCTGGAACCGGATGCGCTGGTCTCCGGTAAGTATGGTGTTGAGTTTTTGGTTCTGTTCCAGAAGAGCCGTAAGGCCCCGGTCCAGCAATTCATCCATCAATTTTGATCCTATTTCTTTCCGCTTTTTTCCTGCATCTTACGCAGGGCTTCCGCAAAGGGATTGTACATGGTGCCGTCATCATCCCGGTCATTGCGGCTTGCTGAGGGGCGGCCTGAACCGGAGTGACCTGTTTCCGGGCGGTTGGCAGTAGGTCGTTCTTCTCCTGATTTTTTCACCACCACGACCCGGCGACCGCTTTGGGGCCCTCCAGCGGTGGCAGATTGATGGCTGCCGGCAGTTTTTGTATCGGCGGACCTTGAGCCTGCAGCGGGTTGCGGAAATGCAGCTGTCTTAGACCGAGTTCCCTGACTGTTACTGCTCTGGTTTTTTAAAGACAGGCTGATCCTGCGGCGGTCCAGATCTAATCCGATAATACGGAATTCCCGGACATCCCCCACCTTAAGGACTTCCATCGGGTCCTGAATAAAGGTATCGCTCATTTCAGAAATATGCAGCAGGGCAGTTTCCTTAATCCCCACATCTACGAAGGCACCAAAGTCGACTACGTTCTTCACCTTACCGGTAATCATCATCCCTTCGTGAAGGTCCTCGAAGGTAACTACCCCCTTCTGCATTACCGGCTTCGGATAACCCTCACGGGGGTCCCGATTGGGCTTTTTAAGTTCATCAACCAGATCGGTAATGGTGGTATCCCCCACGGAATATTTTTCTTTTAAAGCCCTGGTATCATCCGCTGAAAGGGAGCCCTTTGTTTTGAGTAAGTCATAGATTTCCCGGGCAATTTCATAGTTTTCCGGGTGCACCCAGGTATTATCCAGAGGATCGGAACTTTCCGGGATTTTGAGGAACCCTGCGCACTGTTCAAAACTTTTGGGGCCCATACCGGGGACATCCATGAGCTCTTTTCGGCTTGTGATCTTCCCCCGTTCTTCCCGATATTTTACGAGTTTTTTAGCAAGGGACCCATTAATACCCGATACATATTTAAGAAGAGACACACTGGCGGTATTGAGGTTAACCCCGACATTGTTCACTACCGACTGAACGACTTCGTCCAGGGTCTCGGAGAGTTTCTTCTGGTTCACGTCGTGCTGGTAGAGTCCAACACCAATAGATTTAGGATCAATCTTGACCAGCTCTGCTAGGGGATCCTGGAGCCGCCGGCCAATTGAGATGGCTCCACGGATAGTGAGATCCAGGTCGGGAAATTCTTCCCGGGCAATGTCACTGGCTGAATAGACCGAAGCCCCGTCTTCATCAACTACGGTATACAGTACTTCGAGATGATTTTCGCTGATGGTCTGGGCGACGAGCTCCTGAACCTCGTGGCTTCCTGTACCATTGCCGACGGCAATGAGCTGGACGTTATAGGATTTGATGCCTTCGAGCAGGGCCCGTTTGGCTTCTTCAGGGTGATGTTGATAAATGACAAAACTTCCCAGATACTTACCGGTCTCATCCAGGGCTGCACACTTGGTTCCCGTGCGGATACCCGGATCAATGCCCAGGACCCTGGTGCCCTTAATGGGCTGCTGCATGAGGAGGTTTTTCAGGTTCTGGCTGAACACGGAAATGCCGTGATCGTCGGCGGCATCGCTCTGATCGCCTCGGAGTTCTCTAATGACTGCCGGTGACAGGAGCCGTTTCAGGCCGTCTTCTATGGCTGTTTTGTGGTAATCGTTATGAATAGTGTATTTCCGCTGTAACAGCTCAGTAGCGGTGTTTTCATCCACATCGATGGTAACTTCCAGTTCGCCTTCCCGTTCGCCCCGGTTAATTGCGAGAACCCGGTGGGGCTTAATCTGTGAGAGCTGTTCCGTGTAGTCCCAGTACATCTGGTAGGTGCTGGTTTTTTTCTTTTCCTCATCTCCGATGCCTTTTACAATGATGCGCCCGTCGGAGAGATAGAATTTCTTGATATCACTGCGGTTGTCCGGATCCTGGGCAACCTGTTCAGCAATAATGTCCATGGCTCCCTGGAGGGCATCGTCAATGGAAGCTACGGAAAGTTCAGGATGTTCTGGATCTTCACGGACAAAGGCCTCGGCTTTTTTTCGGAGGGCTGCTGCATCCAGTTCCATCATAGCCTGGGCAAGAGGTTCAAGGCCTTTTTCCTGGGCAATCATGCCCCGGGTTTTCTTTTTCCGTTTGTAGGGGGCATAGATGTCCTCCAATTCGGTCAGCGTGGCAGCTTTTGTTATGTTTTCATAGAGGGCTTCGGTGAGTTTTCCCTGTTCAAAAATACCCCGGATTATTTCAATCCGCCGGCTTTCCAAATTTTTCCCGCTGGTAAAGCGGTGATCAATTTCCCGTACCTGGACTTCGTCCAGGCTGCCGGTTTTTTCTTTCCGGTACCGGGCGATAAAGGGTACCGTACAGCCCTCTGTAAAAAGTCCGATGACCGCTGAAACCTGGCCCAGGTTAATCGACATTTCTTCTGCAATGCGCTTCATGAGCGCAACTTCATTTACCTGTAGTGCATCAATAAATTCGGCAGTAATTTCCATAGCCCGGGCATTGTACCCTAAGGGCTATGGCTGCGTCTACTGAAAATGGATAGAAGTCTACTCCGAGCCTAAATGAAATGCCGGGTTTCCCGTTCCTGCTGAAAATGACTAAGTACACCGACCGCATAGGTACCAAGGGCTGCGACTATGACGTCAATCATAGTACCTATGGATACAAGGTAGAAAGCTATTGGTTTAAGAATGAGGTAGCCTGCTTCAAACCCGTGCCCATACCAGGTGCACAGGACTGCCAGTGCAATGTATGCTCCATTACCAGTATAGCGTGGTAAGAGCAGCGAAATGATTCCTGCAAACAACATGATGGTAAAGAGATCCCCTGCACTGATTCCGAGGCTCGAGTAGGATTTAATAATTACAATAAGTGATATAGCGGCCACCATAGCACTGCCTGCACGGGCAAAGGTACTGAATAGAACTAGACTCAATGCATTCGAACGCCGCTGGATACCATGATTTTCCTTTGCATGCCGGATGAGCAAGGGCAGGGTAAAGTTTAGATCCCCTGAAAAAAGGCCAGCAATTGCAGGCCCTAAGGCACCATAGAGCTGTTTCCAGGGGTTCGTACGCTTGCCACCAAGAAAATAGAGAAACAATGGAAGAATGACAAAACAAAGCAGAAACCCATATCCTGCTAAAAGCATAATGATGTCCTGGAATACTTGAGCTTTGAGGGCTCCTTGAAATCGGACAGCCCAGAATGCACCAATAAAAATCATAAATATTCCTAGAATTTCTGAGAAGAAAATTGATATATAATAAAATATTCTAGAAAGTGAATCGACAAGACTGATAACAGGCTTGGTGTATACCCGGTCATAGGAAAAACCGGCTCCTAGTAAGATTGCAAAAATCCAGATAGGAAGCAGGTAGTCCCCATTACTTACTAGGCTTGCAAGCATATTAGTGGGTAAGAGCTGAAGGATCCCCTGTCCTATATCAAGGGAGATGCTTTCTTTTTGTCCCTCTATTAATATAGGAATACGGGCAGGTGGGAATATTAAGGTTATCAACATACCAGAACCGATAATAAATACCGATGATACTAGAATAATCCCTATAGAACGCAGTATGAGTGGCCACATCTCTTTATCTTGACGGAGCTCATAGATAGCAATCATGAGAGAAAAGGCCAAAGTTGGTACCAGGGAGTAGCGTCCAATTTGAATCGCTAGTTTTGCAAGCCAGTTAATGGCTTCTGTAATGGTGAGGTTGTCCTGAGGGACTACAAACCCTAACAAGAATCCCAGCAGGGAACCGATGAATAATTTTATCCAGACCTTCATGAGAAAAGAGCATACTTTATGCCGGAATGATCGTCAATGAGGCTGGTATTTGATGTTATCTCTAGTATACTAAGAGTATATTGATAACCCTAAAAGGGTAGGTAATAATTACATGAGTATATAAAGTGTCCAGGAGTATTCATGCGTCTCATATTTTTTTTAAATGTCATGTCCTGTTTTTTATACCTCTTTCTTGGCATTTTTGCTTATTTTTTCAGGCGAAATGATCGGACTTTCCGCCGAACACCGCTCACTTTATTATTTATTTTTCTTTCACTTCTTTTCGCCCTTGGGACCTTTGCGAATGGTTTTTTTATTAGCGCTACCTCAGCATTAGAAGCAAGGCTTTGGTTTTTATCTTTTTCATTTATCTGGTATGTTGCACCACCACTCTTTTTTATTTTTTGTCTACTTATTACGGGTATTACTTTTAAACTCTGGTTTTTTATATTCCTTGCTCCAGCACTCTTTATTACTATTGCACAATTATTACATCCCCAGGCTGTTTTACTCAAGGTTGTCCCTGTAGCTCTTGGTTGGCACGCTGTTTATAATGAAGGTTCTCTTTGGCATTGGGTTAATGTGGGCAATTATACTTTTTTGGGGCTCGCAGCTATCCTCATTCTTTTTATTAGAGGACTTTGTCAGAAGGATGAACTGCAGCGTAAGAAAGCTTCCATTATACTCTATTCTTTTATCCCAACTTTTTTAGGGACCTATATCACCGGGTTCCTTCTGAGATATGCCGGTTTCGAAAATCTGCCCCCCATGCTGCCGATCTTTTTAAGTTTCCTAGTGGCAGGCTTAGCCTGGGCTCAGTTCCGATATGATTTGCTTTCATTTACAAGCCGTGAAGTATCAGAGAGGATTCTGCAAACAGTTTATGATGTAGTAATGCTTTGTAATCCAGATGGCAGTATAATTGATTGTAATGTAAGCAGTTTTCATGAGGATTTACGAGGAAAAAGTATATCAATTTTAATTCCTGAAGCAAATCCACCGCAGGTATGGCTTCAAAACCATGCCTATACTTCAGAGACACATACCTTTGAAGTATCTTTTTATTTTTCATCAACCCGTATTAGCCCCGCATCAATGATTATACGAAAACTCTTTGCAGGACAAAGCCTTTCTGGCTATATTATTATTGCTCATGATCTCAGTGCTGAAAAAAATCTCACCATGGAAGTCGATCGGCGTTTAGCAGTAACCGCCTCACTTCGCTCAATAGAAGCTAATTTTGTTCGAGCCTTTCATGTGAGTCCGGCAGGAATGCTAATTATCGAAACAGATACCCAGGTAGTATTAGATATAAACCGATCTGCCAGTGCAATGCTTCAGATACCTCCATCAGAATTGGTGGGATCCAAAATCACCCAATTAGGTCTTTCTATGGATGAACAAGCTTTTACGGTTTTTCATAATGCTCTTATTGCAAATCAAACTACCACAACTCAGCAAGTACTTATTATGAGAAGAAATGGTACGAAATTATATTGTCTTGTATCGGCCTCACCCTTTACATACATGGAAAAGAAGGCTGCCCTTGTTATCTTACTCGACATCACTGAAATTGAACAGTTACGCTCAGAATTAGAACGGAGCCAGAAATTAGAATCCATTGGAATCCTTGCAGGGGGAATTGCTCACGATTTTAACAATATCATGACTGCAATATTAGGTAATATTAGTCTCGTAAAGCTCAGTCTTTCCGAGACTGATGAAATATATGATGCTATAAACCGAGCTGAAATAGCCTGTTTCCGCGCCCGAGATCTGTCTCG